>JBHEMP010000055.1:0-45934 GCA_046262515.1 Candidatus Dormibacteria bacterium | reverse complement strand
GAGGGCCTGGACGTCGTCTTCCGCGATGCCGGGTTTGAGTGGCGGGAGGCGGGGTGCTCGATGTGCCTGGGGATGAACCCCGACATCCTGCAGCCGGGGGAGCGCTGCGCCTCGACGTCCAACCGCAACTTTGAGGGCCGGCAGGGGAGGGGAGGGCGGACCCACCTGGTCAGCCCCGCGATGGCCGCGGCGGCCGCGATCGAGGGCCATTTCGTGGACGTCCGCAAGCTCGCCTCCCTGGTGCCGGCGTGAAGCCGTTCCGCCAGGAGACCGGGGTGGTGGCGCCGCTGATGCAGGCCAATATCGACACCGACCAGATCATCCCCAAGCAGTTCCTGAAGCGCATCGAGCGAACGGGCTACGGGCCGTTTCTGTTCAACGACTGGCGATATGACACCGAGGGAAAGGAGAAGCCCGATTTCGTACTCAACCGCGAGCCGTACCGCAACGCGAGGGTACTGGTCGGCGGGCGCAATTTCGGTTCGGGCTCGAGCCGGGAGCACGCCGTCTGGGCGCTGGAGAACTTCGGCATCCGCGCGGTGATCGCGCCGTCCTTCGCCGATATCTTCAACGGCAATGCCCTCAAGGGCGGCCTGCTACCGGTGGTGCTTCCCGAAGAGACGGTGGCGCTGCTGGCCGAGCGCGCGGAGGAGGAGCCCGGTGTCGAGGTGACCATCGACCTGGACGCTCGCACGGTCACCATGGGTGAGCTCACATACGGCTTCGAGGTCGACGAATTCTCCCGCCACTGCCTGCTCGAGGGGCTCGACGACATCGGCCTGACCAACCAGAAGGCGGATGCCATCAGCGCTTTTGAGGCGGCACGCCCGTCCTGGCTTCCCGACGCCGCCCGCGGGCCGGAGGCAATGCCCGCACCGATCCCCCGGTGACCGCGCGCCGCATCGTAGTCCTGCCCGGGGACGGTATTGGACCCGAGGTCACCGAGCATGCCCTGGCGGTCCTGGAGCGAAGTTGCGAGCGCGCCGGGGTGGAACTGCAGGTCGAGCAGCGCCTGATCGGCGGCGCCGCCATCGAATCCGAGGGGCGACCCCTCTCGGACGAGACCGTCGACGCCTGCCGGCGCTCCGACGCGGTGCTGCTGGGAGCTGTCGGCGGCCCGCGCTGGGACCACCTCGCGGGCGACATGCGCTGTGAGTCGGGGTTGCTGCGGCTGCGCAAGGAACTCGGCGTCTTCGCCAACCTGCGGCCCGTCAGGGTCCACCCCGCGCTGGCGCAGCGCTCGACCCTGAAGCCGGAGGTGATCGAGGGCGTCGACATGCTCGTCGTCCGTGAGCTGACCGGTGGGGTGTATTTCGGCCTGCCCCGCGGGCGGGAGGGCAGCGGCCCGTTCGAGACCGCGCGAGACAGCATGGTCTACACCCGCGCCGAGATCGAGCGGGTCACCCGCGTCGCCTTCGAGCTGGCGCGTGGCCGCCGCCGCAAGCTGACCTCCGTGGACAAGCAGAACGTGCTGGTCAGCTCGCGGCTCTGGCGTGACGTCGTCACCGAGCTGGCCGCCGAGTACCCGGACGTGGAGCTCGAGCACCAGCTGGTCGATGCCTGCGCCATGCGTCTGATCCGCGACCCCCGCGCCTTTGACGTGGTGGTCACGGAGAACCTTTTCGGCGACATCCTCACCGACGAGGCGGCCATGCTGACCGGTTCGCTTGGCATGCTTCCCTCGGCCAGTCTTGGCGAAGCTGGCGACCCCGGTCTGTACGAGCCCATCCACGGGAGCGCCCCCGACATCGCCGGGAAGGGTGCCGCCAACCCGCTTGGCGCCATTCTCTGCGTGGCGATGATGCTGCGTCTCTCACTCCAGATGCCGGAGATGGCGGACGCGGTCGAGGCGGCCGTGGACAGCGTCGTCCAGGAGGGCACGCTCACCGCGGACCTGGGGGGATCGGCGTCGACAGCAGAGGTCGCTGACGCTGTGCTGCGATCACTCTCCTACAGCGCGGACGCGGTCACAGTTTGATCGAGCTCTACGACGTCACCCTGCGGGACGGCGCCCAGGGACCCGGCATCTCCTTCTCGGTCTCGGACAAACTGCGCATCGTCGAGAAGCTGGATGAGCTCGGGGTCACCTATATAGAGGGCGGATGGCCGGGGTCCAACCCCAAGGACATCGAATTCTTCGCCGAGATGAAGGGGGTGAAGCTGCGGCACGCCCGCCTGGCGGCCTTTGGCTCAACGCGGCGGCCGGGGGTGGCCGCCGGCGACGACATCCAGCTCCGTCATCTGGTCGAGGCCGAAACCCCGGTGGTCACCCTGGTGGGGAAGAGCTGGGACCGCCAGGTCCGGGACGTCATTCGCACCGAGCTGGAAGAGAACCTGGCCATGATCAGGGACTCGATGGAGTTCCTCGCGGCGCACGGCAGGACCGCGATGTACGACGCCGAGCACTTCTTCGACGGCTACGGCTCCGACCCGGACTATGCCCTGGGCTGCCTGGACGCCGCGCTCAGCGCCGGCGCCACGCGGGTGGTCCTCTGCGACACCAATGGCGGCACCCTCCCGGACACCATCGCGGACACCGTTGGCGCCGTGGTGGCGCGCTTCGGGGAGGTCGTCGGTATCCACACTCATGACGACTCCGGCGTGGGGGTCGCCAACACCCTCGCCGCGGTCCGCGCTGGGGCGGTCCAGGTCCAGGGCTGCATGAACGGCTACGGCGAGCGCGCCGGCAATGCCAACATGACCACGATCATCCCCAACCTGCAGCTGAAGATGGGCCGCGCGGTGGTCTCCGAAGAAAGCCTTCGGCGCCTGGCGGAGACATCGCAGTACATCGACGAGGTCGCCAACCAGGCGCCCAACCCGTTCGCCCCGTTCGTGGGGGAGGGGAGCTTCACCCACAAGGGCGGTCAGCACGTGGACGCGATGATGAAGGCCAGCTATACCTACCAGCACATCGACCCCGAGCTGGTGGGCAACCGCAGCCGCATCGTGGTCTCCGACCAGGCGGGTCGCGGCAACGTCATGTTCAAGGCCCAGGAGTTCGGCATCGACCTGGAGGGGGACCGGGAGCTGGCCCGCCGCCTGGCCGACCAGGTCAAGGAGATGGAGCACCGTGGCTACTCCTTCGAGGGGGCCGATGCTTCCTTCGAGATGGTCATCCACCGTGCCCGCGGCGAGAGCGCGAGCTTCGAGCTCATCGACATGATCGCCCTGGTGGAGCAGCGAGAGGGCAACGCGATGGTGTCAGAGGCGACGGTAAAGATCCGGGTCGCCGACCAGGTGATGCACACCGCCGGGGAGGGCAACGGGCCCGTGAACGCCCTTGACGCCGCGCTGCGCAAGGCGCTCCTGCCGCACTACCCCGAGATCGACGCGATCCGCCTGCATGACTACAAGGTCCGCGTGATCAACGGGTCGGACGCCACCGCGGCGGGGGTCCGGGTGCTGATCGAGTCCGGTGACCACCACCGCCGCTGGAGCACGGTGGGGTGCAGCACCAACATCATCGAGGCTTCCTGGCTGGCCCTTGCCGACGCTTTCGAGTACGGCCTGGTCAAATCGCGAGCAGCGCGGATCGAGGCTAACGCGGTCCTCTGAGGTCAGGCTGTGCTGAGGGTGGTTTCCTTCTGCGCGCGGATCATGCCCACGAGCATGGCGGCGGACAGGGCGGCCGCTATAAGGAACAGGCCCAGCGCCGTCGCATCAAACGCGAGGCGGGTAAGGGGTGATGGACTCCCGAATTGCGCGAGCCACAGTACGCCGGAGCCGACACCTTGAATCATCGCCACGGCACCCTGGAGCCTGTACGGGCCCCGGAGCCGCGGTCGATTGGCGAACCGCTGCGGGACCCAAGCGGCGACGGCGAACACAAGGACTCCGACCCGGGTGGAAAATGCGAAGTTGAAAAGCAGCATGATCCACAGCGCCCGGCGCAGGCCAGCTAGCAATTGCGGCGCCGTGGCGCCAACGGCGCTCAGTTGGGTGAGCATTGTCACGGCGTCGCCCCGTAGGCCATCCTCGTGTTGCGATCCCGGCGGATGAGCCGGCGTCGGACGGCCCAGAGCCCGCCGGCCGCGAGGTACGCGGTGACCCCGGTCCACAGCGCGACAGGGTCGGAGTCGGCTGCCCCTGGGCTGTTGGTGAACGCACCGAACAGCAGCCCCACACCCAAACAGGCGACGGAGGCCCCATGGAGATGGGCGCGGGCCCGGTGCCTGGCGCCAAACAGAGATAGTTCTAACCAGGCCCGACCGAATCTCACTTCTGATAAACCGCGGACCAGGTAGATGGAACCAACGAGGAAAAGGAAAACGGCCTGGACGCGGTGCGCAACCGGCGTGGCGAGCAACCAGCTCAATTCCCCAACGGCAAGCATCCCGGAACACCCCCGTATCCGACAGCGGATCCTGCCGTGTGCTAACCGTACAACGAACGCGGGTCGGCGACAATGGCGGCAGATTCACATGGAGCCAACGCGCTGAAGCGCCGGTCATGGGTGCGGCAGGTCGTCCTGGGCCTGACGCTGGCGTCCTGCGGCAATGCGGGTGGTGTTGGCGCCACGCCGGTTCTCCGGCTGGCGCCGCCGCTGACGGCTGAGCAAGTCGCGGTTATCCCTGTCGGGCGGGACGCCACCCAGGTGGTGTTGGGCGGCGGTTATGCGTGGGTGGGCAACTCAGGCGACGGCACGATTTCTCAGATAGATCCGCACACTAACCGGGTCGCGCGGACGTTCAAGGTCGGCGACACGGGTGCACGTCGCTCGCAGGGGTGTGAGCCGTACGACGTCCACGGGATGCCAGACGGGTCCTTCATAACCCGCCGGTGCGATGTGCCCAGCGCAATCCTCTTCGCCGCCGGCAGCCTTTGGGCGACCCGCGATGAGGAGCGTTCCCTGCTGCGTATCGACCCGGCCACCAGGAAGGTGACCGCGACGATCCCGCTGGAGTTGAGTCCATTTGCCATGGGCGCCGGGCCGAACTCGATCTGGGTGACTGACTACGAACACGGTGCGGTGGCCCACGTGGACATCGCCACCAACCGCCTGGTAGGAGTCATCCGTGGGCTGGCTGCCGGCCCGGCGGCGGTCGCCGTGGAGGGCGGCTCCGCCTGGGTGGTGAACCGCTCGCACGAAGGGGTGACCCGGATCGACGTGGCCAGCCATAAGATTCTTGCCTTCATCCCCCTCGACCGCGGCCCGCTGCCGATCCTGGCCACACCGGGTGGCATCTTCATCAAAGAGGACATCCAGGGCGACGTGGTGCGCATCGACCCGGCGACCAACGCGGTCGCGGACCGCTTTCCCGTCGGGCCCAAGGAGGGCCGCGACGGTGTGGATTCGATGGCCGTGGATGGCGACGGGGTCTGGATTACAGGGATGCACTTGCAACGAATCGACGCCGCCAGCGGCGCGGTGACGAAACAGCTGAAGCAGGATGCCACCACGGTGACCCTCGACCCTTCCGGCGACCTGTGGGTTACCAACGTGGTAGGGGACGTGGTTAGGGTGCGGGCAGCAGCGACACGGTGAGTCATCTGCGGGTGTAGATTGACGCCACGTAATCTATACTTCTAATGGCATAAGGGGTCGCAGTTGGCCCGTGGAGTGTAGTTTTGGACAGCAAATCTGTACGCTGGGTCCGCATCGGCGACCTGGCCGCATCGCTGGGCGTTTCGGTGAGCCTGGTGCGAAAGCTCGCTGATGCCGGCAGGCTGCCACACCGAACAACGGCAGGGGGCCACCGCTTGTTTGACGAGGAGCAAGCAGCAGCCGCATTTGCGCACCGGCGTGAGGGGTTGCCGCTGACCCGCGTGCTCCCCCTCGACGGACTGCGGGAAGACGAGGTGTGGCGTCAACTGCTGGATGATGCTCCGACGCGCGGCGCCACGCGCCAGGCCCTCCGGATCGCGCCATACGCCTTCACCGAGATGCTGAACAACGCCATCGATCACTCTGGTGGGAGCCACGCGACGGTCACCTGGTGGCCCGGGCCGGGAACCCTGCGCGCCCGGATCGCTGACGATGGAATCGGCGCTTTCGAGACGGTTCGGAGTGACCGCGGCCTACCGGACCACCAGGCCGCACTGGCAGAGTTGACGAAGGGCAAGGTCACCACCCAGCCTGAGCGCCACAGCGGCGAGGGTCTTTTCTTCACATCGCGAGCCGTCGACCACTTCGACCTGCGGGCTAACGGGCTGCGCTGGACGGTGGACAACCGGCGCGGCGACTTTGCCTTCGGCGCGATACCCGTCGAACGCGGAACCATCGTCGAATTCGAGATCGACGCCAGGACCGAGCGGAAGCTTGAGGAGGTGTTCGCCAGCTATACGGATGAGGACTATGGGTTTGTCCGGACAGCGATCAGGGTCAGGTTGTTCGAGTCCGGCAGTGACTTCGTCAGCCGCTCCGAAGCGAAGCGGCTGCTGTCCGGACTGGAGAAGTTCAAAGAGGTTGAACTCGATTTCGACCGAGTCGAATCGGTCGGGCAGGGGTTCGCCGACCAGGTCCTCCGCGTCTGGCCGCGGCAGCATCCCGGCGTGGAGGTCCAACCGGTGAACATGAACGCCGGCGTCGAGTTGATGATGCGGCGCGTCGGCTCCCCGTCCCAAGCCCACTAAGATCACCGGATGCTTGAAATTCGCCCCAGCAAGATCGTCGGCGTCGGCCGCAATTACTCCGAGCACGCCAAGGAACTTGGCCACGAGCTGCCCACCGAGCCGCTGATCTTCCTCAAACCCTCGTCCTCGATGATCGGGGACGGGGATGAGGTGGTCTACCCCGTGCAGACCTCCAACCTGCACCATGAGGCCGAGCTGGCGGTGGTGATGGGGCGGAAGTGCCGGGACATCACGGCGGACGAGGCCATGCACCACGTCCGTGGCTACACCTGCGCCAACGATGTCACCGCTCGCGACCTCCAGTTCAGCGACCCGCAGTGGACCCGTGGCAAGGGGTTCGATACCTTCTGCCCGCTTGGTCCCACGATCGTCACCGACCTCGATCCCGCCGACCTGCGGGTGCAGATGCGAGTCAACGGCGAGGTCCGCCAGGACGCGCGCACATCCGAGATGATCTTCGCCATCCCCAAACTGATCAGCTACATCAGCAGCTTCATGACCCTGCTCCCCGACGACGTCATCCTCACCGGCACCCCGGCGGGGGTAAGCGCAGTGCAGAAGGGCGACGTCATGGAGGTCGAGGTCGAGGGCATCGGGATCCTGCGCAACCGGGTGCGCTAGTGGCCAACTGGAAGACCGAGGAGGTCCTCGTGGTCCCGCGCGCCGAGGTTTTCCCCGACGGCGCCTGGCACGGGTTCATCGACACGGACCTGGAGCGGTACCTCGATGTGATCTCGTCGCGGTTCGAATTCCGCAAGCGCGGTGAGGTGGAGGAGGACCCTGCCTTTCAGCAGGTCATCCCCTACGTGGTGTTCCGCCACGGGGACCGCTACTTTTTGACCAAGCGTTTAAAGGAGAGTTCCGAGAAGCGTCTCCGCCACCTCTACTCGCTCGGCGTGGGCGGGCACATCAACCGCGAGGACCTCTCTGAGGCGCCGGGAGCGGACCCGGTCATAGAAGGCCTGCGGCGGGAGTTCGAGGAAGAGGTGGTCTATGAGGGGAACTGGACCCACCGCATGGTCGGCCTTCTCAATGACGACAGCAACGACGTCAGCCGGGTGCACCTGGCGGTGGTCTTCGAGGTGACAGGCGACCGCCCGGAGATATCCATCCGCGAGACGGGCAAGCTTGATGGCGAGCTTCTGACCCTCGAGGAGATGAAGATCTACTACCTCGACATGGAGTCATGGAGCCAGCTCATCTACGATCACCTGCTGGCACGGGAAAAGGCGGCGGCTGCCGCGGGAGGCTTGAGTGGCTGAGAGCAAGAGTTGGGAGAAGGGCGGCCCCCACGACCGGGAGGCGGCGTGGGGGCTCCTTTGTGAGCACGTCCAGTCGGACAGCCTGCGCAAGCACGGTCTGGCGGTGGAGTCGGCCATGCGAGGCCTGGCGCGGACGGCGGGGGACGACGAGGAGCTCTGGGGGATCGTCGGGCTGATCCATGACTTCGACTTCGAGCAGTTCCCCGACAAGTTCGAGCACGGCCTGGCGGGCGGCCGCATCCTGCGCGACCTGGGCTGGCCCGACGTCATGATCCACGCCGTCGAGTCCCACAACGACCACGTGGGCGTGCTCCGTGAGAGCCTCATGGAGCACTCCCTGTTCTCCTGCGACGAACTCTCGGGCTTCATCATGGCGGTGGCGATGGTCAAGGGCAAAGACCTGACCATGGTCGAGCCGCGCTCGGTGCACAAGAAGCTCAAGGACAAGGGCTTCGCCCGCAACGTGTCGCGGGAGGACGTGGACAAAGGCTGGAGAGAGCTCGCGGTCGACCCCGACGACCACATCCGGTTTATCGTAGAGTGCCTCAGCCGAGTGGCCCCTCAGATCGGGCTCACGGCGTCCGGCATTTGAGAAGCTGAAGGAGGGCACAAGTGGGGACTGTGTGGATGACGGTGGTATTCCTGCCCGGAGCGTTGGTCGCGTCTGGCCTGGGTGTGTGGCTGTTGCTCGCCCGCCAGCCCGTGGCCGCCTGGCTGCGACCAATAGCGGGGTCCGCTGCCGGCCCACCCGTCGCCGAACGTACTCGAGGTAGCTACGCTCGGCTGGGTGCTAGCTATATAGCGATCGCGGTTGCTTGTGCCGTCCTCGCGCTTCCGGCTGCAAGGGGATCGCATGCGGGCCTGTACCTAGCAACTGCTGGCCTGGTCACAGCGGGGGTGATCGCCACAGTGCCGCCGAGGTTTATCAAAGGTTCCGCGTCGAGGCGGCGCTATGTGGCCGCCATGGTGTTTTGCATGGGGATGCTTCCCGCTCTCCTTAATACTCGCTGACCCGCTTCCCGGGTGCGGCGGCCGCCGGATGATGCAGCAAACTGCTCAGCCTGCGACGTGAGGGGGGCCGTCGGTGACCTCGAAGGTCCCCGACCAGGTTTGCCTCTCACTCCCCGACGCGGTGAGCAGGATACGGGCGGTGCCCTGTGGGGTGGTGGAGTCGATCTTCCAGGAGTCGCTCCAGACCCCGCCCGACGCACTTCCACCCGTTGACCCCCCGTGGGTGGTCTTGCCGTCGGCGTAGGTGACCAGCACGCTGATTGCGGCGTCGATCTCGGCCACCACGCTGATCGTCTGCTCGTACGGGTCGTCCCGCGACCCGGTGCTGTAGGGAAGTTGTGGCTTGTCGAGGTGTACGGAGAGGAATGGGCGGGTCGGTATCGGTTTCGGGCTCGGGTACTGGCCGGGAGGGGGGTTGCCAATAGTCGTCCGGGTCCCGGGGCGATAGATGATCGTGGGCTGCACGTCTATCACCGTCCCCCCCGGTCCAGCGTTGGCCGTGGGACTGGCCTGCGCCGGGGTTGGGGTCTCGAAGGCCGACCCGTAGCTGTAGTCGGTCCTGATAGGAGCCGGCCTGGAGGCCGACCCACACCCGCCGACGAGGACGGACAGTGAAAGCGACATCGTCACCCCCGCCAGCGCACGTGCCCCCATGCGTGTCGACATGGGCCCAAGTATCTCAGGCTGATCGCCTCAACATGGCCTCGGACCGGCGCCCCCGGCGGCGAACGCGCTAATCTGCGTGCTTGTGAGTGGTCTCCGGGGCACGGCGGCGGCCCTTGCGGCGCTGCTGGCCCTCGTGGTTCTCGCGGCCTGCGATGCCGGCTCGGGCCAGGGCGGCGATACGCGAAACCTGATCGTCAGTGAAGGCCCGCCTGCGATGCGCCGGACCCTTGATGTGGAACAACCCCTGGAGCGGGCTCGGAGTTCGACTTCGGCCGACCCCGGCCGCACCGCTAGTCAGCTCAAGGCGGACGGGTTCAGCACCGGCTTTGCCAGGACCTGGACAAGTGGCCCTGAGGACGTCGAGGTGTTGCAGTTCGCGCTCAGCGACGAATTTCACTCGCGCGACTTTGTCCAGTTCGAGCTTCTCTCCCTGTCCCACGGCGCAGGGGTCTTGGTCGCACCGCATCCAACGGTCCCGGATTCGACGATCTTTACCTTCAACGGGCGGACCCGCGCCCGGGTTCGGCAGGTCTTCTGCCAGGGCGCGTGGTTCGTGGTGGTCCAGTACGCCTTTGAGGTCACCGACTGCTCGGACACGCCGCGCTACCCAAACGTGATGGTGGACGTGACCCAGCGCCAGTACCTGTCGGCCGTCGCGGCCCTGGGGCGCCCGGCGGAACTGCTCAGCCCCTCACCCAGCGCCTCGCCGAGGTAGGACAAGTGCCATCAGCAACGGTTCCTCGGCGCCAACCCGTCCGTCCCGTCAGCGTGAGTTGCGACGGTTTACGATAGGGGAAGCTTCGCGTAGAATGCGGATCAACTTCCCCACCGCGGTCATGGGATTGAGGCGGTGCGATCGAGGTCCAGCGGGTGGGTTCCCGGCCATGGTCGGTGTGCCCAGTGATTCAGATTTGAGGTTTTGGGCTATTTGAACAGGACGCGCCGGAGTAGGGGGGCCTCGCGCTGTGAGCGGGGACCGCTTGCGTTGTGGGGGACGCGATGAGCGCGGCCAGCACGACCGCGCTGAGGGGCCAGGGGCTGCGTCGCCGCCTGCTCTCCGTCGGCGACCGGGTGGGCGCGGCACTGACACCGCGGGCGATCAGCCAATCGCTGGCCGCGGCCCAGCGCCGCAGCGGGATAACCCGGGCGGGCCAGGTCGCGATCATCGGCTCCGTGCTCCTGTGGTTGGCCGCAAGGGTCGTGGCCGGTACCGCCATCTACCTCTTCGCCTATGGCGCGCTTCTCTTCGTGGTGCTCGGTTATGTCCTCGCCCGGCTGACCGCCCCGGTCCTGAAGGGGGATCGCTCCGGCCTGTTCCCCCGCGGCAACGAAGGCGAACAGATGGACGTGGAGGTCAAGCTCACCGCCACCCGCTCGGTGTCCACCTTCGTGCTCGAGGAACGAGTTCCCGCGAGGCTCGGGTCAAACGTGCGGGTACCGATCACCCGGATGGGTGGCGGTTCGGAGGTTACGCACAACTACAGCATTCGCTGCGCCCGCCGCGGTGTCTACCAGGTAGGGCCCCTGGTGGCCGTCTCCAGCGACCCCCTGGGTCTCTCCAGTCGCGAGAAGGTCATCGCGAAGCCCTTCGAACTGCTGGTTCACCCCCGGGTGGAGCTGGTCTCCGACCGACCGCTGACGCGGCAGTTCGAGGATCCGCCCATCCGCCCTCCCGTCTCCAAGCCCTGGCCATCCGGCCTCGAGTTCTATGGCATGAGGGAATACAAGCCGGGCGACGACCTCCGCAGGATAGTCTGGCGCGCGACGGCGCGTACCGGCAAGGTGATGGTCCGGGAGGCGGAGCAGGGCATCACCGACCACATCACCATCATCCTGGACACCGACCGCGCGGCCCACAGCAAGGACGGCGAGGATCTCTCCGAGTCCTTCGAGGCCGGTGTGCGGGTGGCCGCCAGCCTGGGTGTGAAGCACCTGCGCGAGGGCTATGAGGTGCGCTGCGAGACAAACAGCGGGCCGCTCACCCGTTCC
This sequence comes from Candidatus Dormibacteria bacterium, assembly GCA_046262515.1. GTDB lineage: Bacteria > Chloroflexota > Dormibacteria > DASZGP01 > DASZGP01 > JAXDLW01. The sequence goes on along the minus strand of JBHEMP010000055.1, from coordinate 34,430 downwards.
CTACGGGGAGGTTCATCCCAGCTGCCACTGCTGGACAGCCTGTCGCGGCTCGAGATGACCCGGGACTCGCTGGCCAACGTGCTGATGCGCCTGGTGACCACGCCGCGACGTGACGCCCACAACGTCCTGATCACGCCGCGGTTGGGGCAAGTAGAAGCGGCGCGCCTGCGCTTGCTGCTCAACACCGGGGTGTCCATCCTCGTGGTGGCCCTGCTCTGGGACGAGGAGAATGCGGGCACCATGGGCACGGCGGCCGCGCTGGGCTGCCAGGTGGTCGGCGTCCACCCCGGCCAGGACCTTTCGACCGCGCTGCACAACCAGGTCGGCGGGGCGGTCCGCTGATGGCCACCGTGACCGGGGACCCGGAGGCAGATCTCAAGCAGGTAGAAGCGGGGGCGCTGGAGCAACTCGATGCCGAGGCCGGCCACGTTGAGGCCGACCTCGAGCTCGCGGCGGCGACCGCCGATGTCCCGGTACAGGACCTGGCCGTGCCATGGCGCATGGTGGTGGCCAGTGCCCTCAGTGTGCTGCCCGCCAGCATCATGGCGGGCGGCATATTCCTCGGGGTCGCGCCCAGGTTCTACGCGGCGGTGGCCGGGCTGCTCGGGGTTGGGCTGGCGGTGGCCGCCTCGAGGCTGAAGCAGCCGGCGCTCGTGTACATCCTGGTCGTCGTCGGCGTCTTCCTGATCGGGCTTGTCCTGCTCCTGCCCAGCGGGTTCAATCACCTGTTCACCCTCCGTGGCGACGTACAGGCGGCGGCGGCTTCGGGCAAGATCCTTCGTCCACCGACGGAGTTCACCCCCGGGTGGATCGCGATAACCAGCTGGATCCTCGCCGCTGTCGGGTTCGGCGCTGGCTGGACGGCGGTTGCGATCCGCAAGCCATCAATCGCGGTGGTGCTGCCCCTGCCGCTGGCCGCGGTGGCGGGCATCAGCGTCAGCAAGGACACCCAGATTCTCAGCGGGATCCTGGCGGTGGTTCTCTTCGGAGCGGCGCTGGGAACCCTGGCCAGCGCGCAACTCGGTGGTGATGAGAAGCTGCCTCTCTCGTACGAGATACGGCGCGGTGTCAAGGGGCTGGCCTTCCTCGCGGTGGTCACCGTGGCGCTGTACTTCGGTTCCACGTCCAGCCTGCTGTTCCCGCACCCGCTCTACGACCCGACCATCCAGCCCCAGAAACCCCACCCCGTCTCCCTCAGTGCCGTCACCGACAAGGTCCTCTTCGAGGTAGGGGACTCGCGCCTCACCGGACCGTGGGTGTTGGGTGAGCTGGATGTCTACGATGGCACGGACTGGCGGCTGCCTTCCTTCGCGGAGAACGGGCTGAAGAACATCCCCAGCGACGGCGTCGTCGATCGCAGCCTGAAGCCTGGCGAGAAGGCCACCTTCACGATCCGCGGTCTGACCGGCGCGGTTCTTCCGACGCTGCCGAACACCGTGGGCATCCTGGCCAAGGGCCTGGGGCTGCAGTACGACTCCCGCAGCGGCAACATCCGCCTCAAGGAGGGCCAGTTCCACAACGGGTACAAGTACACCGTGGTGTCCGCGGCGCCGCCGTCAGTCGAGGACGTGGCCGCCCTGGGTAACTCTCCGCGCGTGCCCGCCGACCTGGTCCGTTTCGAGCAGATTCCCGCCCAGCCGCAGGCGGTGGCCGACCTGATCAAGAAGGCGCCGACGACCTCCAAGTGGGAGCAGTTCGACTACCTCAGGAACTGGGTTCTCCAGAACGTTGTCGCCACCGGGGTCGGCACCCCGGTGAGCATCCCACCCAGCCGGGTGCAGCAGGTCATCACCCAGAAGGAGGGCACGCCCTACGAGATCGTTGCCACCCAGGCGCTGCTGGCGCGCTGGATCGGTCTGCCCAGTCGGATCGGCTACGGTTTTGACAATGGCGACAAGGTTGGCGACCACCTGGAGGTTCACCCGGCCAACGGGACAGCGTTCCCGGAGGTTTATTTCCAGGGCTTCGGCTGGATCCCTGTGATCGGCACCCCGGCGCACGCCAAGGCCTCGCAGAGCAATAACACCAAGAAGTCCGACCCGTCGGTCCTCCCCAGCAACGACATCGCGGTCCAGATCTTCATCCCCGAGTCGACTCCAACGCAGCCTCCCCTGATCGAGCAGTTGCGCCCGCTGGCCCTGGTCCTGCTGGCTCTCCTCCTGGTGGTCGGCGCCATCTACCTCGCGATCCCGGTCGTGGTGAAGGCCCTGCGTCGCGCCCGCCGCAGGGCGGAGGCTGCGCGCAAAGGGCCACGGGCCGAGATCGTCCAGGCCTACGCGGAGTGGCGCGACCATGCCACCGACTTCGGATACGGGTTCATCAGCGACACGCCGTTGATGTTCGTTGACCGATTCGTTCCCGATGAGGAGCACACGCAATTGGCGTGGCTGGTGACACGCGCGCTGTGGGGCGACCTCGGTGACGAGATCACACCCGAATTGGCGACCAACGCCCGTGAGCTTTCGCGGGCGCTGCGCCAGCGCCTATCCCAGGCGCGACCGATCACCGTCCGGTTCGTCGCCCTCGTCTCACGGCTCTCACTGAAGAATTCATACGAGGGCCCCCTGGAAATGCCCCCCACCGCGATCGAAAGGAGTGCTGCCTGATGCGTTCTCGACTTATATCCCTGCCCTTATACGTGGTCATCGTGCTCTTCGTGGGGGGGTGCGGGATACCGGGAGGAGGCCTGGCGCTGAGCGTCGAACGCAAGCTCTCCGACATTGTCTTCGGTGAGCCCACCGCCCCCAAGGTCCACGCACCTGCTCGCCCGCAGGGGCCCGCTGCCCCTGTCGATGCCGGGGTCCAGCTGCCACCGATCTTCGTTGGGGGTGACGTCATTTCGAGCAACCCCTACACCTTCCGTAAACGTAAGGCCCCCCCTTCTGTGTGCCCGACCGCTCCGCCCGGGACCGCAGCCGAACTGCCGGCCGGTGCTGATTCCGACAAGGCGCCGAAAGAAGGCAAGTACCAGTGGCTTACGGGCTACGTGGCCAGGGACAGCAAGGGAGTGCCTCTGAACGCGTTCTCCGACTTCGAGACCCGCACCATTCAGAACGTCAAAACCTTCCCAGACCAGCAGGCCACCTTCGCCTCCCAGACGATCCATCACTGGACCTTCGACATGGTCCAGCCGGACCACGCCCCCGATAACCCCGGTGGGACCATCACCACCTCGTTCAGTACGAAGACGTGGTCAGACTTGAACCAGAACAGCGCCTTCTACAACAACAACATCGACCCCCAGGATGGCGTCGCCATCACGCAGATCGTCCGCAATGACGTCAGGGGAGGTCAGGTCGACATCTTCCAGCCAACCGCGACCTATGAAACCAACGCCGCGTATAACACCAGCAACCCAACCAATCCAAGCCCGCCTGGAAGCGGCGGGGGTTACCTCCTCCTGTTCACCCTGCCGGTGGCCAGCGGCTCGTACTCGTGGGATTTCAACGCCGTGGACCAGACACACCAGTGGACCATGGAGGTCAACGCACAGACCACCGGCCGAAGGACCCTGGTAGACGCCTGTGGCGAGGTCATCGATGGTTGGCCGGTCACCGCGACCGTGACCACCAACAAAGGGACCCGGACGGGCATGGTCCAGCAGTGGAGCTACGTCTTCGCGACCCAGTACGGCGCCATCCCCATCGTGTACCAGATCTCCGGGGACACGACCTTCGGGAGCGTGAACACCCAGGAGAAGCTCGCCCACGTCGCCGTGGCGCCCCTGCAGTGACAAGGCGTTGAGCCTGATGGACAACCCTCAGCTGCGGCGCCTGCGCGAGCCGGCGATCGCGATCTTCGCGACCCTGGTGGTGGTCGGGATCGCCTTCGTCGTTCCCAGCGCGCAGGCGCACGGCGGCAGCACTCCACTGTCCATCATCTTCAGCGGGGTGGTCGGCGGGCTGCTCACCGCGCTCACCGCCGCGGGCCTGGTGTTGGTTTACCGCTCGATCCGAATCATCAATTTCGCGCAGTCGGCGATCGGCCTGTTCGGAGCCGTCCTCTGCTTCAACCTGCTTTACCTGGTGCCGGGCATTCCCTTCCCCGTCGCCTTCATCGCCGGCTTGCTGGGAGGCGCGGTCCTGGGGATCACGTTCCACGTCCTCTTCGGGCTGCGCTTTGCGCGCGCCCCACGCCTGGTGCTCACGCTGGCCACGGTCTTTGTCGCCGGCTTTTTCTCAAACTTCGGCGCAGGGCTGGCGCAGGGGATCCCCGGCTTGCCCGATGTGGCCACCCGTACCTCCGAGGTGATAAGCGGCAGCCTCGAGATAAGGCCGTTCCTTCCATTTCCGAAGTTCCGATTCACCGTGGGCAGCTTCCCTCTGAAGTATGGCTTTGGACAGGCCTTCGCGCTGGTTATGGCGGTGCTCATCCTGGGTTCGCTGGCTTACTTCCTGGCGGCCACACGCACCGGGAAGGCGATCCGTGCGACAGCAGAGAACACCGAGCGGGCCGCGCTCCTCGGTATCAGCGTGGGCTGGCTGTCAGTCCTGGTGTGGGCCATCGCGGGCGCGCTGAGCAGCAGCAGCCTGATGCTGACGGGTTTCCTCAATACCCCTGGCTCGGTATACCAGCCCGCCCCGGAGTTCCTGCTGGCGCCGATCGCCGCCGCCGTCCTGGGCCGGATGCGTAGCCTATTCACAGCGACCCTGGCATCAATCGCCTACGGGGTGCTCTACGCGGCCGTCAGCTTCCAGCACGGTAGCTGGTTGCCCTACCTGGACGTGGCCCTCTTCCTGGCGCTGAGTGCGGGTCTCTTCTTCGGGGGCCGCCAGCTCACGCGTGGGTCCGAGGGGTCTTCCTGGCAGGCCACGCGGGAGGTCCGTCCGGTACCGCGCGAGATCGGCCGGCTGCTGGGCGTGCGCGCGGTGAAGTGGTTCGCCATCGCTGCCGGCGTGGTGCTGATCTTCAGCTATCCCTTTTTCGTGGGCGTCGGGGACCTCACGCTTGGCGCCGTCCTGATGCTCGGTGGGATCGTCGTCGTCTCGCTGGTGATCCTGGTCGGTTGGGCCGGGCAGGCCAGCGCCGGGCAGTTCGCGCTGGTGGCCATCGGTGCGGTCGTCGCCGCGCTGTTGAACAAGCGGCTGGGGCTCGGCTTTTACCTCGTCGTGCCACTGGCCGCCCTCTTGACCGCCGTGCTGGCGGCCATCCTCGCCTTCCCGGCCCTGCGCGTACAGGGCCTGTTCCTGCTGGCATCCACCTTCGCCTTCGCCACCATGGTGCGGTCTGTCCTGTTCAGTGAGCAACTCGCGCCGATGATCGCAACGGGTCCGCTGACGCGCCCCACGCTCTTCCTGGTGGACTTCGACGACGAGCGGTCGATGTACTACCTCTGCGTCGTGGCGCTGATCCTGGCGGTGGTGGTGGTCCTGAACCTGCGCAAATCGCGCTTCGGCCGCATCCTTATCGGGGTCCGAGACAACGAGGCCAACGCTCGATCGGCGGGGGTGTCGGCGGTTCGAACCCGCGTCGGCGCGTTCGCCCTGGCCGGTGGCCTGGCCGGCTTCGCGGGCGCGATATTCGTCTTCCAGCAGCGACAGCTCATCGCCGGCTCCTACGACGTCAGCCAGAGTCTGTACTTCCTTGAGACGACCATCGTGGGGGGCGCCGCGTCCATCGGCGGCGCGCTCGCCGGGCTGGCGCTGCTGAACGGTGAGTCGCGGATCGTCGGCGGGATCCCCGGCGCCAACGCCGTCCTGGGCCTGGTGCCCATCCTGGTGCTGTATTTTGCTCCCGGCGGCGTGGTGGCGATCTTCCAATCTGTGCGAGACGGCATCTTCCGTATCGTCGCCGAACGCCGCCAGCTGATCGTGCCAAGCCTGTTCGCGGATATCGACCCGCAGTCACTCCACCTTCGGCTGGTACCCCTGGCCGAGCCCCTCTCCACCGGGGGGCTGCAGACCCTGCGCTCACGCTTCCACCTCCCGGATTCGATGTTCGCCCCCGGCCGCCGTAGCCGTGTCGTGGCGCCGAATGGCGAGGGCGGATTGTTTGCCGCCGCGGCCGGCGAGACGCAGGAAGCATCTAGCGCGGCCGGGCGGACGGCATGAGCGTCAGCGAGCAGGAGCAGGCCGCCGTAGATGCTCGCGAGACGTCCGTCGACGGTGGGCCGGCGTCGGCCCCACCCCCCGGGGAGTCCCGCTTCGGCCTGGGTGGCAGCTTCCGTTCCTCGCTGCTGAACTACGCCCAGCTGCGCCGGACGCCGTACGGGCTGCTCCCGGCGCTCATCTTCAGTGGGATCGCCTTCTTCAGCGCCATCCAGGGCCAGGTGGTCGGCTTTGCCGGGCCCAACATCGCCCAGGACCTTCATTTCACCATCCTCCAGCTGATCGGCATCCAGGTCGCCGTCCAGTTGGTGCTGGTAGGCGCGGGCATCGCCTTCGCCTTCTACCTCGACCGCCACAAGCGCGCGCCCTGGGTCGGCATCGGCACGCTTGTCAGCTCGATCACCCTGCTCTTCCAGAGCCGGGCCAGCGGCCTGCAGTCCTTCGCGGTCCCCAGCGTGATCGGCAGCACCGCGTCCGCGGCCTCGTCGGTGCCAGGGTATTCGCTGTTGGCGGACTACTATCCACCCGAGGCCCGCGGCCGCAGCTATGCGCTGCAGAGCACCATCCAGCGCGTCGGACTCGTCGGAGCCACCGTCTTCGGAGGCCTGCTGATAGCTCGCTACGGGTGGCGGGTCATGAATGCCCTCCTCGCCGTGCCCATCATCATCATCTCCATCATCGCATTCGTGGTGCTGCGCGAGCCCGTACGTGGATACTTCGAGCGGCGCGAGGCCGGCTTCGACGAGGAGGCAGCGAGGGTCGAGGACCCTCCCCAGAGTATTGAGGAGTCGCTGCGCACGGTCCTGGCCGTGCGCACGCTGCGGCGGATCATCTTCGCGGAGGTCTTCAGCAACATCGGAGATGGCGCCTATGCCCTGTTCTTTACGCTACTCCTCGCGGACTACTACGGGCTCGACGCGTTTGGCCGCTCCATGGTGGCCCTGCCGGCCCTGGTGGCCTCGCTGGTCGGTGGCTATATCGGTGGAGGCGCCATTGATGCCCTCTCGAAGCGGGCGCCGAGCTCGATCCTGCGGCTGTCCGCGCTCGTGGGACTGGCCTCGACGGCGGCTGTCGTGATCATCGCCGCGGCGCCGCCGCTGTGGTTGTTGGTCGCCCTTGGGGTGGTCACCGGCTTCGCCTCCGCGGCGGTCGCTCCAGTGCGTTTCGCCCTCACCAGCCAGGTGATACCGCCGTCGTCGCGGACGCTGGGTGTCAACCTGGCTGTGGACATCGCGCAGGTCCCAGGCATCCTTGCGCTGACATATTTCGGCCTCATCCAGGCCAACTTCGGTTACACCGCGACGTTGCTCGCCACGGTCCCCTTCCTGGTGATCGCCGCGGTGATCAGGCTCAGCTCCGCGGACCTTTTCGACGGCGACCGCCGCCAGGCGATCCTCACCACTGTGGCCGCCCGTGAGGCGATGCTGGAGAAGCGGGAGGCGGCGCGCCACGCCGCCAAGCAGGGCGCGGCCTCGAATGGCGCGCCTCCGCGGCCGATCCTGCGCTGCCGCGCCGTCGACGTCGGCTACGACGGGACGCAGGTCCTCTTCGGGGTGAACTTTGAGGTTTACGAAGGCGAGATCGTGGCCCTGCTGGGCACCAACGGTGCGGGAAAGTCCACCCTGCTGCGGGCGGTCAGCGGGAGCACCGAGGCCTCGTCCGGGTCCATCACCTTCCTGGGGCGGGACATCACCCACATGCCTCCCTACGAGACCGCGGCCGAGGGAGTCATCTATATGCCGGGCGGCCGGGGGACCTTCTCCGCGCTGAACGTGCGCGACAACCTGGAGATGGGCAGCTGGATGGAAACCGACCGCGCCGCGGCCGCGGCCAAGCTGCAGCGCATCTACGAGATGTTCCCGGTACTCAAAGCGAAGGGAGGGCTGCCATCGGGCGCGCTATCGGGCGGCGAGCAGCAGATGCTGTCGCTCTCGCAGGCGTTTTTGAGCAACCCCAAGCTGCTGATGATTGATGAGCTCTCGCTGGGCCTCTCGCCGGCCGTGGTGGGGGACCTGCTGAAGATCGTCAAACAGATCCGCGACGAGGGGACGGCGGTGGTGGTGGTTGAGCAATCGGTCAACGTGGCCCTCACGATCGCCGAACGGGCGGCCTTCATGGAGAAGGGCGAGGTCAAGTTCGTGGGGCCCACCGCGGACCTGCTGCAGCGACCGGACATCCTTCGCGCGGTATATGTGAAGGGAACCGGCGGGGCGCTTTCCTCCGGCCAGGCCGCGGGCGAGGCGGTGGCCCGCCGCCGCCAGCAGGAACTCGACGGTTCCGCCCCGGTGCTGCAAGTCGAAGGCATCGTCAAGCGCTTCGGCGGCGTCACCGCGCTGAACGACGTCAGCCTGACCTTGCGTCAGGGCGAGGTGCTGGGGCTGGTCGGTCCCAACGGCTCCGGGAAGACCACGCTTCTTGACGTGATCAGCGGGGAGATCAAGCCGGACGAGGGGAGGGTCCACTACAAGGGGGTGGACATCACAACTCTGGCGGCGCACCAGCGCGCCCGCCAGAAGCTGGTCCGCCGTTTCCAGGATGCCAATCTTTTCCCATCACTGACGGTCTATGAGACCTTGTTGGTGGCCCTCGATCAGCGCCTTGAAGTTCGCAACCCGCTCTTCAACGCCGTCGGCCTGCCCCAGGCCCGTCGGGCCGAACGTCGACTGCGCATTCGGGCCGACCGGCTGCTCGAACTGCTCGCCCTCCAGGCTTTCCGTGACAAGTTCGTGAGCGAACTTTCGACGGGCCTGCGCCGCATACTCGACCTTGCCTTCGTGCTTGCCACGGAGGCTGAAGTACTGCTGCTGGACGAGCCGTCATCGGGTATCGCCCAGTCCGAGGCTGAGGGGCTGGGTCCGCTGATCAAACGTATTCGCTTCGAGACCGGCTGCAGCATCCTGATCATTGAGCACGACATCCCCCTGATCTCCGCCGTGGCGGACGAACTCGTGGCTCTCAACGTGGGAGAGGTGATCGTCCGGGGGACGCCGGACGAGGTGCTGAACGATCCGCGGGTGGTGGAGTCCTTCCTTGGCGGCTCCGAGGCCGCGATCCAGCGGTCCGGGAGCCTGGCATGAGCCGGACGACATCGCTACTGCTGCTGCTTCTGGCCGCGGGCATGATGGCGGCGAGCCCGGCTCCGACCCCGACCCCGCCTGCGGTGGCACCCGGCGCCTCTGCCACGCCCAGCGCAGGCTCTGCTCCCGCAAAACACTGCGCCCATCTCGACGCGCCCGTTCCCAAGACCCTGGCCGACTTCGCGCTGAGTGAGGAGAGCGTCTGCGGTAGCCTCAGTCAGACCCAGAGGGTACCCGCGGTCAGCGCCCTCACGCTCTACAGCGTCCGCCGCGCTGACCAGCTGCTCATCGCCACCCTTGAGGTCGGGCGGCTGAAGCCGGCCTTCGACCCGTCATCTTCAGCCGTGCGGGGGACGATCACCGCGCAGGTGGGTGACACCAGCCCCGAACGTCTCAAGGTCGGCAACACCATCGTGTACGTCAGCCAGGCCCGCGGCCTCTCCGTGCTGACGTGGTTCCGCAAGCGGGACTTCTATGTACTCGCCGTCCGCGACATTTTCGACCGACCGCGCACCATGCTCCGCGAAGCGCTGGCGGCCAGCCAATGAGGGTTTCAAGGACCGCGTTCGCGACTATCGTCGCGAGCCTGCTGCTGGCGCCAATTCTGCAGGGCTGCGCAGGTCGTGAGGACCGCACCAACGAATTGCGGGCCATCATCGCCCGCACCGTGAGCCAATCCAGGCATTACCGGTACAGCGAGGCTTACGCGGGTCACACCGCCGTGGTCGAGGCATCTATCCAGGACGACCTGCGATACAAGACCTCATACAGCCGGGACGGCCACCTGCTCTCGGAAGAGGTAATCGTGGACGACGCCCGCGCCCTGCGAATTCCAGATCCTGCCGCCGCTGACCGCGTTGCACCTTCCATCGCGGTGACCCGCCCAGGGCTCGGCAGCGTGGGTGCCGGCGCGAGCCCGACGGGCACTGCTTCACAGGCGTCCACGATCGGCCTCCCCGCGCCCGAGGCCGCCGGCGCGGCGGCCGAATCGCGTCCTGGAGCTCAGACGTTGGACCTTATCCACAGTGGGGGCTGGGTGCTGGATGCCGCCGGTGCCGGCCGCCTCCAGCGCAAGCACACCGCCAAGCGGGAAGAACTGGGCGACGACCAGGTTCGTGATGCCCTCAACGCCCTTCGTTACGTCGACGATTCTATGACGCAGCTTGGTGGCACCGGTGCGGTGGTCCTCTACAACCCCGAGGCCATCAACTATCGCGCCGACCTCGACCCGTTTCCCCGGCCCAAGACCGCGGCCGGCGAGCTGCGGTATGACCTGCGCCAGCCAGGGCTTGCCCCACGGGCAGGGGGAGCGGGAACCTCTGAGGCCCAGCGCGAACAGGGGTTGCCCGGCCCGGCCTATTTCCGGTCTCTTTCCGTCTACGTGCGACGCGGCCTGGTCGAGCGCGTCGTGGAGTCCGTCAGCGTCGAGAGGGCGCTGAAGAACCCCGACCAGGACCTCCTGGCTCGGATCCAGGATGCCGGCACCCAGGTCCCCGCGAGCGTTAAGACAGGTGCGCCCTCAGTGCAGGCTGCCTTCATCGCACGTACACTCATCGCGCAGCAACTGCGGCGCAACCAGAGCCCTTTGAGAGTGCATGAGCTGCAGCTGGTGGTCAGCGGCCTGGGTGCCGCGCAGGACGTGACCCTGCCCGACGGAGCCGCCAAGGCATCTCTCGCTGGGGTGCTGCCGAGGGGGCTGGTTCTGGACCAGGGATGAATGTGCGAATCTATCTTCGGCATCCGATGCAAGGAGTGAATACATGGCAGTGACAGCTATGCCGGGGGCGCCCCAACCCGACGGGCGGAGCAACAACTGGGTCCTCAAATACCCGCCGTTGCTGCTGCTGGTCATCGGCTTGATAATCGCGGTGACGGTGCTGCCGTCGGCCCTGAACATCCAGCAGACTAACCCGACCGAGACCGCTGAGTACGCCCCGGTACCGCCCACGGACAGCAACGTGCCGCCTGGAGGCAACATCGGGCAGCTGGGGCTGGCGGGGTCCAGTTCACTGGAGACCGGGACCGCCAGCGACCAGTCCTCAACGCTGCCCCCGGACGCCAGCCAGAGCGGCGGCCAGGTCCAGCAGCAGGTCATCAAGGTGCCGAGCACCTTCCGCTGCGTCGGCAAGCCGCCGCGGCAGACCGAGGACCCTTTCTCGCCGCCGTGCGTGGCCTACTTCAACGGGGACAACGGCGGCAGCACCTACCAGGGCGTGGACGCCAATGAGATCCGGATCGTCGCGTACTGGGAGGGTGGGGATGGTGGCGCCAGCGCGGCCAAGGGCAACGCATGCGGCTATCTGAGCAGCGAGACCAAGGCGCGACCGCCGGACACATACTTCGACTTCGACAAGGACCCAGATCACAGTTCCAGCAACCCCAATTACCCGGAGTCACAGAGTGACTACGCCACGGGCCTGCGCTCCCTGAACCTGTTTTTCAACCAGCACTACCAGCTCTACCACCGCCATGTCCACATGCGGCTCTGGCACGCCCGTCTCTCCAGTGACCCCGCCAACCCCGCCCCGACGGGTTGTCCGTCGGCGTCGGACCGGCAGGCAGATGCCAACGAGCAGATCACGACGTTCCACCCCTTCGCGGTCCTGGACTACGCCCAGGCCAACAACGAGGCGTATGAGCAGTACATGAACGCCCATGGGGTGGTCACGTTCATCACCCAGAGCCCGCTGGCGGGCGGCTCCCTGGTGGGGCGCCATGAGGCCGACCTGCAGCACTACCCGGGACTGAACTGGAGCTACGTGCCAAGCGTCGAGACCGCCGCCGACTGGACCGCCAAGTGGATGTGCAAACAAATCGTCAATCCGAACGGGCAACCGGGCGTCGTCACCAACAGCGGCAACAAGCTTGACGACAAGAAGCCGCGGAAGTATGGGTTCATTCGCGCCAACGACAAGAACCTGCCGCTGCTTGACGCCTACGGGCAGATGGTCGAGCAGAAAGTCAAAGACTGCGGAGCCAACGTGGTGGCGGAGATGCTGCTGCCGCGCGCGGGATACAACATCATCACCCCGAGCCGGTCCGATCCCACGAGCAATGGCTACGCTCAAACCGGCATCGCGAGCTTCGTCCAGCAGGGCGTGACGACGGTGCTATGGGGAGGTGGGGACGACAACAACCCCTCCAACGCCGCCACCGCCGCGGGCTACTTCCCGGAGTGGGTGGTGGCTGGCGATCGGTTCTTCGAGACCGTGAACGGAGGCTTCTACCAGGACCAGACGCAGTGGAAGCACATGGTCATCGATTCCCAGGTAGAGCTGGTGCCCGGGCAGTACCAGCAGGACTGCTACCTGGCCTACGCCGATGCCGACCCCAATGCCGTGGCCCCGGGTCAGTTCGAGTCCGGGGTGGCGTGCGGTACCTACGCGGATCTGCGACTGCTGTTCACAGGGCTGCAGATCGCGGGGCCGAAGCTCAGCCCGAGCACCCTGGACCAGGGCTTCCACAACATTCCCAAGGTCTCCAGCGACCGGCCGGACCTGCCTACCTGCTACTTTGAGCCGGGCAACTACACCTGCATCAAGGATGCCGAGTTCATGTGGTGGGACCAGAACAAGAACTCACCGGACGGCAACGCCGGCGGGTGCTACCGCATGGTCAAGGGAGGGCACCGCTGGAGCCAGGGCAACTGGGATGCCGGCGACGCCTTCTCATTCGAAGACGCTGTCAACGACCCCTGTAATGACTACCACTTCTAGAGTGGTCACAACGGCCACCTCATCCAACCAGGCAAGGAGAATCACCCTATGAAGCTGAATCCCGTCGAGTTCAAGCGGGTCTTCGATGAGGTCGTCGCCAACGTCGAGACCGTCATCAAAGGCAAGAGTGAGGTCGTCCGTCTGGCCCTGATCGCCGTTCTGTCCGAGGGCCACATCCTCTTTGAGGACGTTCCCGGCACCGGCAAGTCGATGCTGGCGCGCGCCCTGAGCCAGTCCATCAACGCCACCAACTCCCGCGTCCAGTGCACCCCGGACATGCTCCCCGGCGATATCACTGGGTCGTCCATCCTGGACCAGAAGAAGGGGGTCTTCGAGTTCCGGCCCGGGCCCGTATTTGCCAACGTGCTGCTCTCCGACGAGATCAACCGCGCCACCCCGAAGACCCAGTCAGCACTGCTGGAGGCCATGGCCGAGCGCCGGGTCTCGGTGGACGGCACCACCCATGACCTGCCGCGTCCCTTCCTGGTCCTGGCGACGCAGAACCCGGTCGAGCAGGCCGGTACCTTCCCACTGCCCGAGGCCCAGCTGGACCGGTTCCTGTTCAAACTGAGCATGGGATACCTCGACCGCGACCGTGAGTTCGAGGTTATGTTTGACAACTCGGTCGCGCTGAAGATCGAGCAGTTGGGGTCGGTGATCAATCCCAACGAGGTCACCGCGATGATCAACTACGCCGCCACGATCGAGGTCAGCCCCGAGATCGGCTACTACATCGTCGACCTCGTGCAGGCCTCACGCAAGGACGCGGCCATTGCCATGGGCGGAAGCCCCCGCGCCGCGATCGCCCTGCTGCGCTCGTCCCGTGTGCTGGCCGCCAGCGACGGCCGCAGCCATGTTTACCCGGACGACGTTCGCACGGTGCTGACGCCGGTCATGCGTCACCGGTTGATCATGCATCCGGACGCCGTCCTGCGTGGCGACAGCATCGACGCGGTCATGGAGCGCATCGCCGGGTCTGTCAAGGCTCCGCTGAGCGCGAAGTCCCGCGACCTACAGGTCGTTGGGGCGTAGACAACCGCGGGACCGAATGGCTAGGCTGGCAAACAATATGAGCACGTCCCCGTCCAGGATCTACCGTAGGCTGCCGCTGCGTCTCGGCGCGATCGCGGCGATCCTCTGCGCCGCTGCCGTGGCGGGCTGTGGGTCCGGGCCGAACTACGGCTCCAAGAGCCTGACCAACTTCACACCGAAACCGGCAGTCACGCCGACTCCCAGCCCTACGGCCACCGTGGCCGCAGCGCCGGTCGCGCAGGCCACCCAGGCCCCGAAGCCCGTGCCGCCGCCACCACCACCGCCGCCGCCACCCAAGCCCGCCGCGCCAGCGGCGGCCCAGACGCAGGTCATAACCATCCAGGATGCCAGCGCGGCACCCAATTACTACCAGCCGTCAGACCTGACCGTGAAATCCGGGACCCTTATCAAGTTCGTCAACCAGGACTCCGTCACGCGAATTGTCAAGGCGGATAACGGGGCGTGGTCATCTCCGCCCATCGCTCCCGGCGGCTCATGGACCTACACCACGGGGCCGGCAGGGTCCTACCCCTACCATGACCAGCGGCCATACGCCGGGGGCACCCTGACGGTTAACTGAGGAGGCCGCGCACCTAGAGGCCGCCGCCTCCGAACCACGTGTCCTGAGTTGGCGGAGTCCTACCTTTGAGTTCCGCCGAGTTCGTGAAGGAGGAACGCCCATGAGTCTGCCGTGGCCTCGATCACTTTGGCCGTGGGCTTGCCCGCCCCATGCCCGGCGCGCACATCTATTCGGGCCAGGATCGGGGCCGGACCGGCCTGGGCGGCCTGCAGAGCGGCGGTGAACTTGAACGAGTGCGAGGGCACAACGCGGTCATCGTGGTCCGCGGTGGTCACCAGCGTGGCGGGGTAGCGAGTCCCGGGGCGGATGTTGTGGAGCGGGGAGTAGGCGTGGATCGCTTGGAACTCCTCGGGGTCGTCGGGGTCACCGAAGTCCGACTTCCAGGCCCACCCGATGGTGAACTTATGGAAGCGGAGGATGTCCAGGACGCCAACGCCGATCCGCGCGGCACCGAACAACTCCGGCCGCTGCGTCAGGCAGGCCCCAACCAGTAGACCTCCGCCGCTGTCGCCGCCGATGGACAGGTGGGCAGAGGATGTGTAACCGCGCTCGACGAGACACTCCGCCGCCGCGATGAAGTCATCAAAGGCTGTCTGGCGCCGCGTGCGTTTGGCTGCCTCGTGCCACGCCTCCCCGTACTCCCCACCCCCGCGGATGTTGGCCACGGCGTATATTCCGCCCCGCTCCATCCAGGCGATGTTGGCCGGGCTGAAGGCCGGGGTCAGGGAGATGTTGAACCCGCCATACCCGTACAGGTAGGTTGGCGCGGTCCCTTCCATGGGCAGGCCGCGCAGGTGGCTGACAAACATGGGTACCTGGGTGCCGTCCTTGCTGGTGAAGAACACCTGGGTCGTCAGGAATCTCCCCGGGTCGAAGGTGAGAACGGGCTCGCGGTGCACGGACGACGAGCCGGATGGGACGTCGTAGCGATATATCGTCCCGGGCGCGGTGAAGCTTGTGAAGGCGTAGAAGGTTTCCGTATCCTCCCGACGGCCCTCGAAGCCGGCGACGGTTCCCACCCCGGGCAGCGCCACGTCGCCGTCCGGGTTCCCCTTGAGGTCGAACCGGCGCACGACGGTCTTGGCGTCGTGGAGGTACTGGGCGAAGATGCGGCTCCCGACAACCGTGGCGGCGACCAGGGCATCGGCGGTTTCCGCGACCAACTCCCGCACGTGGGGCGGGCTCCCCGGTGCCTGCGCGGCGACCTCGACGATGCGGCCGTTGGGCGCATGAAGGTCGGTCGTGAAGAGAAGCTTCGAACCATCGCTGTCGACGAACCGCCACCCGGCGTTGAAGTCGGTGAAGAGGTCACCGACCCGCGCCCCCGGCACGGTCAAATCGAGCAGGAAAATGCCGCATTTGGTCTCGGTCCCCGCCGAAGCGGTGATGACCAAAAAGCTGCCGTCGTCCGTGACCTGCGCCGAGAAGATCCATTCCGGCTGGTCGGGGCGCTCGTATACGACCACGTCCTCAGACTGCGGTGTGCCGACGCGGTGAACGTACACACGGTGGTTGTAGTTGGCCGCCTCCAGGTCGTGCCCGACGGCGTCGGCCCCATAACCGCAGTAGTAGATCGCGGTGCCGTCGGCGGCCCACGAGGCCTCGCTGAACTTCACTCCCACGAGGTGGTCGTCGAGGTCTTTTCCGCTGGCGACGTCACGGATCAGCCACTCCTGCCAGTCGGAGCCGGCGGCCGAGAGCGCGTAGGCCAGCAGCGACCCGTCGTCGCTCGGCTCGATCCCCGAGAGCGCGACGGTGCCGTCGTCGGCCAGGCTGTTGGGGTCCAGCAGGACCCGGCCCGGCCCCTCCAGCCCCTCGCTCACGTAGACCACCGCCTGGCTCTGCAGCCCGCTGTTGTGCTGGTGAAAGTACCGGTGGCCGCGCCTGACGGGGATTCCGTGCTTCTCATAGTCCCAGAGCTCAGTGAGGCGCTGCCGCAGCGACTCTCGTTCCTCGATGGTTTCGAGGTATTCGAACGTGACCTCGTTCTGGCGGCTGACCCAGGCGGCGGTCTCAGGCGAGTCCAGGTCCTCAAGCCAGCGGTAGGGATCGGCCACCGTGGTGCCGTGGTAGTCGTCGACCTGGTCGACCGTCGCGGTGGGTGGGTAGTTCACGATGTTCTCCTATCAGCGGTAGGCGCTGGCCTGGATCTCGTACAACTCGGCGTAGAGGCCCTTTTTGGCGATCAACTCGTCGTGGCTTCCCACCTCCATCGCCCGGCCTTCCGAGACGACGACGATCAGGTCCGCCATGCGGACGGTGCTGAAGCGGTGGGAAACGAGCAGGGTTATGGCGCCGTTACGGGCCGCGCCCCGGCGGGCCGCGCCCGCGTAGCGTTCGAACAGGGCGTGCTCCGACTGGGCGTCGAGGCCCGAGCTTGGTTCATCGAGGACCAGCAGCAGGGGTTCCGGCCGCATCATGGCCCGACCCAGCGCGAGCTTCTGCCACTGCCCACCGGAGAGATCGACACCCCCCGCGAAGAGCTTGGTCAGCGGTTGCTCGAAGCCCTGGTCCAGGCGGGCCGGCACGTCCAGGCCGTCGGCCGCGGCCAGGGCCGCCTCGACACGGGGCAGGCTCTCGATATCCTCCAGCCGTCCCACGCCGACCGTCTCGCGCAGGACGAAGGCGAAGTTGGCGAAATCCTGGAAGCAGCCTGACTGGCGGTCGCGCCACTCCTCAAAAGCGAAGTCCTGCAGGTCGACCCCGTCCACCAGGATGCGCCCACTGGTCGGCTCATAGAAGCGCTCCAGCAGCTTGACCAGGCTGGTCTTGCCGGCGCCGTTCTCGCCGACCAGCGCGACCGTGGCGCCCGCGGGGATATGCAGGTTGAAGCCGGAAAGGATGTCGGTCTCGGTCCCCGGATACCGGAACGTCAGGCCCTCGATGTCGATGCCGCGCGTGATTCTCTGGGGCACGGAGGTGGGGATATTCTGGGGCCGGCTCGCGCCGGCCGCGTAGTCGCGTAACCACAGGAGTCGTCCGACACCCCGGAGGGTCTGGAGCAGCCAGCTGACCCCGGTCACCGTGCCGGCGACCTGCTGGTTGACCTGGCCCGCCAGGGTCATCGTCAGCACGACGTCGCCGAGGCTGGCCTGCCCGCGGCTGGCCTTGATTACGATCAGCACCGCCGCCCCTGCGAACCCGACAGCGAACACCAGGGAGCCGACGGCGTTGTACAGCGCTCCGCGCGCCTGCGCGCGCTTCACGGGCGCGAGGGCCGCGTCGGATGCGGATCGATGCCGCCGCCGCAGTGAGCCCTGCAGGCCGCCGATCCGGATCTCCTTGGCCGGGGCTGCGGTCAGCCCGAGCTGGCGCAGGGCGTAGGCGAGACGCTGCGGCTCGGCGGCTTTTTCGGCCGCGCCCAGTGCAAGGACCTGGGCGCGGGCGCCCAGGACCACGTAGGGGACCGCGAAGAAGGGCAGCAGCAGGAGCAGCGGGTCGAGCCGGCCAAGGAGCAGCACCGAGCCCACCACCTGCGTGAGGGTGCCGATGTTGATGAAGATCGCCCACACCGAACTGCTCAACGTCCAGCGCTCGGTCCGGAGCAGGTTGATCTTGTCGAGGATCTCGGGCCGTTCGTGGTGCTCCAGGCCGGGCAGCCGCGCGGAGATCGTCATAAGCTCCTGGTCGAAGGCCTGGGCCGTCTCCTCACTGAGCCTTGAGGCCAGCACGAACTGACTCATTCCTGAGACACCGAGCAAGGAGAAGGTGATCGCCAGCGCCACCCCGGCGGCGACGACCAGGTTCATGTCGTGACGGCTGGCGCCGTCGACAAGGAGCTTCAGCCAGATACCGAAGAGCACGGACCCAAGGCTGGACGCAAGACTCATGGCGAGGACGCCCGACGCCCGCAGGGGATCGACCCGGAAGGCGGTCCCCAGGACCAGTACCCCGCTGCGCAAACGCTCACGCATGAAGTGCCGCCTCCGTGACCGGTGGCTCTTCCTGGAGCTCCTCGTCCATGACCGCGGCATCGAACTGGACCGCCTGCAGCCGGAACATCTCGGCGTACGCGCCGCCACGGGCGACAAGGTCCACGTGCGTGCCCTCCTCGATGATGCGACCTTCGGAGAGGACACAGATGCGGTCTGCGCGACGCACCGTCGAGAAGCGGTGGGAGATGAGGATCGTGGTCCGCGAACGGGTGAACTCCAGGAGCCGGTCAAAGACCGCGGCCTCAGAACGCACGTCGAGGTTGGCCGTTGGCTCGTCCATCACCAGGAGCCCGGCGCCGGCATCCAGGCCGAACAGGGCGCGCGCCAGCGCCACCCTCTGCCACTGGCCGCCCGACAGGTCCGATCCGTCCCTGTACTCCCGCGAAAGGACCGTGTCCCAGCCCCGGGGCAGTCCCTCGACGAGACGGTCCAGGCCCGCCTCGGATGACACGCGCGCGAGTAGGTCTGAGTCCCCGGCGCGGTGGATGCCTCCCGCCTCGACGTTCTCGCGCGCGGTCATCGGGAAGCGGACAAAGTCCTGGAACACCGCCGAGACGTGCCGCTGCCAGGCCCAGGGATCCATCTCGCGGAGGTCGATCCCGTCCACGGTTATCCGCCCTGAGGTCGGCTCGTAGAGACGCGCCAGCAGCTTGACCAGGGTGGTCTTCCCGGCACCATTGGCGCCGACGATGGCCAGCGAGCGGCCCGCCGTGATGGTCAGGTTGAGGTTGGTGTAGACATCCTTCTCGGTCCCGGGATAGCGAAAACTCACTCCCTCAAATCGAATCTCGCGGGCCGGCAGCCCCGTGAGGTCGTCGCGCCCCCCCGGTGCCGGCACAGCGGCAGAGGCCAGTCCTTGGGCGCGGCGCAGCGCCGGCAGGGCGGCAAGGCCGTAGTCGATGGCCTGGTCATCGTCGGTGACGCTGATCATCCCCAGCATCTGCAGCGCGGCAGAGGCGTAGATGACCAGGCTGGCTATGGTCAGCCGCCCGTCGATGGCAGCGCGGCCGAGGAGCACGAAAACGCCGCAGTTGGCTGCCCCGGCGACAACCATGAGCCCAAGGGTCAGCGGCAGGCCGTTCGCGCGGGCGACCCACGCCTGGCGGATAGCCCCCAGCCAGCTGTCGCGCTGGCGCTGGATGATCCACCCCGCCAGCCCGAAGACGCGGATCTCCTTGGCCGCCGCGGGGGTGCTGGCCAGGTCACGCAGATAGGTGGCACGGCGCATCTCCTCGCTCTGTTCGACGAAGACGCTGGTGGCCCCTCGAATCGACTTACGCAGCCGGATGTAGAGGAACGTGTAAAAAGCCGCCAGTCCCAGGGCGAGCCACCAGCTGAAGGCGGCGAGAATCAGCGCCGCGCCGGCGACCGTTGCCTGGCGCGCGCCGACGCCGGCAAGGGCGACCGCCGCCCGCCCGGGCGTCGCCTGCACCGCGCCCACACCCCCCGCCAGCCCGACCTGGTCCTGGAAGGCTGGGTCCTCCACTACGGCGATCCCAGGCGGAGCCGTGGCCGCCTCCAGGAGTTGCTCACGCAGACGAACGTCGACGTTGTGCTGCAGCCGCGCCCGGACCAGGGTGTTCAAGGGCCCGAGCAGCTGCTCGACCACGAAGAGCGCGGATATGACCGCTACCCAGCGGACCAGGATGGTCCCCGCCGGCGAATTGATGCCGCTGTGAACCGCCGCGGGGACCGCGCCGACCAGCCTGCCGGTGACGATGGTGACGCCCAGGGGAGCCGCCACCGTGGCCACGGTGGCCAGCAGGAGGGCGCCGCTGAAGGGCGCATCCAGGCGGGGGAGGGCGCGGAGCAATTTCCAGCCGTTCCAGTCGAGGGCCCGGCGGAGGGGGCCGAAGGCGTGGGTCGGGCTCACGCTGATGGCGGCGCTCACGACGCCGTTTCCCCCGCGATCGGGAACATCATGGCCACCAGGCTGCCATGGACCTGGCCGGGGCGAGGGATGCGCGAGGAGCGGTCGGCCAGGCGCTGGAGGATGCCCGCGATCTCCGCGATGGTGCTTTCCCAGTCCGCGGGCTCAGCCCAGATTTCCGCGGTGGAGGTCAACTGGGACCCCTCGCCGCGCGGCAGTGCCAGCCGGCGTCGGAGTTCGGTGAGCACAGCCCGCTCGAGTGCGCCCGTGCTGTCGGGGGTCAGCCCGTCCAGAGCCTGCCGCTGGAATTCGTAGAGCCGCTCCCGGCCGCCCCGGTGCTCGCGCTCCCGCACCAGGCGGACGACCCCCGCCCCGGCGAGCTGGCGCAGGTGGAAGCTCGCGGAGCCGTGGGCAATGTCGAGTCGGCGTGCCACGTCGGCGGCCGAGAGCGCTCCCCCCGACAGCAGCGAAATGATCCGCAGGCGTGTCGGGTTGGCCAGCGCACGCAGCTCCCCGATGTTCTCCATGTGACCCGTCGCCAACCCCCCAAGAACTGTTGGGAATGTTTTACCATACCCGTGATGTAAGCGTGCGGCTCTGGTGGACTTGAGGCCGGCTGAGCCAACTGGAAGCGGGTAAAAGTACGTGGAAGGGGCGGCGCGTACAGCCCTACTGTGAATCCGTGGCACTGACGGCTATGCCGGTGGCGACGCAACCCGCTGGACGGAGCCACAACAGGCTCCTCAAATACCCGCCGTTGCTGCTGCTGATCATCGGGCTGACGATCGGCGTGACGGTGCTGCCCTCGGCCCTGAACATGCAGCAGACCAATCCCACGGAGACGGCGGAGTACGCCCCGGTACCCCCCACCGACAGCAACGTGCCCCCAGGAGGCAATGTCGGGCAACTGGGGCTGGCGGGCTCGAGTTCGCAGCAGACCGGTTTCTCCAGCGACAAGTCTTCGGCGTTGCCCCCCGATGGCAGCCAGGGGAGCGGCCAGGATCAGCAGCAGGTCATCAAGGTGCCGAGCACCTTCCGCTGTGTCGGCAAGCCGCCGCGGCAGACGGAGGACCCGTTCTCGCCGCCATGCGTGGCCTACTTCAACGGGGACAACGGCGGCAGCACCTACCAGGGGGTTGACGCCAATGAGATCCGCATCATCGTCTACTGGGAGGGTGGGGACGGCGGGTCCAGCCCGGCCAAGGGGAACGCCTGCTACTTCAACTCTGCCGAGACCAGGGCGCGCCCACCGGATACGTACTTCGACTTTGACAAGGACCCGGCGCACAGCTCTAGTAACCCCGATTACCCGGAGTCACAGAGTGATTACGCGACCGGCCTGCGCTCCCTGACCCTTTTTTTCAACCAGCATTACCAGCTGTACCACCGTCACGTCCACATGCGGATGTGGCACGCCCGGCTCTCGAGCGACCCCGACCACCCGGCGCCAACGGGGTGCCCGACTGCCGCCGACCGGCAGGCCGACGCCAACGAGCAGATCACGACGTTCCACCCCTTTGGGGTCATGGACAATGCCTCTTCCAACAACGAGGCCTACGAGCAGTACATGAATGCCCACGGAGTGGTCACCTTCATCACTCAGAACCCGCTGGCAGCAGGCTCGCTGGTGGGTCGCCACGAGTCCGACCTTCAGCAGTACCCGGGGCTCAACTGGAGCTACGTGCCCAGCGTCGAGACCGCGGCCGACTGGACGGCGAAGTGGATGTGCAAAGAAATCGTGAACCCCAATGGTCAACCGGGAGTGGTGTACAACACCGGCAACCCCCTGGACAAGGGCAAGCCACGGAAGTACGGCTTCATCCGCGCCAACGACAAAAATGTGCCACTACTGAATGCTTACGGGAAGATGGTGGAGGACAAAGTCAAAGCCTGTGGAGCCGACGTAGTGTCGGAGATGCTGCTGCCGCGTGCCGGATACAACATCATCACACCGAGCCGGACCGATCCCACCAGCAACGGTTACGCCCAGACCGGCATCGCCGACTTCATCCAGAACCACGTGACCACGGTGCTCTGGGGCGGCGGCGACGACAACAACCCGTCGAACGCGGCCACCGCCAGTGGGTATTTCCCCGAGTGGGTGGTCGCCGGCGATCGGTTCTTCGAGACAGTGAGCGGCGGCTTCTATCAGGACCAGTCGCAGTGGAAGCACATGGTCGTCGACTCCCAGGTTGAGCTGGTCCCGGGCCAGTACCAGCAGGACTGTTACCTGGCCTACGCCGATGCCGACCCCAACGCGGTCGCCCCGGGGCAGTTCGAGTCCGTGGTGGCGTGCAGGGCCTACCCGGACTTCCGCCTGCTCTTTACCGGCCTGCAGATCGCGGGGCCGAAGCTCAGCCCCAGCACGCTGGACCAGGGGTTCCACAACATCCCAAAGGTCTCCAGCGATCGGCCGGAACTCCCGACCTGCTACTTCGAGCCGGGCAACTACACCTGCATCAAGGACGCGGAGTTCATGTGGTGGGACCAGAACAAGAGTTCACCGGATGGAAACACGGGTGGGTGCTATCGCATGATCAAGGGTGGGCACCGCTGGACACAGGGCAACTGGGACCCGGGCGACGCTTTCTCATTGGAGGACCCCGTCAACGACCCCTGTAACGACTACTGACAGTCCCGGCTCTTACTTCCTCAGTAGAGGCCCCGGTCGAGTCCCCCGTCAACCGCCAGCGTGACGCCGGTGATGTAGCTCGCCGCGTCGCTGGCCAGAAAGACCGCGGCGTTGGCCAGTTCCTGTGGCGTGCCGAAGCGGCGCATCACAGTCTCCGCGCCCCAGGCCTCGAGTTCGGCCTCCAGGGTGCGCCCGCTGGCGGCCACCCGGAACCCCGCAATGTCGCGGATGCGGTCGGTGAGGATGTGCTCCGTGGCGATGTTGTTCACGCGCACGTCCGGCGCGGCCTCCCTGGCCAGCGTCTTGGCCATGCCCACGATCGCCGGCCGGAAGGCGTTGGAGAGCAGGAGGCCGTCGATGGGCTGCTTGGCGGTGAGGGAGGTCAGGTTGACCACCGACCCGCCGCCGTCGCGCAGCGCGGGTAGGGCGCCGCGGGTGATCCGGACGCAGCTCATCAGCAGGGAGTCGAAGGCATGGCGCCAGCGTGCCTCGTCGGTGTCGGCGAATGAGCCGGGCGGGGGACCACCCGCGTTGTTGACCAGGATGTCCAGCCCACCCAGGCCCTCGATCGCCCAGTCCACGAGGTCGGCGCACTCGTCAGGCTGAGCGATGTCGGCGGCCATCGCCAGCACCTGGCCACCCCCGCGCCGGAGATCTGTGGCGGTGGCCTGGATGCGGGAATCGTCGCTGGAGCAGATGGCCACCCGGCAGCCCTCGGCCAGCAGCGCCTCGGCGACCGCCCGGCCCAGCCCCTTGCTGGCCGCGGTTACCAGCGCGCGCTTCCCGTTGAGTCCCAGTTCCATGTTGGCGATGGTAAACGGTCGGGGGAGAGTGCGCCGATAGACTCTCCCAAGCCGGGTTCCACCGATCCGGGCGCGGCAGGTTCGAATGATGGAGGTTCGAGTTGAAGGAACTGGGTGAGCACCGCACTGAGCGCACCTTTAGGTGCGGGAGGGAGGCGCGCAACCCCGCGCAGCGGGCGAAGCCGGCGACGCCCAAATCGGGCGTTCAGCGCCGGAAATGCAAGCTCGGATCGGTGGATCCCGGCTAAGCCCATGTCCCACCTCACGTCCCTGATCTGCCGCGAGTGCCAGTCCGAGTTCGAGGCCCAGGCCACCCACGTTTGTGACCTCTGCTTCGGCCCACTGGAGGTCAAGTACGACTACGCGCAGATGGCCCGGACCGTCTCTCGTGAAAGCATCGAGGCGGGGCCCAACTCCCTCTGGCGATACCGCGACCTGCTGCCCGTCCACCGCGACACGGAGCTGGTGACGCTGGGGGAGGGGATGACCCCCCTGGTGCACGCGAAGCGGCTCGGCGAGGTGCTCGGCCTGTCGAACCTCTATATCAAGAACGAGACCATGAACCCCACCAACTCGTTCAAGGACCGGGTGGTCTCGGTGGCCGTGAACTGGGCCCGCGCCAACGGCTTTGACACCATGGCCTGCGCCTCGACCGGCAACCTCGCCAACTCCGTCGCGGCCTACTCGGCACGGGCGGGAATGCGCTGCTTCGTGTTCATCCCCGCGGACCTTGAGGTCAGCAAGGTCCTCACCACGAGCGTCTTCGCACCCAACGTCGTCGCCGTCGAGGGCAACTACGACGAGGTCAACCGGCTCTGCTCAGAGCTCGCCGACACCTACCACTGGGCCTTTGCCAACATCAACGTGCGGCCGTTCTATGCCGAGGGAAGCAAGACGCTGACCTTCGAGACGGTCGAACAGCTGGGGTGGCGGGTGCCGGACGAGATCATCATCCCGATCGCCTCGGGCTGCCAGTTCGTGAAGCACAACAAGGCACTCCAGGAGCTGATCGAGCTGGAGCTGGTGGAGGGCGGCCGGTACCCGAAGCTGACGGGGGCGCAGGCGCTGGGGTGCTCGCCGGTGGCGACCGCGTTCAAGAACGGTGAACCGGTGATGCCGGTGCGGCCGGACACCATCGCCAAGTCGCTGGCCATCGGCAATCCCAGCGACGGCAAGTACGTGATCAACATCGCCAACTCGACGGGCGGGACGGTGGAGACAGTCACCGAGGAGGAGATCGTGGAGGCGATCGAGTTGCTCGCCGGCACCGAGGGAATTTTCGCCGAGACCGCGGGCGGGGTCACCATCGGCGTGCTCCGCAAACTGGCCCGGGCGCGGCGCTGGAAGGGTGACGAAACCGTCGTGGCCTATGTCACGGGGCACGGCTTCAAGACCATCCAGGTGATCCCCGACCTCGAACGCCACCGGCGCACCATTCGACCGTCGGTGCGTTCCTTCGAGGAGGCCTTTCCCGGGCTCGCCGCGGGCTGAACCGACACGCCGGAATGACCGGCCCTCGCCGCTCGTTAGAATTGCCGCCGATCCACGATTGAGTTGCTGACCCCGCGGACTGGGGCTGGAAGGAGTTCTGAATGGCTGTCAAGGTACGCATTCCCGGCCCGCTGCGCCGGCTTACGGGCGGCGAGTCCATCGTGGAGGCTGACGGCTCCGACGTGGGCCAGGTGCTCACCGGGCTCGAGGAGAAGTACCCCGGTTTCCGCGAACGGATCTACGATGCCGACGGCAAGCTTCGGCAGTTCGTAAACATCTACAAGAACGACGAGGACATCCGCTTCGGCAGCGGCCTTGAGACCACCGTGGCCGCCGGTGACGAACTGTCGATCGTGCCCGCAGTGGCCGGCGGGGCCTGACGTCCCGGTGGGACGGCGCCGCGTCAAGCTGATCTTCCCGCGCGGAGCGGTGACCCAGCCGGTGATCTATGAGATGGGTCACCAGTTCCAGGTCGTCACAAACATCCGGCGCGCCGACATCACCCGCGACGAGGGGTGGGTCGTCCTGGAGATCGAGGGCAGCGATGAGGCCCTCGACCAGGCCGTCTCGTACTGCGAGTCCACCGGTGTGCGCGTCACGCCCGCCGAGGGCGACGTCCTCGAGTAGGTGATGGCCGGCGAACTCGTCGCCGTGGCGATGTCGGGCGGGGTGGACAGCTCGGTGGCGGCGGCGCTGCTCAAGCAGCAGGGCCATGAGGTGGTCGGGTTGACCCTGCAGCTCTGGCCGAAGGGCTCAGCGGACCTCGACCGTCACCACGGTTGCTGTTCCCTCGATGCCGTGGAGGACGCGCGCCGGGTCGCGTCTTCGCTGCAGATCCCCTACTACGTGCTGGACGTGCAGGAGGAGTTCCAGGCCCGGGTGGTGAAGCCGTTTGTGGCCGACTACCAGGAGGGCCGGACGCCCAACCCCTGCATCGCTTGCAACAACGAGGTCAAGTTCGACCTCCTCCTGGCCAAGGCCCGCTCGATGGGTGCCACCGCGCTGGCGACCGGGCACTACGCCCGCGTCGACCGAGCCGGCGACGAATATCGGCTGTTGCGCGCCGTCGACCCCGGCAAGGACCAGTCCTATGTCCTCTATGGGTTGGGGCAGGACGAGCTGCGACAGGCCCGCTTCCCGCTGGGCGAGTGGCGCAAGGAGGACGTGCGGGCCGAGGCCCGGCGCCTCGGGCTGGTCACCGCGGAAAAGCCGGACAGCGTTGAGATCTGCTTCGTCACCGGCGGCGACTACCGCGAGCTCCTGGCGCGCCGCGCCCAGGACCGGGGGGAGATCCGCGCCACGGACGGCACGGTTCTCGGCCGTCACCCTGGTGTGGGCAACTACACCGTCGGTCAGCGCTCAGGGCTCGGCAGTCTGCCCCGGGGGGTCACCGGTCCGCTCTATGTGGTGGACATCGACCCGGTCGCGAACGTTGTCACGGTCGGGCCGCGCGACGCCCTGCGGCGCGAGGTCGTGGAGGTCGGCGAGATGACCTACGTCTCCGGGCGCCCGCCGTCGGAGCCTTTCGAAGCCGAGGTCCGCGTCCGTTACGGTGCCGCCCCGGTGGCGGCGCGGGTAGAGCCTGCGGGTGACGGCAGCGCCCGGGTCCTGCCCGTGGAACCCCTGAGTTCAGCATCGCCCGGGCAGGCGGCCGTGCTCTCTACCGGCGACGTCATCCTCGGTGGCGGCCGCATCATGCGCACTGCCGTACCGGCGCCCGCGCTGTCATGAGTGTCGCCATCGCCCTGGCGTCGGGTTTCGTCGAGAGCCTGCTCCTGGTGCTGGCGGTCCAGGCGGTGCGGTCCGGGCGCCGGCTCTATGCCGTGGCCATAGCGGGCATGGCGCTGCTTATCTACGCGCGCGTAGCAGACGGCTTCATCCCCGACACCACGCGCCTTGTGATGTCGGCCGTGGGGCTGGTCGTCGCGGGTCTCACGGTCGCCGCCGACGTGCTGTTTGAGGTGGCTCCACAGGACGGATCGAAGGCAGAGCCGCCGGTATAATCCCAACCGTTTGGACGCTGGTTGTCCGAATTGAAGGAGTCGGATTGCAGCCTTACTTCGGTCACATCGTGCTCTACGCGCTGCTGGCGGTGGCCATGCCGGGCGGCATCGTGTTTCTGGCGATGACCCTGACCAGGCGCCTCAAGACCGCCCGGGGGCAGGGGAGCGTCGCCACCGATACCTATGAGAGCGGTATGGTGCCCGTGGGCGAGGCCTGGATCAAGTACCACATCCAGTACTACCTGTATGCGCTGGTATTTGTGATCTTCGACGTCGAGGTCGTCTTTCTCTATCCGTGGGCCGTGGTGTTCAAGCGGATCGGGGCATTCGCGCTGGGCGAGATCGTGCTCTTCACCCTGATCCTCGGCGTCGGCCTGGCATACGCGTGGCGCCGCGGCGCGCTCAAATGGGAGTAGGCGCGATGGGAGTCGGCCTTGGCGATTGAGCTTAACGTGGTCACCCCGGGCGCGGAGTCCGAGACGATCACCACCACCGACCACGGCGACGGGATCCAGCACCACCATGTCGGTTCCACCTTCGACATCCTCGTCGGCCCGCTCGACAAGCTGCTCAACTGGGGCCGCAGCAACAGTGCCTGGCCGTTCGGCTTCGGCCTCTGCTGTTGCTTCATCGAGTTCATATCGATGAGCGCGGCCAAGTTCGACATCGCCCGCTTCGGCTCCGAGGTCATCCGGCCTTCGCCGCGGCAGTGCGACGTGATGATCATCTCCGGGACCCTGACCAAGAAGATGGCCCCGGCCGTGGTCCGGCTCTTCCAACAGATGGCCGAGCCGCGCTATGTGATCGCGATGGGCAACTGCGCGGTTTCCGGCGGCATCTTCACTGGCGGCTACTCGCAGGTTGACGGCGTGGACCAGGTACTCCCGGTCGACATCTACCTGCCCGGCTGCCCGCCGCGCCCCGAGGCCCTGATGCACTCGATCATCGAACTGCAGAAGCGCATCCGGACGGAGAGCCTCATCCGCGGCCGCCGCCTCCAGCCGGCGATACCGCCGGGTACCAAGGTGGCCCATCCCTGGGGCGCCCCGGAGCAGGTCTTCCGCAAGCTCTACAAGCGCTTCTTCGAGGAGCCATCCGAACACGCGGCCCCGGCGACGCGGCCCGCGGTGGCCCCGGGGAGGCCGGCCCCGGCCGCCCGACCCGCAACCAATCCCAACGTCGCCGCGCCCACCGGCACCGGGACGGTTACCGGCGTCGGCCCCGCTGATGACACACCTGGCGCAGCCCCCAAGGGCGGCCCCGCAGACCCCGCGTCTTGACCCAAGAAGCCCTCGTCTCCCAGGTCCGTTCCGGTTTCGGTAAGGGCGCTGAGCCGGTCATCGACAAGGACAATGTCGTCGTACCGGTGACCCCGGGGCGCATCCTCGAGTTTGCGCGGTACGCCCGGGGCATCGGCTTTGACTACCTGACTTCGATCACCGCTGTCGACAACGGCGCCGACTTCGAGTTGCTGTACCACTTCGTCAGCATCGGTCCCCAGGGTCCCGATGCGATCAAGCCGGCGTTCCCCGGTTATCTCCTGGCGCGGGTCACGGTGCCCCGGGACCTCGGGTCTGAGAGGCCGGATCCCGGCGCCGAGTACGAGCCGATCGTGGCCAGCATCACCCAGGTGTTCCCCGGCGCGAACCAGCAGGAACGGGAGATCTACGACCTGATGGGGATTCGCTTCAAGGGCCACCCCCGGATGGAGCGGATCCTGCTCTGGGAGGGTTTCCCCGGTCACCCACTGCGCAAGGACTGGCGCCCCCTCAACGCCGAGATTCCCTGGCACCTGGCCGGCCTCAAGGGTTTTGGTGGCGAGACGATGGAGGCGCCGGCGGCCGAGGCCCAGATTGCTGTCGACGGCAGCGGCATGGGTCAGCCGATCAGGGCGGCCGCACCCACGGGAACCACCATCGAGGCCCCGCGCTACCCCGCCACCCGCGCCGCCAAGACCTCGGAGACGATGCGCATCAAGCTGGGTCAGGGGGGGCTGGTAGAGGGCGAGGGGGCAGGTGGCCCAACCGTCGACCCCGGCGTCGGCGCGCCAGCCACGGAGAGGCGCGTAGCCGGGAGCGAGTCCGCATGACCCAGGTGCGCGCGCCCCGCGAGCAGTTGCTTCCGATCGAGGTCGAAAAAGGCCGGGTGGACCTCTCCCTGTACGCGGGTGAGGACCGCAAGGACCTGCGTTCGGACCTGGTCCAGATCAACCTCGGGCCACACCACCCCAGCACCCACGGCGTCCTCCATTTCTTTGTGACCCTCGACGGCGAGACGGTAGTGGACCTCCGGATCATCTTCGGCTACCTGCACCGTTCCATGGAGAAGCTCTTCGAGGGCCGGACATATGTGGGCAACGTGGCCATCACGGACCGCATGGACTACACGGCCGCCATGCTCAATAACTGGGGCTGGGTCCTGGCCTGCGAAAAGCTCGCCAGCCTTGAGGTCAATGAGCGCAGCCAGTGCCTTCGGACCATCGCCGGTGAGATGAGCCGGCTGTCGTCACACCTCATCGGCACCGGGGTCTTTGGCCAGGACGTGGGTGTGCTGGTGACCTCGGTAATGTGGGGCTTCAACTGGCGCGAGGAGGTCATCAGCTGCCTTGACGATCTCACCGGCCAGCGCATGATGTACAACTTCATGCGTCCTGGGGGGGTCAACCAGGATGCGCCTCCCGGCTGGACCGACAAGGTGCGGAAGGTCATGGACGGGCTGCCTCGGCATATCGAGGACTTCCACAACCTGATGACCACCAACGAGATCTTCCAGATCCGCACCAAGGGCATCGGCATACTGAGCCGCGAGGACGCGCTCGCGTTCTCCACCAGCGGGCCGACCCTCCGCGGCAGCGGGGTGAAATACGACGTCCGCCGGGCGCACCCATATGGGATCTACCCCGAACTGGACTTCGACATCCCTGTCGGGGAGCTGGGCGACTGCACCGACCGCTACCTCGTCCGCATCGCCGAGATGGAGCAGTCCCGCCGGATCATCCTGCAGTGCCTGGATCGCCTCGAGCAGACGGAGCCGGGGAACCTCGGCAAGGCGCCCAAGGTGTTCAAGCCCCCGGCGGGTGATGCCTACGCGGAGATTGAGGGCGCGAAGGGCGCGATCGGCTTCTACCTGAAGAGCGATGGCGGCCTGGAGCCTTACCGCGGCAAGATTCGATCGGCGTCGTTCATCAACCTCCAGGCGTTGCCGAAGATGGTCCGTGGCTGGAAGCTCGCCGACCTCATCGCGATCTTCGGGTCGATTGACATCAACATGGGCGAGGTCGACCGGTGATCGCGCTCGACGACGTCGCCTGGATCGGTTCCAAGCTGCGCGAGGGACTCGGCGGCCTGGGCATACACGGCCTGCTCCTGGACGGCATCCTGGCTTTCGTCGCGGTATTTGTGGTGGCCAACTTCGCGCTCGCCAACGGCGGCCTGATGAGCTTTGTGTGGCGCCGGGAGATGGCCCTGATCCAGGACCGGCTTGGTCCCAACCGCGTCGGGCCGCAGGGCATCCTGCAGTTCATGGCCGACGGCATCAAGATGATCCTGAAGCAGGCGATGGTGCCCCGCCGCGCCGACCGGTTGATCTTCATCATCACGCCGGCGGTGGCCGCGTTCCCCTTCGTGATGGCCTACCTGGTCATACCCTTCAGCCGCAGTGGGTCGCTGGCCGACGTCAACGTTGGCGTTCTCTACCTATTTGCCATCACCAGCCTGGTTTTCCCGTCGGTGTTCATGGCAGGTTGGAGCAGCAACAACAAGTACGCCATGATGGGCGGAATGCGCGCGATCGCGCAGCTGCTGGCATTCGAGGTGCCGCTGACGATGTCGGCGCTCGGCGTCGTGATGCTCTCCGGGACGCTGAGCACCCAGGGCGTGGTCAGCGCTCAGCACGGACTATGGTTCATCATCCCGCAGGCGCTGGGCGCGCTGATCTTTTTCATCGCCGGAATGGCCGAGAACGCCGCGCACCCGTTCGACCTGCCGGAGGCGGAGTCGGAACTCGTGGCGGGGTACTACACCGAGTACTCCGGGATCATGTTCGGGCTCTTCTTCCTGGCCGAGCTGGGAACCACCTGGACGCTGGGCGCGGTCTTCGCGACCTTCTTCCTCGGCGGCTGGCAGCCGCTGATCCCAGGGCTCGAGCACATCCCCGTGCTCGGCTGGCCGTTGCTCTGGTTCCTCGCCAAGAGCTACCTGATGTTCGGCGTCTTCACGCTGGTCCGGTTCTCCATGCCGCGGTTCCGCATTGATCAGTTCCTGGGCTTCGGGTGGAAGATCCTCACGCCGCTGGCCTTCCTGAACCTCTTTATCGCGGCTGTTGAGGTGCTGCTCTTCGGCAACTTCTTCAAGGCGGTGCCCTGATGGCCCTGAAGACCGACAAGGCGTTCCCGGGGTTCGGGCTGATCCGCAGTGTCGGCGTCAGCCTGCGACATGTCTTCGAGAAAAAGCAGACCGTCAGCTACCCGGACCAGGCACCGGCGGTGGGCTACAGGTTCCGCGGTCGCCATATCTTCCACCAGGACGTCTGCATCGGCTGCACCCAGTGCGAGCGCGTGTGCCCGGTGATCGCGATCAAGATGGAGACCCATAAGGACCCCACGTCGCGCAAGGTCGTCACCGATCGATTCGCGCTGGACCTCGGGATCTGTTACTACTGCGGCCTCTGCGAGGAAGTGTGCCCCACCGACCCGAAGGCGGTGCACCTGGGACCGGACTTCGAACTGGCCACCCATGACCGGCGCCTGCTGATCTACGAGATGGACCAGCTCACCGGGCCCAAGGGCCTGCCGCAGAAGCCGAAGCCCGCCCCCACCGCGGAGAAGCCGGTCGCGGCCCCGCCCGCGCGCCCGGCCGCGGCCGCCGCTGCCCCCGCGGCACCGGCAGAGGCGCCCGCCGCCCCCGAGGCGCCGGCCCCCGCTGCGCCCACCCCTGCGCCCGCCGCTCCGGCTGCCCCTGCGGCTCCGGCCGCCGCTGTGCCCGCGGCCCCGGCGGAGTCGGCGGCCCCCGCGGCCCCCGCCGCAGCTGCGCCCGCGGCTCCCGCGGCTCCGGCAGAGGCGCCCGCCGCCCCCGCCGACGCTGCGCCCGCCCCCCCCGCGGCACCGGCCACCCCGGCTGAACCGAGTACCCCCGCTCCGCCCACTCCGCCCACTCCGCCCACTTCGCCCGCGGAGGAGGAATCGGCGTGAGCCACCCGTCCCTATTCGCCGTCGCCTTCTACGTGCTGGCCACGCTGACGCTCACCAGTGCGCTGGCGGTGGTGACGATGCGCAACATCGTGCATAGCGCGCTGGCGCTGATCGCGACGTTCTTCTTCGTTGCCTGGATGTACCTGATGCTCCAGGCTGACCTGCTCTGGGTCGCCCAGTTGTTGATATACGCCGGCGCGATCCCGGTCCTGATCGTCTTTGCCATCATGCTGACCCGCCGCTCCATGTCTGATACCAGCAACGCCGAGTCCAGCAACCACCTCGTGGCGGCGGCGGTTTCGATGACCATGTTCCTGGTGCTGATCTCGGTGCTGATGCCCGCGGCCTGGCGGACCGGGGCGTACCCGCGTGGGATGCAGGGAACCGTCACCGTCATCGGCACCGAACTGGTCAGGCGCTACGCCGTGCCATTCGAGGTGGTCTCGCTGCTGCTGTTGGTCGGTCTCATCGGCGCCGTCGTCCTGGCCCGGCGAGAAGGCCAGTAGGGGAGGAGGGGAGAGGATGCTGGGATACATAGGCGTCAACCATTTCCTGGCCGTCAGCGCGGGTCTTTTCGCCATCGGGATCTACGGGCTGCTGGCGAAGCGCAACGCCATCAGCCTGCTGATGTCCGTCGAGCTGATGTTCAACTCGGCCAACCTGGCGCTGGTCGCCTTTGCCCGCTTCGGTTACCAGGACGCCCAGCCGCTGGCCGGGCAGGCGTTCGCGCTCTTCATCATCACCATCGCGGCCGCCGAGGTCGCGGTCGCGGTCGCGATCCTGCTGCTGATCTACCGGCTGCGGGGAACTGTATGGGTCGACGAGATCGACCTGATGCGATGGTGAGGCCGCTGAGCGCCCGATACGGGCGTCGCGACCGGCGCTGCGCGCCTGCTGCGCTGCGTGCTCACGGACTCCGTGTCCGCTCCGCGCGCTGCTCGCTCGCTCCTTCGTCTCGAACCCCCATCGGCCTCACCACGATAGGGATGGTTTAGATGCACGCGCCCTACACGTTGATGTGGCTGATCCCGATTTTGCCGCTTTTGGCCTTCGCGTTGATCTTCGGGATCACCTACGAGAACAAGCGCACCTCGGCTTGGATCGGCATCGTCGCCGTGGCCGCCGCCGACGTGATCTCCATCCTGGCCTTGGTCCACGAGCTCGCCCACCCTGAGCATGTCCAGTACGGGCTCGGTTTCTTCGGCGACTTCTTGCAGTTCTCAGACGTCCATTTTTCGATCGGCATCCTGGCCGACCCGCTCTCCGCCATGATGGTGGTGGTCGTCTGCAGCGTCAGTCTCCTGGTGCAGCTCTACTCGCTCGAATACATGCGCGGCGAGGAGGGGTTTTCGCGGTACTACGGGTTCCTCTCGCTCTTCACCTTCTCCATGTTGCTGCTCGTCCTGAGCACCAACTACTTCCAGACCTACGTCGCATGGGAGCTGGTCGGAGTCTGTTCCTACCTCCTCATCGGCCACTACTTCAAGCGCCCTGCGGCGGCGGCGGCGGCGAAAAAAGCCTTCATCGTCACCCGTTTTGGCGACTTCCCCTTCTTCGTCGGGGTCGCGTATATCTTCTTCCGCTTCCACAACCACATGGGCGGGGCGGTTGACCTCGATTTTTACGCGCTGGCGCCGCTCTACCACGCGGGCCTGGTCAGCCAGGCCGGGCTCTTCATCATGGCCATGCTGGTCTTCAGCGGGGCGGTCGGGAAATCGGCGCAGTTCCCCCTGCATGTCTGGCTACCCGACGCCATGGAGGGCCCGACACCCGTATCGGCACTGATCCACGCCGCCACCATGGTGGCGGCCGGTGTCTACCTGGTGGCACGCGCCTACCAGCTCTTCGCCGCCAACCACACCTCGCTGCTCGTGGTCGCCTGCCTTGGCGCGCTGACGTCGCTGATGGCGGCGATCTGGGCGGTGGCACAGGACGACATCAAA
Organism: Candidatus Dormibacteria bacterium; assembly: GCA_046262515.1. GTDB lineage: Bacteria > Chloroflexota > Dormibacteria > DASZGP01 > DASZGP01 > JAXDLW01. The sequence goes on along the minus strand of JBHEMP010000055.1, from coordinate 113 downwards.
CGGGTGGTGGCCTACTCCACCCTTAGTCACCTGGGGCTGATGATGTTCGGGCTTGGCGTTGGCGCCTACAGCGCGGCCCTGTTCCACCTCTTCACCCACTCGTGGTTCAAGGC
>JBHEMP010000054.1:0-11064 GCA_046262515.1 Candidatus Dormibacteria bacterium | reverse complement strand
CTGGCGACCCTGGAGATCTTCATCCTGGGGATCTTCCTCGGGCTGCTGCGGCGACGCGCCGGCACCTACGCCAGCATCATCGCGCACGGGGGCTACGATCTGATTCTGCTGATGATCCCGTACGTCTACGCCCTCTTCCAGCACCACTAGACGCAGCGAGATGACCGTGATCTGCGCGGTGGCCAACCAGAAGGGCGGGGTGGGGAAGACCACGACCGCCGTCAGCCTGGCGGCCTATGCTGCCGCCGCCGGCCGGCGAGTGTTGCTGGTGGACCTGGACCCCCAGGGCAACGCGAGCAGCGGGCTTGGGCTGCGGCGTGACCCCGACCGGGCGAGCGTCTACAACGTGCTCATCGACGGCCAGTCCACCCGCGAGGCGATCGTGCCCACCTCGGTGCCCGGGCTGTCCATACTGCCCTCCGACGCGGGCCTGGCCGGGGCGGAGATCGAGCTGATACACATGCCCCGCCGGGAGCACCGGCTGGCCTATGCCCTGGAGGGGGTGGCGGCCGAGGTGGACGTGGTTTTCGTCGACTGCCCTCCTGCACTGGGCCTGCTGACGATCAACGCGCTCGTGGCCGCCACGCACCTCCTGGTGCCAATCCAGTGCGAGTTCTACGCGCTCGAGGGCCTGGCGCACCTTACCCAGACGGTCGACCTGGTGCGGCGCTCCTCCAACCCCGGGCTGGAGGTCCTGGGTATCGTGATGACGCTCTACGACTCACGCACCACGCTCGCGGCACAGGTCGTCGAGGAGGTCCGCCGCGGCTACCCCGAGCTGGTCTTCCAGACGGTGATTCCGCGAAACGTGCGCCTGAGCGAGGCGCCCAGCTACGGCCAGAGCATCGCCCAGTACGACCCGCGTTCCCGCGGCGGCGCGGCATATTACGCCCTGACCGCCGAGGTGCTGGCGCGACTGTGGCCCGTCCCCAGCACCGTCGGAGGAGGCGAGTGATGTCAGACCAGAAGCGTGGCGGCCTGGGCAGGGGCCTGGGCGCGATCATCCCCGGCGGGCAGCTAACCGCGAGCTCAGCCGGGGCCTCCAGGCTGCCGCTGGAATCAATCGCGGTCAACCCCGACCAGCCGCGGCAGAGCTTCGGCGATGCGGAGATGGAGGGTTTGATCCAGTCGGTTCGGGCGCACGGGATCCTGCAGCCGCTGGTGGTGGCGCGCAACGGCGCGGGCTACCGCCTGATCGCCGGCGAGCGCCGGCTGCGGGCCGCCCGGGCGGCGGGGCTCCTGGAGGTCCCGGTGATCGTGCGTGATGCCCCCGACGCCCGGGAGAGCCTGGCCCTGGCCCTGATTGAGAATATCCAGCGGCACGACCTCAACTCACTGGAGGAGGCCGAGGCGTACCGCCGGCTGCTGGAGGAATTCCAGCTCAGTCACGAGGCCATCGCACGGCAGGTGGGACGGACGCGAACGCACATCAGCAATACCCTGCGCCTGCTGGGGCTGGTGCCGGCGGTACAGAGCGCCCTCCTGGGTGGCGCCATCAGCACGGGCCACGCACGCGCGCTGGCCCCCCTTGGCGAAGACGCCCAGGAGGAAGCGCTCCGCCGGGTGCTGCGTGGCGAGCTCAATGTGCGCCAGACTGAGTCGCTGGCCCGGGAGCTGGCTGATGGCGGCGGCAGCCGAAGAGGCGCGGCGCGCGTGAAGCGCGAGAAGGACCCGGAAACGCGAGCATTGGAGACGCAATTTCGGGACGCGCTACAGGTTCGGGTCAGCCTCGACCGAGGCCGCAAGGGCGGGAAGCTGGTGATCCAGTTCAGCTCGGACGAGGAACTGGATGCCCTCTACCGCTTCGTGGTTCACGGGGATCGTGTGCCAGCCGACGCCAATGTTTCACGTGAATCATGACGGTGAAACAACCCGCACGCCCTGCGTGTCGTCATCTTCACTACTTGAGCCGTGAGGCCGCGGTGAGTGGGCCCGCGGAGTCTGTCGTTTCGGTAAAGACTTGTGAGGAATGCTCCAACCGTGTTGACCTGCGGGGACGCACGTGGGTTAACTGTCCACAGTCACCAGAATTGGTGTCCGACTTACGGACGTTGCCGGTGTAAGGATTGGGAGCAATGCAGAGAGGCGCTATGAGGTTGCGGGCGTTGAGCACGCTGGCAGTGGTTGGCGCGATGCTGGCGATGACCGCGCCCAGCGCCTACGCCGCCAGCGTCGACCAGTACCGCGGCAGCGCCAGCGGAACCGGCGTCAGCCTGACCGTCCTCGGCAGCCCTGTGCTGGGGGGGGGCAACTCCTCCGCGCTGGGCCGCGCCCTGTTGGCCTCCATCCTCGCCAACGGCACCGCGACGGGCCTGGTCGGCGCCCCGGGCTCGCCTTCCGTGGCCCAACTGTCGGCGGCCGGCAGCGTCCGGGTGCCGGCTACCGGTCAGTCCTGCGCGACGCCCGACCTTGCCGCGGCGGGTTTGCCCGCTCCGATCGCTAACGCGCTACAGATTGGCGCCGCCTGCTCGTACGCGTCCGCCCAGGTTGTGAGCCGAAACGCCAGCGGTCATGGGCAGTCAACCGTGGGCAACGTCAACGTCAGCGCAACGTTGCTGGCCAAGGTCATCACCGACCTGATCATCCCCACCTTACGAAACACGCTGGGAACGGCAATCGACCCTTTGACCGGGCCCGTCGGCTCGGCTCTGACCACAGCCAAGGACACGGTCTGCGCGCCGATACAAACTGCCAATACGGTGTTGGGAACGGTGTGCTATGCCGCACTGACCGACATCATCGCTGTCCCGGTCCCAACGATCGATGCGCTCATCGCCGCGATCCAGACGGCAATCACCAACGCGCTCCGCGGCGTCAATTTGCTGACGATCGGTCTGGGCGGCTCCACGTCCGACGTGACCACAACGGCTCCCTCTGTGGGTGCATCCGCCCAGGGCTCCACGCTCACGGTCACCTCGCCCAATCTCAAGTTCCTGATCCAGGTAATAGACGCCGCCATTACCCTGGTCCTCAACAGCTTCATTGACGCGGTGGCCACCGCCGTCCAGAACTCCGCCCTTGCGAAGGCCGCCGCCACGCTGTTGCCCGCGGGCACCCTCGACCAGGTCGTGGCCGCGGTCAGGAACCAGCTCGCTGCCCCAGTCGCCGCGGCCATCAAGTCGCTCGAGGACGCCGCACTGGCGGCGCTGCCGTTCCTCAAGTCCGATATTCCCCTGATCACCATCCAAGGAGTGAGTGCCACCGCCAACGCCACGGTGACCCGGGCGACCGGGGCGGTCAGCAGGGCGGCGACCGCCGGGACGGTGGTGGTCGACATCAGCCCGGCGCTGGCGGCTTTCCTAACGTCAACGTTTGGCGTCAACGTCCCCGCTCACACCTCGGTGGCGCCTGGGGTGGACATGACGCTCTTTGCCGGCACGCCACTGGAATCCCGCGTGGCCGTCGGCGCCACCAATATGACCAGCGCAACGCTGGATGGCATCCCTGTGCTGGGCGCCAGCGCCGAAGGAGTCACCCTGGAGATATTCCGGACGATCATGGGTGGCGTGGTATTCCAGGTGTCCGGCGCCGCGGCGTCGGCGGGCGACATCCCGCCCACGGTACCTCCCGCCGCGGGTGCGCCCGGACTGCCCATGACGAGCGGAGGGCCAATCTCGCTGCCCCTGCCCCTGGTTGCCCTCTTGCTGGCGATTGCCTCGGCAGGCGCAGGCCTGAAGCTTCGCCGGCGGCCCCGGAGCTGGCAAGCGGCGGGCTAATAATTAGGCCGGTGCCGCCTCGAGGGTGAGCACTGTCTGCTCGGCCAACGTGAGGTCACCGCCCATGGCAAGGGCAAGGGCCCGGCATAGCTCGAGGTCGAGCTGCACCCGGCCGGTGTCCGGGATGGCGTCTGGATTGGCAGCGACAAACGGGTCGAAGAGGGTTTCGCGGCGGTCGGCAGCGGGCTCGGAAGCGCCGTTCGGCAGGCTGACCACGACGCCCCGCTCGGTCGACAGCGCGGTAATGACGATGGCGCCCCCGGCCGGGGTCCGGCGGACGGCTCGAAGGCCAAGGTTGAACAGGACCTGCTGCAGGCGCTTATCGTCGGCCATGACCAGGGGCGCAGCGATCTCCGCGTGGAGCTCCACCGCCGCCGACATGGCGAGCGGGCGTAGGCGATCCGACACGGTCGCCACGGCCTGACCGAGGTCGCAGACACGCCGGTCGAGAGGGGTTTCACCCGCCACGACGCGCGCGTAGTCCGCGGTGTGGTTGACCAGGCTGAGCAGGAAACGCCCGCTGGAGTTGATGCCGCCAAGGAAGAGTTCGCGGGATGCCGGGTCACCGTCGGGATCTTCCATCAGCAGGGCCGACAGCCCGATCACCGCGCTCAGGGGGGAGCGCAGTTCGTGGCCCATCGCCGCCACCACGGCGAGCGGGCTCTTAGTGGACTGTGACGGCGGGATCGGGTACAGCCCGTCAGGGGCCGAAGGCCGGATGGACCCCGATCTCGCCGTTTCGGGCCACTAGTCTGCAGGGACGCCCATGAGGGCCTTCAGCCGGCTGCCGAAGACCTGGATGTCAAGGGGCTTGGTCATGTAGTCCGCGCAGCCGATACCCACGGCCCGCTCGCGGTCGGCGTCGAGGTCACGGCCCGAGAGCACGACGATGGGGATGTCCCGCGTCCGCGGGTCGCTCTTCAGCTCCGCCGCCAGTTCGAAACCATCGGTATCGGGCAGCTGGATGTCCAGCACCACCGCGGCGGGCAGCCGCTCCTCCAGCAGGGCGCGGGCCTCCGCCCCGGTGCGGGCCGGCTCGCTGGCCAGCCCCTCGCGGCTCAGCACTTCGCGGGCCAGGATGAGGTTCATGCGGTTGTCCTCGACGACGAGAACGAACCGTTCAGGCGCGGTAGTCGTGCCATTCTCTCCCATCCCATCCTCCATGCTAGGCCGACTGCGTTCATCCTGCACGACAGCGCCCTTGTGGAATACGTCCTATTACCGTTCGCCCTCTCCCGTCTCGGGGTCGGTGGTACAGTGCCCGCCGTGAAACGACCCCATGAGGCCGACGCGCCGCGCCTGGAACGAGACCTGCGGACGCTCGCGGAGCTGGACCTCTCCAGCCACTTTGAGCTGCATGACTCGATCGTGAACAACGTCCCGGTGAGTGGGGAGGGTCGTGGCGGCAGGATCCAGGGCTGTGAGTTGCGGGACCTCGGTTTCGGTGGGCGCGGCCTCGGAGGGCTGACGGCGACGGACGTGCTCATGGTGCGCGTTGACCTCTCTGCCGCCGACCTCAGCCGGGCCTCCCTCACGCGCGTCCGTTTCGTGGATTGCCGGCTACTGGGGGCTAACCTGGCCGAGGCCACGCTGACAGGGGTCGCTTTCGAGAACTGCACCCTGGAGCTCTCGAACCTGCGCTACGGGCGCCTGGCGCGAGTCAAATTTGAACGGTGTGCCCTGGAGAAGGTCGACTTCGCTCACGCGCAACTGGCAGATGTGCGCTTCGTCGGTAGCCGGCTGGAGGGCGCCGACCTCCGGGGCGCCAAACTCGACGCGGTCGACCTGTGCGGCTCCCACCTGCGGGGGCTCCAGGGGCTGGCCAGCCTTCGGGGCGCCACCATCGACACCGGTCAGCTGGTTGAACTCGCGCCCGACCTGGCAGCAGACCTCGGGATCAGCGTCCAGGACCGGGGTGCCGGGTCTTGACGGTGAAACACGCGAAGTGCGACGATGGAGGCCATGGACCGCGTCATCGCGCCTGCCCCCGAGCCGACAGACTTCGAGATGGGCTTCCTGCTCGGGATTCTCGCCGGTGAGGGGCATTTCGGGGGCGACGGTCGCCAGCCCGAGGTCACCCTGCGGATGCACGTCCGCCACGAGCGCCTCTTTCGGTGGCTGGAGATGCACTTCCCCGGCGGCCGGCTCTACGGTCCGTACAACCACGGCGGGCGCCACTACTACCAATGGATGGCGCGGGGGGATTACCTGAGGCGGGAGCTCGCCCCGCGGATAGGTACTCGCCTCCAGGCGCTGGACAGCCACGCGGCCGAGCGCTTCACCGCGATGTGTGACACCTACGGGATCAGCCTGGCTCCGCCGGCGCGCATCCCCGAGTAGTCCTCCAGCCCAATCCGGGACACGTTGTGCCCCAGGGTAGCCGGGATACAATCGCCTGCGTGCCTGACCGTTGCCTTCTCGCGCCCCGCGGCCGCTAGGGACCGCCGGCTTGGCCACGTACACCAGCCTGACCTCCTTCCCCGAGGACCAGCGCGGCGGCAAGTCATGGCTACGCGATTTCATCGAGGTCGTCCTGCTCGCCCTGGCGCTGTTTGTGATCATCAGCTTCGCGGTCCAGACCATCCACGTGATGGGCCCCAGCATGCAGAACACCCTTCAGAACAACGACTTCCTGATCGCTTCCAAGATCAGCTACCGCCTGCATGACCCTCAGCGCGGCGACATCGTGATCTTCAAGCCCAGTAATGATTCAGCCCACGACTACATCAAGAGGATCATCGCCGGCCCCGGTGACCACCTGCGCATAGCCCACGCGCAGGTCTTCGTCAACGGCCGGGAACTACGCGAGGATTACCTCCCCGAGGCCTGGACGTGGTCGGACACCTGGAACCAGGGCAACGAGGACGTGGTCCCGCAGGCGCAGTACTTCGTGATGGGCGACAACCGCAACCACTCCACTGACTCTCGCTTCCTGGGCTACCAGCGCAAGGACGCCTTCCTGGGCAAAGCCTGGGTGCGCATCTGGCCGCTCAACACGCTGACCGTCTTCAAGTCGGGCCTCAACTTCTCGGGCTGACCCCCGCGGGGCGCCCCCGTCTCTACGTCAGACCGGGCAGTTCCTCAGGGCGGCGATGTACCCCTCGACGTCGCGCTCATCACCAAGCTCGCCCACCACCTTGTCGGCGACCTTGCCCTCCTTGTCGATGACGAAGCTGCCGCGCGCGTGGATGCCGAGCTTGTCCACGTGCACGCCATACAGGCTGCCCACCGCGCCGCGAGGGTTGAAATCCGCCAGCAGGGTCGCCGAAAGGTTCTCATCCCGCTTGAAGGCGGCCTGGACATAGCGGCTGTCGACCGAGATGCCCACGACCTCGGTGGCGCCATCGTCAAGGTCGGCGGCACGGTCGCGCAGCGTTCGCAGCTCCTTGGTGCAGGTCCCACTGAAGGACAGCGGGTAGAAGACCAGCAGCACCTTCTTGCCTCGCTTCTCGGAAAGAGTCCACTTCTCGCCCTGGTCATCGACAAGGCTGAAGTCCGGGGCCTCCTGGCCCACCTCAATGCCTGCGGCAAGTGTCTCGGTCATACCTATCCCTCCAGGATCCAGCGGTCAACTGCCCGCTCGTAATCAAGCAATTCCTCAGCCTCAAAGAAAATATCGATCTCGCGCGCCGCGCTCTCCGGCGAGTCGCTGCCGTGCACCAGGTTCATCCCGATCGACAGTCCGAAGTCCCCACGAAGGGTGCCGGGAGCCGCGTTGGCGGGGTTGGTCACGCCCATCATGGCGCGGACGTTGGCCACAACGTTGGGACCCTGCACGACCATCGCCACCAAGGGGCTCGACGTGATGAAGTCCGACAGGCCCTTGAAGAAGGGTTTCTCCACGTGCTCCGCGTAGTGCTCCCGGGCCAGGGCTTCGTCGGCCTGCATCAGCTTGAGGGCGGTGATCTTGAGCCCCTTGCGCTCGAGGCGCCCGATCACCTCGCCCACCAATCCGCGCTGCACGCCGTCGGGCTTGACCAGTACCAGGGTCCTTTCACTCATTGTTCAGCTCCAGTGAATCAGTTCGGCGAGGCGAGCCTCGTTCTTGATCGGCCCGATGGCCGCCAGCTGCATGGGTTGGGCGGCATATGTCTCCCTGGCCAGCCGGGTGACGTCCTCGGCGGTCACCTGGTCAAGACCGGCAAGGGTCTCCTCCATGGGGATGATGCGGTTGGTCAGGAGCTCCTGCCCGCCCAGCCAGGTGGAGACGGCTCCCGTGCTCTCCAGCCGCAGGACCATGCGGCCCTTGAGGTAGGCACGAGCCTTCTCGAGTTCCTGGGGGCCGACCGTCTCCTCGGCCATGCGATGCAGCTCGTGCATCACCGCCTTCAGCGCCTCCTCGGTCCGTGAAGGGTCGGTGCCGATGTAAACGCCCGCGGACCCCGTGTCCGCCATCTTTCCCGCCCAGGAGTGCACGTCGTAACAGAGCCCATGCTTCTCCCGGACCTCAAGGAACAGCCGCGAGCTCATGCCCTCACCCAGGACGGTGTTCATCATGTCCAGCGCGTAGCGATCGGGGTGGAAGTAGTCGATGCAGCGGGTGCCCAGGACCAGGTTGACCTGCTCCGTGGGGCGCGAGATCAGCTGCACCCGCGGCTCGGGGCCGAGCGGAACCGCGGCCGCGAAGCGCGAGCGGGTACCCCCTGGCCATTGCGCCATAAAGGGTGCGGCGGCCTCCATCGCGGCGTCGTGCTCGACGTTGCCCGCGATCACCGCGACCAGGTTCTGGGCGTTGTAATGGTCGCGGAGGTGCTCGCGCATACGGTTGCCGTTGACCGCGGGGAGGTTCTCCTCTGTGCCCGCGATGTCCACGCCCAGGGCGTGGTCCGGCCATAGCATCTCCTCGAAGACCGTGTGCACATGGTCTCCGGGTGAGTCCCGGTACATCCGCAGTTCCTCGATGATCACCTCGCGCTCGCGGTCCACCTCCTCCTCCTTCATCAACGGATGAAGAACCATGTCGCAGAGCACCGAGACGGCCTCCTTGAGGCGGTCACCGGGAACGCGGGCCCAGTACATGGTGGCCTCCTTGTCCGTGGCCGCGTTGAGCTCCCCGCCGATGCCTTCTATGGCCTCGGCGACCTCCTTGGAGCCCGGGTAGAGGTCGCTGCCCTTGAACACCATGTGCTCGACGAAATGACTGATCCCGGCCATCTCGGCAGCCTCGTGGCGCGAGCCTACGCCGAACATCAGGGCCACGCTGACCGACTGGCGGGCGGGCATCGGCGCGGTGATCAGCCGGGCGCCGGAGTCCAAGACCTCCAAGGTGTGCCCAGAGGCCACCATTTCACTGGAGGGCATCGCCACTTACTATACCGGCGTGCCCTCTCCCACCCCTCCCTCCTCGGGCGACCTGGCCGGGGCCGTCTCCGCCCTGCGTGACGCCGCCGAGACCGCCGCACTGCGGCTCTCGGGCGATGACGCCGACGCGGACCTCCAGGAGCTTGCGGGCACGCTGGAACAACTCGAGCGCGACTGCGAAGCGCTGACCCAGGGCGCCCGCGGCAAGTGGAAGACGCGGCTCGGGGAGGCGCAAAAGCACTTCCATGAGGCCCGTGACCTGCTTGACGACGGCGAGCCGGCCGACGCCGTGGCGCTCGAGGTCATGTCCGCGCGCGAGGGCCTTCGCAACTAGAGCGTTCGCACTTAAGGACCCCCGGGAGGGTCCGCTAAGCGCGCGCCCCCCAGCGGCGCGCCACCTCGGCGACGTCGTCCATGTCCGTGGGCCGCACCCATTGACCGTCCTCGTAGCGCAGCCCGGCGGCGATCGCCAGGCGGCGCCGAAACTCCCAGTTGAGTTCGCCGTTGCCCTCCGCCACGCGGCGATGCCCGTTGAAGCCCAGGTAGTGGTACGGCCCGCGCCGGCGCCACCGGTCCGCGACCTCCAGCCAGCCCGCGACCTCCGTCATGTGCTCGGATTCGATGACCTCGTCGAGGGCGGGGACGGCAACCGGCATCAGGTGAAGGTGCGCGTGGAAGACCGTCTGCCCCGCGCCCCCGTTCTCCCACAGGACGGGCTCCACCCCGTAACTGTCGATGACGAACTGGCGCGCCACAGCGGCCATGCCCTCCAGGGATGACAGCACGCGCGCCGAGGCCGCACCGTAGCACGGGAAATGCTCCCGGCTGACCACCAGCAGGTGCCCGGGTGCCACTGGGAAGAGGTCTGGGATGAGGCGAACGTGCTCGTCCTGCACCAGCACCCCGGGAAAGACCCCCGGGTGGCAGAAGACGCAGCCGGGGTCAGCCTCGGTCGCGCCCTCTTCCGCCGCCATAACCGCCACGGCCGCCGCCGCCACCACCACCGAAGCCCCCACGCCGGCCACGGTCTCCGCCCATGTCCATGGTGCGCCGGTTGCCGTAGTTCACCACCTCCTGGCGGCGCGGGCTGAGAGGGCTGATCACGACGCGGCGATCCGGCTCTTCACCCTCGCTCTCGGTGGTCACCTCTGGGTCGTCGGCCAGCGCGGTGTGGACCGCACGCCGCTCGAATGGCTGCATCGGCTCTAGGCCGATCCGCTCCTGGTTCTGCTTGGCCCGGTCCGCCACGCGCAGGGCCAGCTCCTTGACGGAGTCCTCCCGCCGGGCACGATAGCGCTCGATGTCGAGCACCACGGGCGTGGCCTCCGGCATCTCGCGCCGAACCATGTTGTTGAGCAGCAACTGCAACGCCCGCAGCGTGTCGCCGCGCCAGCCGATCAGCGCGCCAAGATCGGCGCCGCGAATGTCGATAATCGCGGGGCCCTCGTCGCGGCCGTCAAGGCGGTGTTCGACGGAGGCCTCGATGCCCATCAGCTCAAGGATCTCGATCAGGAACCGTTCCGCCACCAGGGCGTGCTCCTTGAGCACCGTGACGCGGATCTTGGCCTGGCCTCCGCCGATGCCGAGGACGCCGCCGGCAGGCTCCTCGAGGACCTCGACCTCAACGCGCTCCGGTGGAACCTGTAGCTCCGCCAGGGCGCTCTCAAGGGCCTCTTCGATCGTCTTACCACTGCTCTCAATTGACGGCATTTTCTGCTCCCTCTGGGCCGCGACCCGTGTCAGCGGCTTCTCTGTTGCCCGGGGCCATGGGCCCTGGACGCTCCTGACTGTGTCAGCGGCGCTTGCGCCTGCCCCCCGCGTTGCCCCGTCGGGCGCCTCCGCGGGTGCCGTTGCCGCTGGAACCATTGCCACGACCTGCGCCAGCGGCCACCGTCCTGGCCGAGCTGTCGGCGACCACGATGTCTGCCTTGCCGGGGACGCTGCCAGCGCTGCCGTTGCCGCGACCGTTCCCACCGCCGTGGCCGTTTCGCTCGGGCCGGCCGTTGCCGCCGGCGACGGCCGCGGTGGCCGGGTTCTTGTTCCCGAG
>JBHEMP010000053.1:0-12618 GCA_046262515.1 Candidatus Dormibacteria bacterium | reverse complement strand
GTCCAGGGCGGCATCAGCGAACGGGAGGCGTTGGGGCTGGCGTATTTCCTCTTCGCCCTGACCATCGCGCTGGGCCTCTACCTGGTCGCGGTGCGCGGGCCCTTCATGCTCGCGCTGGGCCTGCTGGGGGTCCTCGGCGGCTACTTCTACACCGCCCCTCCGTTCCAGTACAAGTACCGCGCCCTGGGTATCCCGCTGGTCTTCCTGCTGATGGGGGTGCTGATGACCGTGGGTGGCTACTTCGCGGCGACCGGTACCTTCGACTGGCGGATTGTGGTCTTCGCGGTGCCCGCGGGGCTGCTGGTCACCGCCATCCTGCACGGCAACGAGTGGCGGGATATCGCTGAGGACACGCGACTGGGGTTCAGCACGTACTCCGGTCGCGCGGGGAAAACCGCCGCCTACCGCGCATATGCCGGGCTCGTCATAGGCGCGTACCTGGCCCTGGCGGTGGGCGTCATGGTGGGCGTGCTGCCTACCCTCTCGCTGCTCGCGATGCTGAGCCTGCCGGCGGGGTGGGTCCTTCTTCGCAGCGCTGAGCGCGCCTCCATCGGCAGCATCGGCGAGATCAACATGATCGACCTGCGGACGGCACGCCTGCACGCGACCTTCGGCGTGTTGCTGGTACTGGGGATCTTGCTCACCCGGACGCTGCCGTGATGGCGCAGCCGGCGCGCATCCGCGGCCGGGATTTCGCGACCGGGATGACCGCCGCCACCGCGCTCTGGACGGTCGCGTTCAGCCGCAAGCAGCGCTTCTGGGAGACCATGGCGGCGGGGGTTGGTTCGCTTGGGCTCTTCGCGCTCTACGCGAACCCCGAACTGCGCAAAACTCGGGTCCGGCCCAGGGACCTGGCGGTTGGGCTGGGCACCGCTGTCGGGCTCTATGGTGTCTTCCAGGTCGGCGACCGCGTGGCCCGCAAGGTCATCCCCGGCGGAGCGCAGGACATCGAGGACATCTACCTCCGTCGAAACCTCTCCGACAGCAAGTTCATCGCCCTGGCCCTGGCCCTCCTCATCGCCCCCGGCGAGGAACTCTTCTGGCGAGGCCTGGTAAACAGCTACCTGGCCCAGGAACTCGGGCCGGTGAAAGGCAACGCCGTCGGCGCCACGATCTACGGGGCGGTTCACCTGGTGACCCGCAATTTCACCCTCTTCGGGGCTGCCGGGATCGCGGGGGCCTACTGGAGTTTGCAGTGGCTCTTCGAGGGCAGCATGGCGTCGCAGGTCGTGAGCCACGCCGCCTGGGACATCTGGATCTTCCTCATCCAACCCACCATGGAGCTGCCGGACAAGCTTCGATAGCGATTCAGCCTCGCCGACGCCGCGCCAGCGCTGTCCCGCCAACGGCAGCGGCGGTCAGGACGATGGCAACGACCAGCAGGAGAACCTCTGACAGGGTCCCGGGGCCAGGGGCGCGCGGGAGCGACCCCGGACCTGGCGCGCGCCCCGACGGCGAGGCCGTGGGGAGGGTGGTGGCCGGTGCCGAGGCCGCCGGTGAGGTGGCGGGGCCGACGCCGACGTTGCTGTTGCCCTCCCGGAACGCGACCTGCGCGACCTCGTCCGAATGCGGGCCGGTGTAACGCAGGACCAGCAGACCCTGGTTTATGTCGACCACGTACACCAGGCCGCCGTCGATCACCGGGTAGCTCCAGGCGAGGGTGTCGGTGGTGCCCAACTGGAGGTCGCGCTGCGCCGGGTGGCCGCCGGCGGGCCGCAGTTCCGCGACCCGCAGCGGCGTGACTGGATCGTCAAGCGAGAAGACCTCAACGCCCGCGCTGTACCACGTGATGAATGCGAGGTCGGCAAGGACCGTTGCGTTGTGGCTGCTCCACGTCTGACGGGGATCCCTGGCGCAGGCGGCGGGAGCGTTTTCGGGAACCGACAGTGTGGACAGCGCAATCGGCCGGGCAGGGTCCTGCACGTCCACGACGTGTGCCACCCCGGATGGACACCCCGGGCCGAAGGGCGCGGGGTAGCGCTCATCGGTGGTCAGGACGCGTGAGCCCGACGCAAGGGGAACCACACTGTGAACGTTCCCAGGGGCGGTCCGGAAGGCCGCCCCTGGCGGGGTCAGGAGACGCAGGACCGGCGCGGGGCTGCCGGCGGCGAAGGCGGACACGTCGGCGACCACCAGCCCACCGGTCCAAAGCGAAAGAATGGCAGTGCCGCCGTCGGCGCTGAGGGCGATGGAGTGCAGTGGGGCATTTCCGTAGCCGGCGGGAACCACCCAGCCGCCCAGCCGCCGGGGAACAGCGGGGTCGGAAATGTCGATCACCTCGAGCGCCTCCGAGGCGGAGGCGAACATGGTCGTGTACAGCAATGTTCGGCCGGCCCGCGCCGGGTCTCTCCAGAGGAAGAACTCGTGGGGGGACGCACCCCCGAAGTCATAGCCACCCACCATGGCCGCCGCGCCGCAGTCCGCGCCCCAGCGGTAGATGTCGAGGCGATTAGGCCCGAGGCTGCCGAGGCGGTAGTAGAGCACGACCAGGACATGCGCGTCGGGGTCGGCGCGTACCTCCCGTGGTGTACTCCCGCTTCGGCCGGGCAGCGCACCGACCCGCCGGGGAGACGTGGGATCGGAAATATCCACGACCTGGACCGGCGCGTCGTTGCGGCTTCCGACCCACGCGCAGTGGGAGGCGATCGCCAGGGCAGCATTCATCCCCCTGTCCCCGAGGGAGGCGCTGCCCACCACCGTTAGCGCACCGGTGTCAGCGAGTACCGTGCGCGGCGCCGGCAGCAGCACGATCAGCGCGCACAGAGCGAGGGTGGCCGCGCGGATGGACACCCGGATATTCGACCACGCGCTCCTGTGAGTCGCCACTCACAGGCGACTCACAGGCTTTTGCCGGACAACCCACAGTCACGGCTGCGATAGTCAGCATCGAATGACCCCCACAGATAACCGCCCGGACGCCGGCTCCCCCCAGCGGGTGCTGGTCGTGGACGACGAGGTCTATATCCGCGAGCTTGTCGGCACCGCGCTGCGATACGAGGGCTTCCAGGTATTCGAGGCCGGCGATGGCCGCTCGGCGGTTGGGGCCATCCGCTCGAATCGCCCGGACCTCGTGGTGCTGGACGTGATGCTGCCGGACTTCGACGGCCTCGAGGTCACGCGCCGCATCCGCGCCGAGGGAATCCGCGTTCCCGTCCTCTTTCTCACCGCCCGCGACGCCACCGAGGACAAGGTCGCGGGGCTGACGGTGGGTGGCGATGACTACGTGAGCAAGCCCTTCAGCCTCGACGAGTTGATCGCCCGTGCCCGCGCGATCCTGCGTCGCACGCTCCCCACCCGGGAGGGCGGGCCGCTTCGCTTCGCCGACCTGGAGATGGACGAGGACAGCCGGGAGGTGACCCGGGGCGGCCAGGAGATCCAGCTCTCCGCCACCGAGTTCAAGCTGCTGCGATACCTCATGCTCAACCCCCGCCGCGTCCTCAGCAAGCACCAGATCCTGGACCACGTGTGGCAGTACGACTTCGGCGGCGACCCCAACGTCGCCGAGACGTACATCAGCTACCTGCGGAAGAAACTGGATCCCCTCGGACCACAGTTGATCCACACCGTTCGCGGGGTCGGATACGTGCTGAAGACGGCCAGGGGCTGACAATGTCCCTCCGGGGCCGCCTGCTCCTGGCCCTTTCCATCGTCGTTTTCGCCGGCCTGCTGGTGGCCGATGTCACCACCTACGAAGCCCTGCACTCATTCCTGGTGGGGAGGGTGGACAGCCAGATCGACAGCCTCCGCGACCCCGTGCTGCAGAGTGCCTTCGGTCGCGATCGCCGCGGGGCCGGGGGGTTCGACGGTGGGCGGGACCGGCCGATCTGCGCCGTCAACAACACCTCCAACTACACCGAGATCCGGGACGCCGGCAACAACGCGCTGCTCACCTGCAACGTGGGCCCCCTCGGGCAGACCGTCGGCACGGCCCCGGCTCTCCCGGACCGCCTTCCCGCCGCACCGACCTGCGGGACGCAGGTTTGCCCCAACCCGGTCGCGTTTACGGTCGCGGGACGGCAGTCCGACGGGCCGGCCTACCGGGTGCATGAATGGCTGATCCCATCCTCGGCGGGCAACCTGCAGATGGTGGTGGCGCTGCCCCTTGCGGACGTGCGAGACACGCTCAACCAGCTGCTGTTGATCGAACTGCTGGTCACCCTCGCCGTCCTGGGCGGCGCAACCGGGGCCGGCCTCGTGCTGGTCCGCGTCGGCCTGCGACCGCTGAGAGAGATCGAGGCGACCGCGGGCGCCATCGCCGCGGGAGACCTGGGGCAGCGTGTGCGCCGGGCGGACCCACGCACGGAGGTGGGTCGCCTCGGCCTGGCGCTCAACGGCATGCTGGGACAGATTGAGTCGGCCTTCGAGGAGAAGGAGGCGTCTGAGCAACGCCTCAGGCGCTTCCTCGCGGATGCGTCGCACGAACTGCGCACCCCGCTCACCTCCATCCGCGGATACGCCGAACTATTCCGCCGTGGTGCGGCGAACAAGCCCGACGACCTGGCCAAGGTAATGCTGCGGATCGAGGAGGAGGGCGCGCGGATGGGGGTGCTGGTGGATGACCTACTGCTCCTGGCGCGCCTGGACGAGGGACGCCCGCTGGAGCGCCGCTCCATCGACCTGACGGCCATCGTCGACGACGCCGTGGGCGCCGCTCGGGCGGTCGAGCCGGACCGGGAGATCACGGTCGTCGCGCCGCCGGAGACGGTGAGCATCCCCGGCGACGAGGTGAGGCTGCGCCAGGTCCTCGACAACCTGCTGGCCAACGTCCGCACGCACACCCCGGCGGGGACGCCGGCACGGGTTGAGCTCAGCGGCGGTCCCGGCGCAACGGTCGAGGTCAGTGACCTGGGCCCGGGGATGCCCGCTGAGGCCCGCGACCACGTCTTTCAGCGGTTCTTTCGGGCTGACCCGTCACGCAGCCGCGACCGTGGCGGGGCGGGGCTGGGACTGGCCATCAGTCACGCCATCGTCACGGCCCACGGCGGAACGCTCGAGGTCCTTGACAATGCGCCGCAGGGCACCCGGATGAGGATCACCCTTCCCGGGAATGAGGAGCAGGCGCAGGCCTGAAAGGCGACCCTTGCAGGTCATGGACAGGGTCCGGGAGGCCCTGCGGGCACCAGCAGGATCGACGTGCCGACGCGGGTCACCCGGCCCGCACACGCGCGCAGGGCGGCGAAGTAACCGCTGGCCTCGGGACCATAGGAGGTGAGCTCAGTGAGGCTCGCCGCCACCGGGCCGGCGGAGGGGGAATCTCGCACCGTCAGCGGGGCACCCTCTATGCCATAGCTGGCCAGCGGCAGCGCACCGAAGTACAGCGCCCGCAGCGGACTGCCGGCGCCGACCCGGTCGCGAAGCCGCCAGGCGTCCTGGCCCCAGTCGAGGTTGCTGTCGGCGAGGTACCGCTCAGGGCGGGACCCGGCAAGCTCGTTGAAATAGCCAATGTGGCCAGGTGTGTGGAGCAGGCTGGAAGTGGCGGCGAGGACGACCAGCGTTGAGACCGCAAGCGCGGTGCGCCTGCGCCGGGGCACAGCGGCGCTGGCCAGCGGTATCCCCGCCGCGACCGCCAACAGCGGGTAAAGGGGCATCAGGTAGCGCACACCGATATCAATGCCGCCCAACGTTGCGGCCGCCAGCACGACAAGCGCCGGCAACCAGAGGTAGAGCCAGCCCGCGGTCAGCCTGGACCTGGCGGTCACCACCAGGGCGAAAACCGACAGCGCCAGCATGCCCAGCGTGCTCTTGAGCAGGAGCGCCTCCAAAAAGTAGCTCCAGAAGCCACGGCCCACACGCACTTCACCGTTCAGGTAGTTGTACGTGGCGCCGGCGGCGACGTGGGTGAATTGAAACCGCAGGCCGTGGATGAACGATGGAGGTGCCAGCCAGGTCGCCATCGCCGCGACGCCTGGCGGGGCGAGCGGGTCGCGGAAGGGCAGGTAGGCCGCGCACATCGTCAGCCAGGCCACGCCCGCGATGAACGCCGGCACGCTGAGCACCTGTACCGCCCGGCTGCGGCCCAGCCGCCACTGAACAAGCCCGATCGCGCCAAGGATGGGCAGCAGGTAGAGAGCACTGGCCTTGGAGAGGAGGGCGAACCCAACGGCCACGCCAGAAACAAACAGCCAGCGGTGCCGCCGCGTCTCCGACCATCGCCAGTGCGCGGCCAGGCAACCCAGGGCGCCCACCGCCAGGGGCACGTCGCCGGTGACCAGGTGGCCGTGACCGAGCAGGTTGGGCTCGGTGGCGAGCAGCGACAGGGTCAGCAGCGCCGGCGCGCGACCAAGCATGGATCGAGCCCAGGCGAAGGCCAGCAGGACGCCTAGCAGGGTGAGCGCGACCGCGGGCAGCCGAGCCGCAAAGACCATGCGCCGCAGGCCGGCCGGCGGTACGTCGAAAAGGTGGCGATAGTCGCGGCCGGCGCAGCTGTCGTCACGGCCTGGATGGAACAATGCCAGCCCGAGCCCGCCGAGCAGCTTGAACCCCAGGGGGTTGGCCGGCTCGACGTCCGCCAGGCCGCGCTGCACGGCGCAGTAGCCGGAGCGGATGTACCTGCCCTCGTCATAGGTCAGGCTGTCGCCCCAGGCCTCGGACACAAGGAGCCCGCCCAGCAAGGCCAGGAGGGCCGCCACGACCACGGGCTCAGCGAACCGGCGCTTCAACACCAGCGAGGGTACGCCAACCAGGGAACCCGCGATCTAACATTCGCCCTCCGGCATCGCGCCGATTCACAGGAGGTTCCCAGCCCGAGCACAAACTTCCCACAGCCTTCACCGTGATGCTTGGGACCATGATCAAGGAGGCCCACGATGCTGAATAGGAAACTGAAGAGGGAAAAGGGGCTTCGCCTGGGACTGCTGTCGCTGGGGCTTGTTCTGGGCGCCGCCGCGTGCACGCCCCCGGTGCGTTTCGCCGGCCCGAGCAACTCGAGGACCACCCCGAGCACCAGTGGGGCGCCCCAGGCCAGCGCCTCCAACGCTCCTTCGATCATCTCCAGTGCCTCCCCCACGATCGTGGGTTCAGGAGCCCTCGCCTCCCTGCAATCAGACCTGCGCAAGCTCATCGACTCGGTGAACCCGTCTGTCGTGCAGGTCGACACCACCACCGGGCTGGGGTCCGGGGTCGTGATGGACACCCAGGGAAACATCGTCACCAACGCCCACGTGGTGGGCACGGAGACCGCCTTCACCGTTACCGCCTATGACGGGCACGTGTACAAGGCGTCGCTCGTCGGCACCTATCCGAACAATGACCTGGCCGTGATCAAGGTGAACGTGGGTAGCGACAACAACCTCAAGCCGGCTGTTTTCGGCGACTCCAGCCAGGTGCGGGTGGGCGACTTCGTCCTGGCCATCGGCAGTCCACTCGGGCTCACCGACAGCGTCAGCGAGGGCATCGTCAGCGCCCTTAACCGCTCCCAGCCCGAGAGCAACAGCATCACCCTGACCAACCTTATCCAGACCACCGCCGCCCTCAACCCGGGTAACTCCGGCGGGGCCCTGGTAGATATCAACGGCCGGGTCATCGGCATCCCGACCCTTGCCGGCGGCTCCGGCCGGGGCGCGTCGGCGGCGAACATCGGCTTCGCCATCCCAAGCGTCCAGGTATCAACCGTGACCGGGCAGCTCACCAACGGCGGGAGCGTCAAGCACACCAACGAGCCCTACCTGGGCGTGTCGGTGTCGGATTCCCCGAATGGTGGCGCCCTGGTCCGGACCGTCGTCGCCGGCGGCCCCGCCGAGAAGGCGGGCGCGCAGGTCGGCTGGACCATCACCAGGATGAACAACCGCAGCGTGGCCAACGGGGCCAACCTGACCCAGGTCCTGGCCGGCTTCAACGTGGGCGAAAAGGTTTCGATCGCCTTCCAACTACCCGATGGCTCGAACAGGACGCTGACCGTGACCCTGGGCGAACGCCCGGCAAACCCGTGAGCCGTGCGCGGCTAAGCCGGTGGATCCCGGCTGAGGAGATGTGATGCCTGAACTCACCACCCAGGAGCTGACCGCCCGCGTACCGGCGCAGGTGGAGGAACTTCTCTTCGAGGTTCGCAAGCGCATCGTCGGCCAGGACCGGATGCTGGAGCGGCTGATGGTCGCCCTGCTGGCCGGTGGCCACGTGCTCCTCGAGGGCGTTCCCGGGCTGGCCAAGACGGCCACCATCAAGGCGCTGGCCGAAGCCATCGGGGGCAGCTTCGGACGCATCCAGTTCACCCCCGACCTGGTCCCGGCAGACCTCGTCGGGACGCGGATCTACAACCCCGCGAAGGGCGAATTCACCACCGAACTGGGCCCCATCTTCTGCAACCTGCTGCTTGCGGACGAGGTCAACCGCGCACCCGCCAAGGTGCAGTCCGCGCTCCTGGAGGTGATGCAGGAACAGCAGGTCACAATCGGGAAGCAGAGCCACGCCGTGGAAGCGCCATTCCTGGTCCTTGCCACCCAGAACCCGATCGAGGCTGACGGGACATATCCCCTGCCCGAGGCCCAGGTCGACCGCTTCATGCTCAAGGTCCTGGTCGACTACCCCTCCTTCGCGGAGGAGGTGGTGGTGGTGGAGCGGGTCATCGGGGAACCGATCGACATTCGCCAGGTCATCTCCACGGCCCAGTTGCTGGAGATGCAGCAATCGGTCCGGTCGGTCTACGTGGACCCCGCGCTGATCTCCTACGCCACCAGCCTGGCCGCCGCCACCCGCCGGCCGTCCGACTCGGGCCTGGAGGAATTCGGCGGGGCCATCGCCTTCGGCGCCAGCCCCCGGGCCTCCATCCACCTCGTCGAGGCGGCGCGGGCGCTGGCGTTCATCCGCGGGCGCACCTACGTGCTTGGCCACGACGTCGAGGACGTGGCGCCCGAGGTGCTCCGCCACCGCATCGTCCTGAGCTACGACGGCATTGCCGACGAAGTCTCGACGGAGGCCATCGTCAGCCGCGTCCTGGAGCGCCACCCCGCGCCCCGCCTGGACCTCGCGGACCGCGTTGCCTCCTGAGCGTGGCCGGGCCGGGGTCACGCCCGGCCGCGAGACCCTCCGGCGGCTGCGCTGGCCGCTCTCGCAAAGACTTGGCAGCCACCGGCCCGGCGAGGAACGCTCGCGCCACCGCGGGCCTGGCGTCGAATACGCCGATGTACGCGAGTACCAGCCCGCGGAGGACGCCCGCCTCATCGACTGGAACCTGACCGCGCGGTCCGACCGCGCCTACGTCCGCGAGTCACACCAGGAGCGCGGCCTTGACACCTGGCTGATCGTGGACAACAGCCGCTCACTTGACTGGGGGACGGTTCGTTCGCTGAAGAAGGACGCGGCCGGCGAACTGGTAGAGCTGCTCACGCTGCTACTGGCCCGCAACGGCAGCCGCGTCGGGGCCGTGGTCTTCGATACGCAAGTGCGAAAGGTGTTCCCTCTTCGCGGCGGCCGCGAGGGACGCCTGCGGCTGATGTCGCGGGTGGAGGCTGAACGCGAGGTGGGCCGTGACGCCGGTCGCACCGACCTCGCCGGGACCCTGGGACGCGCCGGCAGGATGATCCGGCGGCCGTCACTGGTGATGGTCATCAGCGACTTCCTGGTCGAGGACGGCTGGCAGCGGCCGCTGCGGGCCCTGTCCGTGCGCCACGAGGTAGTGGCGGTGCGCGTCTCAGACCCACGGGAGAGCGACCTGCCGGACATCGGCGTGGTGACTTTTGAAGACCCCGAGACCGGTTCGCAGCTGGAGGTGGACACCACCAGTGGCAAACTCCGAGAGCGCTATCGCCTGGCCGCCGCCGCCAAGCGCGCGCGACTGCTCGCTGACCTCCGAACCGCCCGGGCCGAGGTCCTGGAGGTCAGCACCGCGGAGCCGGTCATCAGCCAGCTGGTGACCTACCTGCGGGGCCGGCAGACAATGCGGGGCCGGCGCGCGGTGGGGCGATGACCTTCCAGCAACCCCTTCTCCTGCTCGCCCTTCTCGGCGTCGTGCTCCTGGCCGGCGGCTACGTGCTGGCCCAGCGGCGGCGGCGACAGTACACGCTGCGTTTCACCGAACTTGAACTGTTGCGCAGCGTTGTCGGCAAGCGACCCGGGCGGCGCCGGCACGTCCCCGCCGCACTGTTCCTGCTTGGCGCGGCAGGGCTCGTGGTGGCTGGGGCGCAGCCCGCGCTCAACCTCGAGGTGGCGCGCAACGATGCCAGCGTCATGATGGTCATCGACACTTCGGGCTCGATGAGCGCGACAGATGTCTCCCCCACCCGCCTCGCGGCGGCGCGGAGCGCGGCGCACACCCTGCTCAACGAGCTCCCCGGCGGCAACCGCGTCGGGCTGGTCAGCTTCAGTACGTCCGCGGTGCTGGCGGCCCCGCTAAGCGAGAACCGCGACAACGTGGCCCAGGCCATCGACTCGCTCCAGGCCGGGGGCGCCACCGCCACGGGCGACGCCCTGACGCTGGCGATCTCCCAACTTAAAAAGGCGGTTCCCAACCACAGCGGGGGGGGCAAGGCTCCCGCGATGGTGGTGCTCCTGACGGACGGGGCCTGGAACCGCGGGCCCAGCCCCCTGATAGCGGCGTCCGAGGCCAGTGCTGCCGGGATCCCCATCCAGGCCATCGGGATCGGCTCGCGCGACAAAGCCGTCCAGGTCTACGGCCAGGACATCGGGGGCGTTGACGAGGCGGCGCTTCAGCAGCTGGCCGGCACCACCGGCGGCCGCTACTTCTTCGCCCAGGCCGCGGGCCAGCTCAACCAGATCTACTCGGCACTGGGGTCGAATTTCGCCTGGCGACCCTACCGACTCGACCTGACGGTTCCCCTGGTGTTGCTGGGAGCGGTCATCATCGTTGCGGCGGCGGTCCTCAGCCTCTGGTGGTTCAGGGTCCTGCCCTGACCTACTTCCGGCGCCTGCCGCGCGCGCTGCAGGTGGGCATACCTGGGCTGGCATTGGTCCTGGCGGCCGCGGCCGCCGCGGTAATCGCCACCCATCCGAAGGTACGCACGCCGATGCCGGCGCCAAGCGGGTCGCCAACCCCGGGTTCGCAGGCTGCCCTGGCGAGGCCATCACCGGCGGCCTCAGCCGCAACCGCGACGGTACCCAGCGCCTCGGCGGGACCCTGCACCAACCCCGCCGGGGGTTTTCCCGGCGACCAGCTTCCCGCCGCCTACCCGGTGGCGCTGGCATGGTCGCCCGACGGGCGCCTGTTCTGGGCGGAGCGCGCGGGCGCCATCCGCGTCTACCAGGCCGGCGCCGTGCACACCTTCGCCCAGGTGGCAACCGTGACCACCGAAGCCGGGGGCGGGTACAGCGAGCGCGGACTCCTGGGACTGGCCCTCACGGGGAACCTCGTCTTCGCGATGTACTCGAACACCGATTACGCGACCCAGACGATCATGCGCTGGACGGACTGCGGCGGCACGGCCACCAATCCCACTGTCATCGCCGCGGGACTGCCCGCCGGGGCGGACTGCTGCCACAAGGGTGGTCGCCTGGCGATCAGCCCCGATAACCACCTTTTCGTCACCATCGGTGACAACCACAACTCGGGTTCCGCCCAGGCTGCCGGCGACCTGCGCGGGAAAGTCACGCGCTTCAACCCCGACGGCAGCGGCCGGACGGTTTGGACCTCAGGCCTCCGCAACCCGTTCGGGATCGCGTTCGCGCCCAACGGCACCATGGCGCTGACAAACAACGGCCCCTCCGGCGACGCGGGCACGCCGTGCGGCGGCTGCGGTGACGAGTTTTACCTCGTCGGCAGCAGCCCCGGCGTCGACTACCAGTGGCCCCTCTGCTGGGGATACAGCCACACCATCAACGGCAACAGCAACTGCGGCGGCCACCCCGGGCCGCAGTACAGCACCGAGGGGGGGCCCTACGCGAAGAGTGCTCCATTCTTCGTCGCGCCCACCGGGATGACGTGGTCAAGTTCGCGCGGCGCTTTTGTTTTCTGCGCCAACAGCAACGCGGAGATGTACCAGTACACAACGCCGGGCGGTGTCGTGGACACCGGCGTCGGCCGGTGCTCGCTGGACGTCAAGCAGGGCCCCGACGGCACCCTCTACTCCTCGACCTCCAGCGGGATCTTCCGGCACTAACCGGTACAGCTTCCGAGATGGTGCGACAGGGAACGCACCAGGGCGGGGGTCCTGTCACTCCCGGCACAACCCATGTCGCCGGACGGGGCGGAGTTATCGCGGAAAGCCCCTGGCGGGGCTTCCTCGCCACCCCTCGAAACTGCGCGCGCCCGTTCTCTGGGTAGCCTCAGTCAATCCGTCCTGCGTGCTCGTTACGCCGCGACACGAGTTGCGCCGGGAGCGCCACCCCCGCCTGAGGCAAGCCCTGGAGCGACCGGCAGGACGACGGCGGCAGCATCCAACGACTACTGGAGTACGTGGAAGAGGCGCCGCGTCGCGCGAGCCACAATATCGGGGCGGCGCCGCTGAACCCGGGGAGACGTGCCCTCGGGCCGTCAGGATCCGAGCCGCCTTACTGCCGCGTCATCGTGGACGCAAGTCAGGCTAGGCCTCTTCCTCTTCGATGTCTTCGCGGGTGCCAACGCCGGCGATGGTGCCGACGGTGTCGCCGTCGTTGAGGCGCATGACAATCACACCCTGGGCCTGTCGCCCGGTGACGCGGACCTCGCTGAGGTCGGTGCGGATGACCTGG
>JBHEMP010000052.1:0-6736 GCA_046262515.1 Candidatus Dormibacteria bacterium | reverse complement strand
GCGGAAGCACTAGAAGAACCGCCAACGACATGGGGTCTGTACATCCTCTGGCGGCGTAGGCCTACTCGCAGGCAGGCACACCCACACGATCGACGTCATCGGCGGTTCAGAAGTTATGCGCGACTCGGCGTCGCGCACTGTCGACCAGAAGGGTAGATTCCGGCTGCATCTCCGAAGGTCAGAAGATAAGTGACGGCGCTACGCTCGGCCTCCCACTCTCAGCGCTACAGCGCTTGAGCCCAGATTCGAGGTTCGAGTCCTCTCTCCCCAGCCATCGAACTCCAACGGTGGGATGGGCTCGGCCCGGGTGGGCACGCGGACTCGCGCCCCGAAGCCGCGTCACCTGAGCCTAGCGCCGAACAACTGAAGTCGGGCCGCCCTGACGGATCGTCCGCCCGGCGGCAAACGCCACTGGCGAGCGTGCCGCACCCCTGGTCGGTTGACAACTTGTCGCCCACAAGCTCCTGGGCTCAGGTGCTCACCGGAGCCCGTACATGAGGGCCGCCTGAATCGGGACGGAGGGGCCCAGTCGCTCCCCGGCGCGCAATCTCGCGGGTGTCCGACAACCTGTTGTGACCGCCCATTCGCTCCGCCATAATCTCTGGATGCAGATTGACTGGAGCGTCGGACAGTACGAGACCACCGCTGCACAGCTGTTGCCGGCAGCGCGCAGCGTCGTCGACCGTGCCGCACTAGCTCCGGGGGAGCGCGTCGTGGACGTCGGGTGCGGCACCGGCAACGCGGCGCTCCTCGCGGCCGCGCAGGGCGCCCATGTGACAGGGATCGACCCGGCAGCACGGCTCCTTGAGGTCGCGCGCCAGCAAGCTGCCGAACGAGAACTCGATGCTCGGTTCGTACAGGGTGAAGCGGCTGC
Source organism: Candidatus Dormibacteria bacterium (assembly GCA_046262515.1). Taxonomy (GTDB): domain Bacteria; phylum Chloroflexota; class Dormibacteria; order DASZGP01; family DASZGP01; genus JAXDLW01. The sequence continues at coordinate 5,862 of JBHEMP010000052.1, read as the reverse complement.
GATTCCCATGGAGGACGCCAGCGCAGACGTGTCGCTTTCTGTGTTTGGCGTGATCTTCGCTCCGGATGCAGTCGCCGCGGTCGCAGAGATGGCGCGGGTAACCACCCCCGGCGGACGCATCGTCTTGAGTGCCTGGATTCCGGAGGGAGCGATGCTCGAGTGCGTGAATGTTTATCAAAACGCAGTGATGAAGGCAGTTGGTGCACCTGCCGGCCCACCGGGCTTCGCGTGGCATGACCGAGAAGCTCTTACCGGCCTGCTTACGCCGCATGGCTTCGCGGTAAGCGTCGACGAGTACAGTCTCCCGTACACAGCGCGGTCTGCAGTCGAGTTCCTCGATACCATGGGCGCGACACATCCCATGTCAATTGCAGGCCGAATGGTTCTCGAGTCCGGTGGGGAAGCACAACCGGTTTTCAGCCGGGCGCTGGCTGTCCTCGAGGCGGCCAATGAGGACCCCGACGGCTTCCGGGTGACGAGCCGCTATGTGGTGGCCACAGCTCGGCGCGGATGAATCCGCCTAGGGCCCACCCTCCGGCGATCGGCATTCACGGGCGGCGTCGAGCGGTCAGCCGTATTCCTCCCCGACCGTTCTTCGGCCCGACCTCGCCGCACTGGTTCGGCCCTCCGGCGCGGCTGGGGCGGTGAAGGGGCGCCGTCGAGCTTCGAAGTGACCCGGAGGGTGATGGCGTTTTGTCACCGTCGGCAATCGGAGTCGGGGGCAGTATCGCTTCAGCCGATAAGTGTGGGCATGGGGCTCCGTCAACACGTATCGCTGCGGGCGCGCCGCATGGCGCTTTTGCGCTCTATAGGAGGTTGGAATCCTCTCTCCCAAGCCAACTCCTGGGCGGCGATGATCAGTTGGTCAAGCCTTTTGGCTAGGACGACGCGGCGCGGTGCGTCACTCCCCGTCTCGCCGGAGGGACTAGTGATGCCACCGACGTCCCAACCCACAGTGCCCAGGCGGCAACCGGCACGCGGAGCGCATAGAATCCGAGCCCAAGTTGATGACGGCGTCTGGGGAAGCCATGCGACGGTTCAGCACCTCAGCCAGGGTCACGGCGACCGCGGCCACCATGGCATCAGGACCAGCCCGCTTCAACCGCAACCAGAACATTCGGCCGGCGCGGTGACAGCGCCAGCGCGTGTCCTGATCGCGACCTGGGACGGCGGTGGCAATACGCCGCCCGCATTCCACCTGGGGGCGCGGCTGGCCAGGCGCGGCCAGCGTGTGCGGATGCTCGGCTGGAGAAGCATGGCCAACCGTGCGGAAAAGGCGGGCATCGAGTTCGCGCCGTTCCCCTCGGAGAAGCCATTGCCCACGGGCCTCACCCAGGACGAGGGGTGGTCCGAGTACGTGGACCCGATGCTGCACGGACTTTCCACGAAGCAGGACATCCTCGCCGAGGCGACCACCTTCCGTCCCGACGTGATGGTCCTCGACTGCATGCTTGGCGCCGGTTTCGCGGCTGCGCGAGAGCTCGAGGTGCCGACGGCTGTGCTCGTTCACGTCCTGTACTCCCCATTCGTCCATCTGTGGGGGGACGGCGTCATGCACACGAGCGTGGCGGGGTTGCTCGCCGAGGCCAGCCGAGTGCTCGCGCTGGCGCCGCCTGGGTTCGACGAGCCCTCCGACCTGCCAGCGAACACTAGCTATACGGGCCCGATCACCAATCCCGCACCAGGTCGCCTCCCCTCCACCGCGTTCGAACTGCTGAGAGCCCCGGGCGATCCCTGGGTGTTGATCTCGCTGGGCACCACCATGCAACGCCAGGTCACAGCGCTGCCGCACCTGCTCACGGCCGTCGCAGAGGTGCCCGTGCGCGTCCTGCTCACTCTTGGCGGCGTCCTCCCAGTCGGGGCGGTCTCCGCCCCGCCGAATGTGACCGTTCGGGGTCACGTCCCGCATGAACTTGTCCTTCCGCATGTGGGTTTGGTCATCACCCACGGGGGTATGAGCACGATCACCACGTCGCTCGCAGCCGGGGTTCCGCTCGTCTGCGTGCCGCAGGGACGTGAGCAACCGATCAACGCGGGCCGCGTAGAGGCCGTCGGGGCCGGCCGCGTCGTCGGGCCTGAAGCGACCGCGCCGGAAATCGCGGCCGCCGTCAGCGCCGTATTGCACGACCAGCAGGCGCGAGCAGTTGCACGCAGTTTCGGCGCCGCGATATCGGCGTTGGGAGCGGGCGAGTCCGCCAGCGAGGACGTCGAGCAACTGGCAGGTCCGCGCCGATCGCCGGGACCATCGGCCGATCTGTGGCAGGCGGCGCACCGCCCCCGGGGGCGAGTCGGCGGCGCGCTCACATCGACCGGAGGTCGTGATGATCATGCATGAACTCAGCACCGCCGCCTCCATCAAGGCGCCCGCTGACATCGTGTACGAGCTCATCGCAGACATTACACGCATGGGCGAGTGGAGCCCCGAGAACACAGGCGGGGAGTGGCTCAATGGGACAGAGGCCGCCGTGGTTGGAGCTCGCTTTCGCGGCCGCAACCGGCGTCGGGTGAGCTGGTCCACCACGGCGGTCGTCACCGATGCCGCGCGGGGACGGACCTTCGCGTTCGCGGTGGGGCGCGGTGCGCCCGCCGATCCCGACACAACCTGGAGCTACACATTCAAACCCGCCGCAGACGGTGGGTGCATCGTGACCGAGACCTGTACGCTCATGAAGGCTCCGGGTCGACTTGGGCGCATTCTCACGCGGTTCGCCACCGGCGTGTCGTGGGAGGAGCGGGCCGCCGATCTCGTGACCGGAATGGAGGAGACGCTGCGCCGATTGGCCCTCGTGGCCGAGGCGCAGGACCTGAGCCATCGGAGGCCCTAGTGAGGCGCCCCACGGGGCGGGGAGCCTGCACGGCCAGCAGCCTCGACTGTGCTCAGCGACGCCACCTCGACCTTGTCACTCCGTCACGCGAACTACGCGACAGGGCCCTCAATTCCAGTGCCGCGTCTGGTTGCCCGCGAGACCATCGAGCTGTTCCTAACGGGCGGCTCCGACCGCAAGCCCACCCCGCCCAGATCAGGGTTCGATCAGCTCCGCGCCTTCTTCGGCTGGTTGGTGCTGGAGGACGAGCCGGATGAGCAGGCCAAGCCATGCGGAGGATCCTCGACCCGCGAGGGTTCCGAGTGTGGGTCATGGCATCCCTCTCACTCCGGGTCGCTCCGAGGTCCGGCCACCACCTCTGGGTCGCGGGCCGGACCGTTGTGCCGTAGCGTTCTGCGACCGCTCAACCTGAGGTCGGATGTCCGCTCAGCGTTCGGCAACGCCTTGCTCGTCGAGCTCAGCCGCCGGGAGGCGAGGTACCCGGTCGGCACCGAGGCCAGCATGACGAGCAGCGCGAACCAGAAGACCGAGTCGTGTGAGATGACATCGACGAGGAGGCGGAAGTTCATCCCGAAGAATCCCGTCAGGAAGGTGAGCGGCAGAAAGATGGTCGCCACGACGGAAAGGCGCTTGGTCTGCTCGGTCACCCGGTTGTTGACCGATGACAGGTACACGTCCAGTGCCCCGGTGACGATATCCCGGTAGGCGTCCACCTGCTCCGTGATTCGGACGGTGTGGTCGTACACGTCACGCATGTAGAGCTTCGTCTCGCCGTCGAGCTGAGGGCCGTGCGGCCCGGCGAGCGCCTGCATGAGGTCGCGCTCTGGGCCGAGCACGCGACGGAGGACGCTGAGCTCGCGTCGAAGGCGGAATATGTCTGCCACCGTGTCGCGGCCCGCCTCTTGCACGATGGCGGTCTCCAGTTCGTCGATGATGCCGTCCAACCCATCCAGCACGGGGAAAAACGAGTCGATTGTTGCGTCGCAGAGACGGTAGAAGAGCAGCCCGGGGGCACCCTGGCCGAGCTCCGGCCGGGAGTCGCAGTTGGCGGCCAGCGCCTCGACCGCGGGCAGCGGCCCGTCCCGGACGGTGAGCACGCCCCCTCCCGCGACCACGATATGCACCTCGCTGAGGTGCAGCGAGGCATCGGCTTCATCGCGGCTGACGCCCAGGAGCACGACGAAAAGATGTGCGCCGTAGTCATCGACCTTCGGCCGTTCGTTGCGGCCGCGTAGGTCGTCAACCTCGAGGGAATGCAGCTGGAACGCCTTCTGCAGCCAGGCAAGCTCGTCCTCATCGGGCAGAACAGCGTCCACCCAGTAGAGCTGAGGAGCGACAGCCCGGTTGACGTCGGCCGGGGCAGGCCGAGCCACCCGGGCGCCGTCCAGGCGCACTGTGATCAATATCGCTCTCCGCTGGGCAGCTCCCGGGGCTCGGAAGCTTTCAGCACATCATCCACCCGGGCCGGCGCCGGGCGCGCGTGTACCCTGGCGCGATGGTCACCGCGCAGAGCACCCCGCCTGGCGATGGTCCCTGCGTTGTCATGCGGATTTAGAACTGAACCCGGGCGCGCCAGTCGTCGAGCAGCGCCATCTCGCCCTCCGTCCGTAGGCCGCTGGTATCGATGCGATTCATGCTGACCAGGTAGAGCTCCGAAGCCGTGCCCTGGAGCGTCAGGCCGGCAGTGGCGGCCGGATCTGAAGGCGCCGAGCTGATGCGCTCACCCAGGGCTGCCGTCAGGTCCACGTCTGCGTCGGTGGCGGAGAAGCGGATGGTCCCGCCTGTACCAGCGGGGTTGTGTACCACGCCTCCCGCGATTCGCAGCCACTCGGTGAGCAACTCCGCAGCCACAGCCGGCTCGAAGGCCACCTGCTCGCCGTAGGCCGACTCGACGTCCCACCGGTGCATTGAAGTCTCGTTGGCCTGCCGCAGCGCCCAGAACGCCACCCCCGGGGGGCCGGGCGCGAAGGTGTAGATCGCCTCGGACTGCGGGGTGGTGCGGAGCGCTTCGATCAGCTGGGCGGCGCCCTCCCGGAACCATGCCACCATGGCCCGCGGCTCCTCCGGCCCGACGAAGCGCTCCTGCAGCCACTCCTGCAGTTGCTCGCGCACGGTCTTGGCCGCCCAGCGGTGCACACGACCCTGGTGACGCACCAGCGCTTCGACGTCCCAGCCCGGGCAGCCGGGCACGCGCGCGTCGAGCGCATGGGTTTCCGCGAGCTGAGCCATCCGCGCCGCCTCACGTTCGATGCGGTTGATGGAAGGACGCAGGTCGAGTTCGGCCGGGAAGGTCGCGGACACGGACATGCCTGGAGCGTAACCGGTGAGCGATACCCGCCACGACGAGACGGGGAATTCCTCCCAAGCGAGCCCGTGAGTAGGCGCCAAGGCGCTCTGGCGCGCGGTAACGTCCGGTCCCTCTTGGCGTGGCGCATTAGCGGCGTGTACGCGCTTCGAAGCCTCTCTGCGCGGCTGCAGGTCGGTACTGGGACCAGCGGGAGGTACTGCCCTCGATTCGGCACCGACGTGGTATCTGACCGGGCCAACTGGAGGATTCAGGCGATGAGACGGCGGAGGCGCGTCACCAATGCGAGCAGCACTCAGTTTCGGATCGCCGGTCAGGGCAACGTCAACGCATTCCTGGCCACGAAGGTTGTGCTTCCGGAGGTGAAAGCCCTCCTTGCGAAGCACGCGCGCCGGGTGCCAGAGCAGGGTAAGCCGAAAAACGAAGATTCCCGCAGTCGCTCAAGCTGTCGCATCACCGCAACCCGTTCAGGGTGTGAACCGGAGCCGGATCCAGCGATACCCCCATCTGTTGAGCTTCAGCCTGCCCATCTCGCCGTCGAGCGCCGCATACTCCGCGTCGGCGAAACTCTCCGCCGGTCGGTCGCACTGTCCGACCTGGTCGCCGAGCTCGACGGTGCGCTCGTGCTCGTCCAGGTTGTGCAGAAACAGCATGGCGCCGTGCGGGCCGCTGAACGTGTGCGCGAGCACGTCATCGTGGCCCGAATCGAGCACCTGGCAGCTGCTGGCGCCG
>JBHEMP010000051.1:0-6530 GCA_046262515.1 Candidatus Dormibacteria bacterium | reverse complement strand
CGAGGTCATGGCCGCCAGCGACGTCGCCGCCGTGGCGGACTCCGCGGACGTCCTCCAGATCGGCGCCCGCAACATGCAGAACTACAACCTGCTCTACGAGGTGGGCCAGGTTCGCAAGCCCGTCCTGCTGAAGCGCGGGCTCAGTTCGACCATCGAGGAGTGGCTGCTGGCCGCCGAGTACATCCTCAGCCGCGGCAACTACCAGGTCATCCTCTGCGAGCGTGGCATCAGGACGTTCGAGACCATCACCCGCAACACCCTGGACCTCAATGCTGTCCCCGTCCTGCGCGAGCTGTCACACCTGCCCATCGTCGTCGATCCCAGCCACGGGACCGGCAAGTGGAGCTGGGTGGAGGCGATGGCCATGGCCGGGGTCGCGGCCGGCGCCGATGGCCTGATGATCGAGGTGCACCCCAACCCCGCCGAGGCCTACTCCGATGGCCCGCAGTCGTTGAAGTTCGCCAACTTCGAGAAGTTGATGGGGTCGGTGCGCAAGGTCGCGGAGGCCGTCGGCCGCAACCTGGACTAGCGGGCTAAGCGACTGAGGGACCGCGAGCTAACTTCGGCGGGACCCAGACGAAGCGGCGGTCCTCGGTGCGCGCCACGTTCCAACCGCCCTCATGGATTTGCCAGTGGTGGAACGGACAGACCATGCACATGTCTTCGATAACGGTCTTGCCGCCGCGCGACCACCACGTGATGTGGTGAGCGTCGCACTGCGACGCTGGTCGCCGGCAGCCTGGTCGGACGCACTGCGGGTGAAGTTCCCGAAGGGCGCGCATCTCGCGCTTGCTGAGCTGCCGCTTGAGCCGGCTTATGCCAACCGGAAGTAGGCGGTCGTCGAGCTTGATGTGGGTGACCGACGCATCACAGGAGAGCCGGCCCAGTGCCGCGACCGACAGGTGCGTGCCGTACTGGGTAACCGCCGCCGGCGCGCCGGGCTGGTTGTGGAACGCGTCGCAGGAGCAGGACACCGCGATGTGGACGGGGGAGAGGCTCTCAGCCGGTCGGGCGGTACGGGCCATGTCATCCATGCACATGTCGAGGAAGCCGTCAGCCAGGCGCCGCGCCCGGTTGCGAGTGTCGGCGCGGCCGTACCGGTCGGAGCGGGCGTCGAGCGCGGTCCGCGCCGTGGTGTATCCCGCCGGGTCGAGCTCCAGGTTCACGAAGTACCGACCGTCGTCGGTCTTGTTGAAGGTCAGCTTGCGAGCCTCGACAGCGTCGACCTCTTTCTCGGTGGCCTGAGCCTGGTCGAAGATATGTCGGTAGGCGTCGCAGGTCTGCTGGAAGCGGCTGACGGATTCGATCGCGGCACTGGCGAGCAGGACTCCCTCGTCAAAGCCGTCGCCGTGCTTGGACTTCGCGCAGAACGCTGAGACATGGGCCATCTGGACGAGGTGACCAAACCCCACCTCGCCCTGGACCAGCGCCTGCGAACTCGCCGGCAGCCGGTGCACCTGGCGACCGACGGCGACCAGCTGTGTGGCCTCGGCCACTGAGAGATGGGCGTTGTGGCGGACCCAGTCGATGGTGCTGTTGGAACCCTGGTCTACAGCCTCGCCGGACATGTCGAAGATGCCGACGAGTCTCGCCTGCTCCAGCTTGAGCCGGGAGATATAGCTGCCCAGCCTGACGATCTGCTCACCGATCTCGGCGGCCGTGTGGAGCGAAGTGGGGCGGTCCTCGAAGGTTTCGATGGACTCCTCGACCAGCAGGTATGGCCAGCCGATAGCGGATTGGTCGTCGGCGGCCTCAATTGGCAGGGCGTCGGAGAAACGAGTCTCGGACAGAACTTCCCCCCAGCCCCCCAACATGATCCCTCAAGTATAGCGAACATTTGTGCGTATCGCAGGTTCTGGATCCCGGACTTCGGACCTCCCCTAAGCTCTGCACCGTGATCACGCCAACGCCTTCGACCTGGCCGCGTTACCAGTTAGCCGGGAGCCAGTGCTCCGTTCTCGGATTCGCCTCGTGACCCGGCGCGTGGCGATCGTTGGCCTGGGCCTTCTCGGGGGATCCCTGGGGCTGGCGCTTCGGGCGCGGGTACCCGGGATCGAGGTGCTTGGGGTCGGCCGCCGCCTGGAAACCGCCGACGCGGCTTTACGGCTCGGCGCAGTGGACCGCGCCGGCACCGACCTGGCCCTATTGCGCGACGCCGAGCTGGTGGTGCTGGCCTGCCCATTGTGGTCCACCGCGCAGGTGCTGGAAGAGGCGGTGCCCCATCTCGCCGAGGGCTGCCGCGTGACCGACGTGGGCTCGGTCAAGGCGGGCGTCGTGGCGCACGCGCTGACGGTGCTCGACCCGGGCCGGAACCCTTTCCTGGGCGGCCACCCGATGGCCGGGAAGGTGGTCACCGGCATTGACCATGCCGAGGCCGACCTTTTCAAGGGCCGGCCCTGGGTGCTGACCCCGCAGGATGGCCCGTTGCCAGGCGGGTGGGAGGATTACGTCGAGGCGATCGAAGCGATAGGTGCCGTCCCCCTGCTGACCACACCCGAAGACCACGACCGCAGCGTCGCCATGATCAGCCACCTGCCGTTCCTGCTCAGCGCCGCCTACCTCGCTTCGATGGCGGAGGACGTCGCCTGGCCCTCGGCTTCGGAACTGGCGTCGTCCGGGTTCAGGGACATCAGCCGGCTGGGGGCGGGCAACCCCGAGATGTACGCCGCGATCGTCGCGGCCAACCGGGATGAGGTGCTGCGCTCGCTGGCCGGCCTGCGAGCTGTGCTTGACCGCTTTGAAACGCTCATCGAGGAGGACTCCGGTGACCGCGTCAGCGAGTTCTTCGAGGTGGCCCGAGCGACCCGCGACCGCTGGGCCGCCGACCACCCGCATCTCGCTTGAGCGACCCGCCTCGGGTCGTTATGCCGCCCCGCCTTCAGGGTGAGGTCCACATCCCCGGCGATAAATCGATATCCCACCGGGCGCTGCTGCTGGCCGCCCTGGCCACGGGCCGCTCGCGGCTCCGGCACCGTGCGCCGGGCGAGGACCAGGAGTCGATGGTTCGGTGCCTGCGCGCACTCGGCGTCGAGGTATCGGAGTCCGCGGGGGAAACCACGGTTTCAGGTGTGGGCCTGCGCGGCCTCGGCGCCCCCGACGGCGACCTCGACTGTGGCAACTCGGGCAATACCATGCGTTTCCTCATCGGCGCGCTGGCCGGCACCCCCGGCCTCAGCGTTCGTCTTGTTGGCGATGACTCCCTGACCCGCCGCCCGATGATGCGCGTCGCGACGCCGCTGCGGGCCCTGGGCGCTGAGGTGGCACCCGCGGCCGGTGGAACACCACCAGTTGAGGTCAGCGGCCGGGTGCTTCACGGCTCCCGGGTGACGATGGAGGTGCCCAGCGCGCAGGTGAAAACGGCGGTCCTGCTGGCGGCGCTGCAGGCGGAGGGGGCGTCGTCGATCATCGAACCGATCCCCACCCGCGACCACACCGAGCGGATGCTGGCCCTGATGGGAGTGGACATCCGCGCCGGTAGGGAGATCGAAATGCTTCCACCATCCACGCTGGATCCCCTGGACCTGGAAATCCCGGGTGATGCCTCTGCCGCGGCCTTCTTCGCCGTCCTGGCCGCAGTCCATCCCTCCGCCGACATCGTCCTCAACGGGGTGTGCCTGAATCCAACGCGCACGGGGTTCCTGGCGGTCCTGGGCCGGATGGGCGCCCATGTGCAGGTTGAGAATCGGCGGCGCCAGGCAGGGGAGGACGTCGGCGACCTGGTCGTCCGCTCCAGCCGGCTGGTCGCGGCGGATATCGCGGCCGCCGAGGTCCCCAGCCTGGTCGACGAAGTCCCCATCCTCGCAGTCGCCGCGACCGCCGCGTCGGGCACCAGCCGCTTCCGCGGCCTGGGAGAGCTGCGTCACAAGGAGGTTGACCGCCTCGAGGCCGTGGCCAGCCAGTTGCGCCTGCTGGGAGCGTCGATCGCGGTTGAAGGGGACGACCTCGTCATAGACGGTCCCACCCCGCTTACTGGCGCGGCGGTTTCGTCGATGGGCGACCACCGCATGGCGATGGCGCTTGGGGTGGCGGGGTGCGTGGCGACGGGGGAGACCGTGATCGAGGACGCGGGCGCCGCGGCCATCTCCTACCCGGGGTTCTTCGACGAACTGGCGGCCGTTTCGGGCCGGTAGCGGCCGGGACGCCCGAAGTTAAGAGTTGTGAGGGCGTTTGACACCCTGCGTCAGAGCGGCATAGACTCGCCGGCACAACTCAATAGAGCGTTGACGGGGAGTAGTAGGAAGCCCCTGGGCTTCAGCGAGCCGGGCATGGTGTGAGCCGGTAGCTTCAAGGACTTCTGAACTCGCCCCCGAGCAGCCGATCGAAACCCCCTTGCGGGGCGTAGGCCCGGCCGAAGTGGTCCTCGATAGCGGACCAGGGAGTACGACCCTCCGTGGGTCAGCTCTTGAAGTGGTCGGCCGAAGGCCGGCAAAGCGGGTGGTACCGCGGGATTTCTCTGAAGTCTCGTCCCAGGCAGTTTGGGACGGGGCTTTGTTGTTTTAAGCCCCAGGAAATTTCGCGAAGCAGTGCCGCCAACCAGGAGGTGTCAAATGACCGACAAACAGCAGGAACAGCTCGAGCTCCAGGCCCGGATGTTCGACATGGGCCACGCCCCCAGGGAGCGCGTGGTCAACCGCGTCCTCAACAAGGTCGAGCAGGAGGAGGCCTCGCCCAGCGACGAGAAGCTGCGTGAGATCCTGGCCGACGAGAACACCCACGAGAACATCCAGGACCTCTACGCCTGATGGCCGTCGCCCCCGAGGTCCATAGCAACGGCCGCGTGACGTCTGAGGCCTCGCGCCTGCTCAATGGCGCCCAAATCGTCATGGAGTGCCTGCTGCGAGAGGGGGTGGACACGATCTTCGGCTATCCGGGCGGCGCCAACCTCCCCCTGTACCAGGTCCTGCCCGAGTACGCCGACCGCATCAAGCACATCCTCGTCCGCCACGAGCAGGGGGGCGCCCACGCCGCCGACGGCTATTCCCGGGCGCGCCGCGGGGCGGTGGGAGTTGTCTGGGCGACCAGTGGGCCCGGCGCCCTCAACCTGGTCACGGGCCTGGCCACCGCTTTCCTCGACTCGGTGCCCATGGTCGCCTTTACCGGCCAGGTGGCCACCTCCGCCGTGGGAACCGACGCCTTCCAGGAGTCGGACGTGATCGGCAGCACCATGTCCGTCGTCAAGCACAGCTACTTCGTGTCGGACATCAACGACCTCGCGGACACCATCCGCGAAGCGTTCTACATCGCCCGCACCGGTCGCCCCGGCCCGGTGCTGATCGACCTGCCCAAGGACATCCAGCAGCAGCAGATTGACTTTGTCTACCCCTCGAAACAGGTCCACATGCGCTCCTATAACCCCACCTACAAGGGCAACCCGGTGCAGGTGCGCAAGGTCGCGGAGCTGATCAAGAACGCCAGGCGCCCGATGATCCTGTGTGGCCGCGGCGTGCTCATCTCGGGCGCCGAGCAGGAGCTGCTCGAGCTCTCGCACAAGGCCAACATCCCGGTGGGCTGGACCCTGCTGGGCACGGGCGCGTTCCCGCTGCGCGATCCCCTGGCGCTGCAGATGGTGGGGTTCATGGGGGCGGCGTACACCAACCTCTCAGTCAACCACTGCGACCTTTTGATCATGATCGGCATGCGCGCCGACGACCGGGTCACGATCAAGATCCAGACCTTCGCCCCCGATGTCGAGAACCTCGTCCACATCGATATCGACCCGGCCGAGATCGGCAAGAACATCAAGCCGCAGGTGCCCCTGGTGGGCGACGCCAAGGCGGTCCTCAAGGAGCTCATTCCGCTCGTCGAGCCCAAGCGCGAGCACGAATGGCTCACGCAGATCGACCAGTGGAAGGAGGAACACCCCATCCGCTACCTCAACAAGACGGGTCTGCTGCAGCCGCAGGAGGTACTGATCCCGATGTACGAGCGAGCGGCATCCGAGGCCATCGTGGTCGCCGACGTGGGCCAGAACCAGATCTGGGCCGCGCTGTGGTTCGACTATGAGAAGCCGGGGCTTTTCCTGAACAGCGGGGGTACCGGGTGCATGGGATTCGCCTTCCCCGCGGCCATCGGCGCGAAGTTCGCGCGGCCCGACAAGACGGTTTTCTGCGTCAGCGGGGAGGGCGGCTTCGTGATGAACATGCAGGAGCTCGCCACCATCGCCGAGAACAACGTCGACATCAAGATCCTGATCCTCAACAACTACTCGCTGGGCATGGTGCGGCAGTTCCAGGACGATTTCTACGGCGGTATCCGCTCCCAGGTCGACCTGACCCACCGGCCCGACTTCATGAAGCTCGCGGAGGCGTACGACATCAAGGGGTTGCGCACCGACCGGCAGGAGGACGTGGAGAGGATGCTCGATGAGGCGCTGGCGCACAAGGGCCCGGTCCTGATGGAGTTCGTCATCGACCCCGACGCCAACGTCTACCCCATCGTGCCCCTGGGCAAGGGCTTTCTGGATTCCGTGGAGGCGTTTTGAACTCCCAGGCGCGCCTTCTCTCGGTACTGGTGGAGAACAAACCCGGGGT
>JBHEMP010000050.1:0-9104 GCA_046262515.1 Candidatus Dormibacteria bacterium | reverse complement strand
GATCCCAGCCAACGCCTTGACGTCGTGCTCGCCGAGGACGACCCGGACCTGGCCGCGATGAACAGGCACGCGCTAACCGCGGCCGGTCACCACGTGGAGATCGCGCGCGACGGCGTGGAGGCCATTGAGGCCGTGCACCGGGCCGACCCGGACCTATTGATCCTGGACGTCGACATGCCGCGTGCCAACGGAATCGAGGTTGTCGAGGAACTCCGTGGCAACCCCGCCACCGAGGAGCAGCCGGTCGTGGTGCTGACAAACACCGAGTTGAGGCCCGATCAGGAGGATCGCCTCAGGCGCCTGGGGGTGATCGATATCCTGGCCAAGTGGAGAGTCGGCCCGCTGCACCTGGTGCAGTGGCTCCGGCAGTGGGTGTCGCAGCACCGTCCTCGGCCACGGCCGGGGCCGGCTTAAGCCTGGCAACCGGCAAGTCCGCCTAGACCGATCTGCACTGAGCCGACCTGGTAAGGCGGCTCGAGCGCTAGCCTGAACCTATGCGCGCGCGGCTCCTGGCGGCGGCCCAGATCTGCGCCTGGGTCGCGGCCAGCTTCACGGCTTTCCTGGCGCTGCGCGTAGCGTCGATATTCCTCAGCATCGTCAACCCGGCACAGTGCACCGACAGCTGCACCGTGGGCAGCCAGGCGGTCCCCGTCACACTGTTCGTGTTCGCGCTGGGCTGGATCCCGTTCCTGCTGGTGGTGTTCGTGCGATTGGCAAAGGCGGGCCGGGGGCTCTGGTGGGCGGCAGTAGTCGTGGTGCCGGCTCACGTAGGGGCGATGGCCCTCGTGGTCAGCATCTTCGAGGGTTTCTCCGACGCCGACCCGCGCACGCCCTTGCTGGCAGCCTGCGCTGCCGCGGCAGACGTTGTGACCGGTGTCCTCCTGGTCGCGGGCGCGACGTGGCGTGATGATGAGCGGGAGACCGTGGAGGTGGAAGGCTAACCGTCCCCGGTCCACGCCCAAAAGCGTCGCAATATGTCGTGCTTCGGGTTACACTGCGCGCAGCCGGTCATGCCTTCCACACGTCTTCACGACCAGGTCCAGGCCTTCCTCGAGCATTGCGAGATTGATCGCAACCTCTCGGGCGGCACGGTGCGCATGTACGCCCACTACCTGGATTTCTTCATGGGGTGGGCCGCCACCCAAGGCTTGAAGCGGGCAGAGGACATCGACCCGGAGGTGGCACGGCGATTCCGCCTGCACCTTCACCGCTATGTCTCACCGGTTACTCGCCGCCCACTGGCGCAAGGTACGCAGAGCTCCTACCTGATCGCGCTACGCTCCCTGCTGCGCTACCTCACGCGCTCCGGTGCAGACGCCATGGCGCCGGACCGTGTCGAGCTCGGCAAGGGCGCCGGGCGCAGTCTCAAGTTCCTGGATTCCCACCAGGTGGCGCGTCTGCTCGCGGCGGTTGACGCCGGCGACGAAGCGGGTCTGCGTGACCGCGCCATACTCCAGCTGCTGTTCTCCACCGGGCTGCGCGTCTCCGAGCTCGTCGCCTTGAACCGCGACACCGTCAACCTCGAGAGCCTTGAGTTCTCAGTCCTCGGCAAGGGCCGCAAGACCCGCGTGGTGTTCATGACCGACAGCGCGGCAGACGCAATCCGCGCCTACCTTGGGGTTCGCAGAGACCGCTTCAAGCCCCTGTTCCTGCGCTACCGCGGCCCAGCGGCAGAACAGGGTTCAACGGGCCAGGCGGCGCTGGACGGCGAGGGATGGCGGCTGACGACTCGTTCCGTCGAACGCCTGGTCGGCAAGTACGTTCGCCACGCGGGGCTGGGGGTGCGCGCAACCCCCCACACGCTGCGGCATTCGTTTGCCACCGACCTGCTCTTCAACGGTGCCGACCTGCGCTCAGTCCAGGAGATGCTGGGCCACGCCAACCTGGCCACGACCCAGATCTACACGCACGTTACGAACCCGCAGCTGCGAGCTGTCCACCGTGAGTTCCACAGCGGCAACCGGAGTCGCCGCCCGGCCTGAGGCGCCACGACCCGGTACGCCCACGACGGGGTGGGCGCCTTAGCCGACCCTCACCCGCGCGCGCTCGAAGCAGTTGGTGCAGTACACCGGGCGCGACTCCCTCGGCTCAAAAGGCACCTGCGTCGGCTTCCCGCAGTCGGCGCAGACGACGTCGAACATCGCTCTCCCAGCCGACACTCCGCTGCGTCGCTGCCGGCGGCAGTTGGGGCATCGCTGCGGCTGGTTCTGAAGGCCCTTCTCTTCGAAGAACGTCTGCTCTCCAGCGGTCCAGATGAAGTCTGCCGCACAGTCGCGGCAGCGCAGCGTCATGTCCTCAACGGCCATGTATTACCTCCGGTGCAACACCCCGGCCCCGTCCCCGTTGGACGCGGCGATCCCACCACGATAACGCCTTACCCCGGTGGACTGCAAACGAGTCCCCAGGGGTCGCGGGAGGTGTCCCCGGGTTGCTCAGAAGTACGGCCACGCGCCGCTGCCGGGCGTGTCGCCGAACATCTCCCCGTACACCACGAAGTCCGACGGCGACCCCGCGTTGATACCGGAGATGAAGGCGGAGGCGGGCGCGTTGCAGGTTCCCCTGTCCCCCACCATCTGCACCTGCCGGACGCGGTTGGAGCGGTCCCGGGTGTAGGTGAAGCGGTCCAGCACCCCGCAGGTTGTCGAGTTATAGACGTGGCCTGCCACCAGGTATCCCTGGATATCGCTGAGGCGGTGGGCCGGCGTGTACCAGGTGTGGTAGGGATTGCTCGGGCCGGCGGGGCTGTCGTAGTTGTCCAGGACGCCCTGCAGGTACAACGGCGAGCATGGTGTGTCGCCGGCGCCCCACTCCGCCGAGGCACATTCGGAGTGTCCACCGTCGCTGGACGAGAACACGGCGTCGATCAACTGTCCGCCGTAGAAGAGCGCCTGCCCGGCCGTCCTCGCGACGGCCAGGTTCTGGGTCGCGGACTCCCCGGCATATCCCCGGTAAACCTGGAAACGGGTGGTGTCGTCCATGTCATACAGGCCGTCCGAGCGCAGGTGCGCCAGCGCGTATGTCCGCGCTGCGACGGACTGGGCAGCCACCGCGTTCAACGGCCAGCTGGAAGGGACCTCGCCGAGGCCGCGCAGGTAGTCCTCGAGGTCGACGTGGTTGATCACCTGGAGCCCGCTGCTCCCGTCTACCACGGCGTCACCGCGGTAGGAACCGCCGCTGCCGCTGACCGCGAAGAGGCCGCCCGGGTCCGGCTGAAGGCGCATCCAGGCCGCGGACGCGGCGCCACAGACGGAGCAGCGGATGTTGCCATCCCCTCCCCTGCTGAACACGACAGCGACCTCCGCGGGCGCGTGCCCTACGACCGCACCGCCCGGATCGTAGACGGCCGCGCCCGCGAACCGTGGGGTGAGGGTTCCGCCGGCGCGTGTGAGCAGCACCCGCACGGTCTGTGCCGGGAACCCCGAGAGACTGGTGCCGCTGTAGAAGTGGGCAACGATGTTCTGCCAGGGGATCCCGGCCTGGGCCATGCCCAGCGCTCCATACTGACCCAGCCCAACCCCGTGTCCAAAGCCGTGCCCGCAGAAGCTGACCATACCCGCGGGAGCGGCTGGGCACTGGGAAGCGAAGGTCCTCGCGCCCCCCTTGGCGGCGGCGGCCTCCGAGACCGCCTGTGCCGCCGCCAGCGCCGCCTCGAGCTCCTTTTCGCGGTGCTGAAGGCCCTGCAGGGCGCCGAGGGCGGCACGTTGCTGCCGCTCGAGGTCGGAGGCCACCGTGGCCTCACCGCTCACCGCCGCCTCCGCGTCGGAGAGCCGGGCGGCCAGAGAGGCCAGCAAGGGGTCGAGTTGGGCCTTCAGTTCCTCCGAGCGCCTGCGCTGGGCAGCGAGGCGGTCCCGCTCGTCGCGCATCGCGCGGGCCTGGGCCAGGTCGTTGCGCGAGAAGGCCATCACGTAGGTCAGCCGGTCCAGGAACTCGGAGAAAGTCCCCGAGTTGACCAGGTAGACGATCCAATCGGCGGAAGCACCGCGCTTGTAGGTGACGCGGGTCGCGTCGAGGTAGGCCCGCACCCTCTGGTCGTGACGCTCCTCGGCAGACTTCTCTCGAGCCTCGAGACCCGCCACCGCGGCTTTCAGATCGGCAACCTGGGCAAAGGCCCCTGCCAGGTCTGAACGCTTGGCGTTCAGGTCCTCACGCAGCCGGCTGAGCGAAGCCAGGACACCCTGCTGCTGGGAGCCGATCTGATCCAGTTGTGACCGCTGGCTGGCCTCCTCCGCCCGGAGCCGCTGCAGCTGGTCCGCGGCGCTGTCGGCAGCGGCCGGCTGGACCATCGCGGAGCATAGGACGAGGGCCAGCCCCGCGGCGCCAAGGCGCTGACGGAGGCCGGATCTTGCCGGGACGTGGAGAGAAATTTTGCTGCGACGCATACGTGTTACTGGACCCAACCTATGTAGGCGATGCCCACATGTCAAGTTGGACCAGCGGCCAGGGGTGGCCTACCGAGGCGGTTTCACCGCCGCGCGCACCGTCGCGAAGACCGAGTCAGCGAGGTCCTCGACGCTGTAGCCTCCCTCCAGGATCCAGGCGCTTCGGCCGTCGGTGACCTCATCGGCAAGCTCGAGGAGCCGGCCGGCGAGAGCCCTGTAGCCCTCGGTGGAAACCTCCATGCCGGCCCTTGGATCCCGCGCATGGGCGTCGTAACCGGCACTCACCACCATCAGGCTCGGCGAGAACGCCCTCACGGCGGGCAACAACCGGGAGTCGAACACCGACAGGTATTCACGGTCCCCGGACCCGGGAGGCAGGGGAAGGTTGAGGGTGAACCCGGCGCCCCGGTCTTCGCCTCGCTCTGCGCTGGCGCCAGTGCCGGGGTAGAGCGGCCACTGGTGGGTGGATATGTACAGCACGTCGGCGCGCTCATAGAAGATGTCCTGGGTGCCGTTGCCGTGGTGGACGTCGAAATCGACGATGGCAACCCGCTCCACCCCGGCGTCGATGGCCGTCTGGGCGGCCGCGGCCGCGTTGTTGAAGAAGCAGAAGCCCATCGCGTGCCGCCGTGTGGCGTGGTGGCCGGGCGGCCGACAGAGGCTGAAGGCCGTGCTGGCGCGGCCGTCCAACACCGTCTGAACGGCCTCCTGAGCGGTCACGATGCCGGCGCAGGCCGCCGCCAGCGTCCCGGGACCGATGTAGGTGTCGGGGTCGATCCACCCCCCGTCACCGCGCTGCTCGCACTCCTGTCCCACGCGGAGCAGCGCATCCACGTAGGCCGCGTCGTGGATTCGGTACGCGGCAGCGACGGCGGCCTCCGCCCCGGGAATGACCCCCGGGACGAGTTCGACCGACGCCCGCTGAACTGCTTCCAACCCCGGCCTCTCCAGCGCCATCTCAATCGCGGCGATCCGTGCCTCGCTCTCAGGGTGCCCGGGCGGACGATGAGCGTGGGAGGCCGGGTGGGTCAGGACCAGGGGCTGGGCCACGGGTTTCCTAGCGCGGATCGACCGGTTTGCCCTGGAGGTCCGAGACGAGCTCCCTCAGGAAAGACTCGACGTCCGTCACCAGCCCGATGGTCTGGAAGGAGCCTCGGTCGGCGAGCTTGGTGACAACCGCGGGCTCGATGTCGACGCACACCGCCCGCACGCTCGCCGGCAGCAGGTTGCCGGTGGCGATGCTGTGGAGCATGGTGCTGACCATGAGTGCCATCCGGACGTCGGTCTCGTGGATCGCGCCGCGCATCGCCTTCTGGGCGACGACCATGTCCGTGATGACGTCAGGAAGTGGGCCGTCATCGCGGATGGAACCCGCCAGCACGGTGCGTACCCCCGCGTTGACCGCCTCGTACATCACCCCTTCCTTGAGCACCCCCTGCTTGACGGCGGCCGCGATCGAACCCGCAGAGCGAATTCGGTTGATGGCGCGGATGTGGTGTTCGTGCCCGTGTTCCTGGCCCATACCGGAGACCAGCGAGATGCCCAGCGAGGTACCGTACAGCGCGCTTTCGATGTCATGCGCGGCGAGCGCGTTGCCCGCGAACAGGACCTGGATGTAGTCGTTACGGATCAGCCACGAGAGGTGTTTTCCAGCGCCCGTGTGGATGATCGCGGGTCCGCCGACGAAGATGATGGAACCTCCATCCGCGCGCACCTGCTTCATCGACTCCGCGATTTCCCGGATGATCAGTTTCTTGGGTTTTTCAGCGGAGACCTGGGATTGCATGAACCCGAAGAGCTCCCGCTGACGGCCTCGCTCGAGCGGCTGAACCCTGACCCCGCCGTAGCCCACGACGACCAACTGCCCAGTGCGGGCCTCGTCGACCGGGATGACCCGGGCGCGGCCCTCCTCTACGACTATCCCGCAGTCCATCTCGATGTGCTCGACCTCGAGCCATTTTCCGCCCTGGCGCACCCAGGTCGGCTGGTTGCTGGTGGAGTAGAAATCGATCGGGAAGACGCCGTTCTTGCGAACCTTCGCCAGCTTGGCCTCGCCCTGGTCGATGGGTGTCGCGCCCATCGGTTGGATAACACTGAGAATTTCGCCCAGGCGGGCCTCGGTACGTGCCTGGACCGACATGCGCACATACGACGTTTCGTTCTTCTTCTTGCCGACCCGGAACTCCTCGACGTCGAAGTTCCCTCCCAGGTCCATGATCGTGTCCCAGACCCTGGGTAGCTGAAGGCTGTCGATGATGTGCCCCTCGAGCGTGACCACGGCGCGGTGGGCGGCCACGGTCAGCCCGCCAGCGCCTGGTTGATCTCCTGGCGCAGGTTGTCCGCGGCTTCCGCCGCAGCGTGCTGGAAGTGGATGTCGCGGCCGGCGCCCGCGATTGCTCGCGACGCGTTGATCAGGAAAGGCTGGTCGCGCCCGTCCCCCGCCGCGGCCAGCGAGGCAGCGCTGAGGTCGCCGCCCTGCGCCCCCACGCCAGGCACCAGCAGGGGCATTCCCGGGCATTCGCGACGCACCGCGGCCAGGTCCGCGGGTCGTGTTGCCCCGGCCACCAGTCCAACGTTGCCCTTGACGTTCCAGCCGCGGCACCGGCGTGCGACCTCGAGATAGAGCGGGCCACTGTCCACGGCCAGTTCCTGGAGGTCGTCGGCTCCCGGGTTGCTGGTCCGGCAGAGGATGAACACGCCACGGTCGGGGCGCTCCAGGAATGGCTGCAGGCTGTCGCCGCCGAGGTAGGGGCTGAGGGTGACCGCGGTGGCGCCCAGGACGTCAAAGCAGGCGGTGGCGTAGCGCTCGGCGGTATTGGCCAGGTCGCCTCGCTTGGCGTCAAGGACCACGGGAATGCCGGCGGGCACCGACGCGATCACGGCCTGAAGGACCTCCATTCCCGCGGGCCCCATCGCCTCGTAGAAGGCTGAGTTGGGTTTGAACGCGGCCGCGAACTGGGCTGTGGCCTCGATGATCGACGTGACGAAGCGGAGAACATCATCCGGGCTGCGCTCGAAGCCGCTGGGCAGGGCATCGAGGTCCGGGTCGAGACCCACGCAGAGCCTGGAGTCCCGCGTCGCGCAGCTGGCTTCGAGAGCGCCGGTAAAACCCGTTACGGGGCCGGTCCGCGTGGCCCCGGTCACGAGCGCTCAGACCTCGTGGGTGGAGAGGACGCGGTAGCCGTCTGCCTCCAGCTGCTCGACGCGGCGCGCCTGGTAACCGCGCATGCCGGGGAGGGGGAACCCACCGGTCTCGTCCAGCGGCTGCTCGAACAGGATGCGGACCTGCTCCAGGAATTCCTGTTCGGTCCCGCTGATCCACCCAGTGTCGGTGACCTCGACGGTGTGGCCGTCCTTGTTCAGCGTCCAGACTTTCACTAGTACCTCCTGGTTTCTCGGTAGTGAGTGGTGGTCGGCGAGACAGGATTTGAACCTGCGACCCCCAGTCCCCCAGACTGGTGCGCTACCGAGCTGCGCCACTCGCCGCCCGGCACAGATTCTAGTCGAGGCGGTCGCCGCGGCCTCAGCCGAGGTCCAGGCCCTCGATCTCGCTGCGGCCGGAGCGCTCCATCAACTGGGCGCTGACCTTGATGACGTCCTCGCCATCGAAGATGACCCGGCTGACGGAGCGGGCGATGGGCAGGTCGACGCCGAGCCGCTCCCCCAGCCGAACCGCCTCACGGGTGGTATTCACGCCCTCGGCGATCATCGTCATCTCGGCCTCCGCCTCGGCAAGCCGGCGTCCCCTGCCGATCTCCATACCCAGCAGACGGTTGCGACTGTGCGGCGACGCGCACGTCACAACCAGGTCGCCAAGGCCGGTGAGCCCCGAGAAAGTGGAGGCCCGGGCGCCCAGGGCTCGCCCCAGCCGGGTCATCTCGGCCAGGCCACGCGTCATGATTGCCGCCTTGGCGTTGTCCCCCGCCCCGAGGCCGTCGGCGATCCCCGCCGCCAGGGCGATGACGTTCTTCATCGCACCACCCACCTCGACACCCACCACGTCATCGTTCGTGTAGGCGCGCAGGCGATCGCTGCTGATGCGCCGCTGCGCCTCCGCCAGGCGTTCTGAATCGCGCGACGCGATCACCGTACCGGCCGGGAGCCCGGCGGCGATCTCACGGGCGATGTTGGGGCCGCTGAGCGCGCCGATCACCGCGCGGTCGCCGAGAGTTTCCGCCAGGACCTGCGACATCAGCGCTCCGCTCTCGGGGTCCAGGCCCTTTGCGGCGCTCAGCACCAGCGGCACGTCATCCCCGCGCCGCGCCTGCGTCCGCATGATCCCGGAGATGCCCCGGGTGGTAAGTCGCATCGCCTTGGCGGGCACGGCCAGAACCAGGATGGGCACGCGGTAGACGGCATCCGCGAGGTCCGAGGTGACGTGGACGGAGTCGGGAATGGCGAGGTCCTCGAGGTAACGGGGATTGTGGCGGGTGGCCTGGATCTGCTTCGCCTGCTCACGGTCGCGGGCCCACAGGTAGGTCTCTCCGCCGGCGGAGATGGCGCAGGCCAGGGCCGTCCCCCAGCTGCCGGCGCCGATCACCGCGACGCGGTCCCCCCGGCTCATCGCTCGGCGTTGCGCTTCCGGAAGATGGTCCGCAGGGGCACGCCCTCGAAGCCATAGGCCTCGCGGATGCGGTTCTCCAAATAGCGCTTGTAGGAGAAGTGCAGCAGTTCGGGGTCGTTGACAAAGAAGACGAAGGTCGGGGTGCGCTCCTTGCCCTGGGC
>JBHEMP010000049.1:0-8147 GCA_046262515.1 Candidatus Dormibacteria bacterium | reverse complement strand
GCGACGCGAGCTCGTACCGGTCGGCAATCCGCACCTCCATGGCCTCCGTCTTCCACCTCGCTATCCGCCGAATTGCTTCGGTCAGATTCCTTCGTGACGGATCGTGTTCTCCAGAGTCAGCTTTAAGGTGACGGAATGCGTGACGTTGCAGCCGGGGCGCCACTTCTTGTAGGGTGTCAAGGTCGCGCCGGGCCCCAAAACGGCCCACCCTCCGGGACGAGGGGGCGCGAAAAACCACTTCTGGAGGAAATCTTTCTGGCCGTACGAGCCGCTGTGTTCGCGCCACCCGAGCACTGGACAAGTCCGCTGGACCGGGGCCCTGGCGGCCGCGCTGCCCGGCTGGGAGCGCTGGGCGCGTCGCCCCGCATCCCACGCCGCTTCCGGGCCCACGGCTCGCTGCCGAGGGATGAGCGCACCGTCATCGCGCGCTGGCTCAGCCACGTCACGCTGATCATCCTGGTGCTCCTGGTGCCGCTGATGGGGGGGCTGCTGGGCCCCCACTCCAGTTCGACCGCCGCCTCTTCGGGGTTGCCCACCTCGGCACGCGCCGATGACAGCGCCGCCGTCGCGTCGCGGGGATTCATCCTCAAGCCGGCAGGGCTGGGGCAGACGGCCCAGTCCCACCGCGACGTGGTCACGTACGCCGTCCAGGATGGCGACGTCCTGGGCAGCATCGCCGAGAAATACGGCTTGCGCATCGACACCCTGCGGCAGACGAACCAGTTGGCGGACGTCGATTCCCTGGCGCTGGGGCAGAAGTTGCTGATCCCTCCCACCAACGGCATCCTGGTCAAGGTCGGGGCGGGCGAAACGGTCCCGCAGCTGGCCGACCGCTACCACGTCGACGCCGCCACGATCATCGGCTACAACGCCGTTCGCAATCCCCTTCAGTTGGCCGCGGGAAGCTTCCTCATGATCCCCGACGGAACCGGCTTCACGGCGTCCCAGGACGCCGGTCCCCAGGCTGGTTCGGCGGCGCCGGCCGCCGCTGCCGCGCCCGATGAGATCCCTCACGGCCGCTCGTCGTATAACCACTTCCCCTGGGGTCAGTGCACCTACTATGTGGCCTCACGCCGGAACATCCCGTGGAACGGTGACGCCTGGATGTGGTTCGGTAATGCGCGCGCCGCCGGTTACGCGACCGGGTCGACCCCCCGCGTGGGCGCGGTGATGGTCACCTGGGAGAGTCGCTACTACGGGCACGTCGCCCTGGTCGACGCCGTCTATGGCGATGGCAGCTACGTTGTGTCGGAGATGAACTACCGCGGCCTCGGCATTGTGGACCAGCGGCACATCATCCCCGGCCAGGTGCCGCTCATCGGGTTCATCTACGAGTAAGGTGCCCGTTCAGGGTCAGGTCGGCAAGCAGCTGACGGACGCGGTCTCCGGCCTCGAGCAGAGCCAGGTCCTGGACGGGCCTGCCGATGCCATATCGCGCGCCGTCTCCAAGGTCACCGGCGCCGACGCCGTCAAGAACCTGCTCAGCGGCGCCTGGCTCGGTCATGCCCTCCACCCCGTGCTGACCGACCTGCCGATCGGCTTCTGGAGCAGCGCGGTCGCCCTTGACTTCTTCGCTGGCGAGGACGCGGAGGATGGTGCCGAGCTACTGATGGGCCTGGGCAACCTGGGCGCCGTCGCGGCGGCCGCCAGTGGTCTCGCCGACTGGTCCGACAGCTACGGCCCGGAAAAACGGGTTGGCATGCTGCACGGTGTGGCCAATACCGCCGGGCTGGTCCTCATGACCGGCTCCTGGCTGGCCCGCCGCTCGGGCGAGAAAGGCCTCGGCCGCGCCCTTGGCCTGGTCGGGCTTGGCGTTGCCAGCGCCTCCGCCTACCTCGGTGGGCACCTCGTCTTTTCTAGGGGCATGGGCGTTCAGCACGCGGGCTTCGACCTCGACCAGGCGGTGGAGGATTGGGCCGACGTGGCTGCGGAGGCGGACCTGGTGGAGGGCAAACCGCTCCTTGCCACTGCCGGCGAGGTCCCGGTCCTGCTCTTCCGTGAGGCCGGTCAGCTACTGGCCCTCGCCAACCGCTGCAGCCACGCCGCCGGGCCTCTCAATGAGGGCGACTTCCGCGATGGCGCCGTGACCTGCCCCTGGCATGGCAGTCGATTTGCCCTGGAGGACGGTTGTGTCCTGCGCGGCCCCGCCAGTCTGCCTCAGCCCCGCTTCGAGGCCCGCGTCCGCGAGGGTCGCGTCCAGGTGCGCTCGGCCTGACCTGCCTGGCCGGCTCGCGGGTCTAGGCGAACCCCGCCTTCATTTGGGGGCGGGGGGCATCCGGTCGGTGAGTATCCTGTCGATGGCCTCCACCATCTCCTGGGTGCGCTTCTCTATTGACTCGATCTTGGCGTACGCATCCTGGTTGACCTTGTAGTCGTGCTCCCACAGGTCGCGGTCGCGGGCCGCGGCGACGTTGCCGGCCATCAGGATCAGTGGCGACGCATAGGCGGCCTGCACGCTGAACATCAGGTTCAGCAGGATGAAGGGATAGGGATCCCAGTGCGCGATTAGACCGATGATGTTGAGCGCCACCCAGAAGACCACCAGGACGGTCTGGATGATGATGAATTTCCAGCTCCCCATGACCCCGGTGACGCTGTTGGCCAGTCGGATGCCCACCGGCACGTCGTCCCCGTGGTAGTGGGTCAGGGCGGGGTGCAGGACGCGGCGCATGTGCCTGGTTGCCTGCTCGACTCTCTGGCCGATCTCCTGGGCCGCTTCGTCGACCCTGTCTTCGTTCATCAGGCCGGTCAGGCGTCGCGCTGCTGACTGCCCAGGAGGATCAGGAGGCCGACGCCAACTGCGAATACAGCCAGAAACAGATATTCCATTCGGGTCCACCCTGTTTGTCCCGGCGAGTCCCAATGCCGCCGGTCTCTCTGTCGCTGCGCCGACCTTAACTCCGAGGCCACAGCCGCGCAACACCGGTTGCCAAGCTGTTACGGGTTCGCGGTGATCCGGGAGCGGCTACGATGCGAGGGTGCAGCGCCGCCAATCCGGGAGACGGACTCGCATCGTGGCCACACTCGGACCGGCCTCGAACCGCGAGCCCGTACTATCGCGGGTGCTTGCGGCGGGGGTCGACGTGGTGCGTCTGAACTTCTCCCATGGCAGCCACGACGAGCATGCCGAGACCATCCGCCTTGTGCGCCGCGCCAGCGAGCGTGTGGGGTGGCCGATCGCTATCCTCCAGGACCTCGGCGGCCCGAAGATCCGCATCGGCGCGATCGGCGAAGGCTGCATATCCCTAAAGCGTGGCCAGCTGCTGACGCTCGACCCCGCGTGCCAGGTCGGCGATAAGGAACGCGTAGGGATCAGCCTGGCCAACCTGGCGCACCTGGTCCGTATAAACGGGCGGCTGCTCCTGGACGACGGCCACATCGAACTGCGCGTGAACCGTGTCGATGGCGCGGCGGTCACCTGCCGGGTGGTTCGGGGTCGCGAGCTCCGCGAGCACAAGGGCGTGAACCTGCCGGGCGTTGATCTCAAGGTGGATGCCCTGACCGACAAGGATCGCGTCGACCTGGAGTTCGGCATCGCTCAGGGCGTTGACATCGTGGCTCTGTCCTTCGTGCAGACGCCCGGTGACGTGGTCCAGGTCAAGCAGCTTGTCAGCCGGTTGGGTGGGGCGCAGCCCATCATCGCCAAGCTCGAGCGGCCGGCGGCGCTGGAGCATCTCGACAGTATCTTGGAGGTTGCCGACGGGGTCATGGTGGCGCGCGGAGACATGGCCGTGGAGCTCTCGCCGGAGAAGGTGCCGGCGATGCAGAAACGGGTGATCGCGCATGCCACGGCGCACGGTACGCCGGTTATCACCGCGACGCAGATGCTGGAATCGATGGTCAGCAGTCCACGCCCGACGCGCGCGGAGGCCAGCGACGTGGCCAACGCCATCCTTGACGGCTCTGACGCCGTCATGCTCAGCGAGGAGACTGCCGTGGGCGACTATCCCGTCGAGGCGGTGCGCACGATGCACCGCATCGCGCTGGCGATCGAACGGTCCAACACGCCTGGACCCCCACTGCCGGCGTTGCAGGAGGTGGGTGATGTGCCGCGCGCCATCGCGCTGAGTGCCTGCCGGATCGCGGATTCACTGGAGGCCGCGCGACTGGTGGTCTTCACCTCAACCGGGAACACCGCACGCTACGTGTCCAAGTGCCGTCCCAGGACCCTGATCCTCGCCGCCACCATGCGCAGCGAGGTCGCGCGGCAGATGCAGGTCTTCTACGGGGTACGCACGATGGAGATACCCGAGGCGTCGGGCACCGATGAGATGTTCAACCTCGCCGAGCGTGCCGCTCTGAAGCACGGCCAGGTCAAGGACGGGGACGTCCTGGTCTTCGTATTCGGTCAGCCACTCAACACCCCCGGCGCGACCAACTCGATCAAGATCCACACCGTTGGGGCTAGCCCTTCGGCTGGACCGGTACCCTGACGGTGAAGGTACTGCCCCCGTGTGGGACGGAGCGAACGCCGATGTCGCCACCGTGCATCCGCACCAGCCGGCGGCTCAGGTAGAGCCCGAGGCCAGTCCCGGAAATGTGGCTGTTGTCCGGCGTCACGAGCCGCCCGAAGCGCTGAAAGAGGCGCGGCATGTCGACCGGGTCGATGCCGATGCCCTGGTCGGTGACCTCCATGACGGCATCGTCCCCATCACGCCGGACCACCACCGTGATGTCCCCTCCATCGGGCGAATACTTGATGGCGTTGTCGACCAGGTTTGACGCCACGGTGCGCAACCGCACACGGTCTCCGTGCACCAGCAGCGGCTCGTCTGGCAGGTCGACGATCAAGCGGTGCTGGCCGCCCAGCAGGGCGCGCAGGTCGTCAACGGCGCCGGTCGCCTCCGCCGCAAAGTCGAAATCAGCGCGCTCCAGTTCCAGGCGACTGTCATCAAGTCTGGCCGCCTCCAGCATCTGGTTGACGAGGTCATTCATCTGAGTCAGCTTCGCGGAGAGCAGCGGCGCCACCTCCTGCATGGTCTCGTTATCCAGCGTTCCCTCCGTGAGCATGGACAGGTAGCCCCGCAGGACCCCGAGGGGCCCGCGCAGCTCATGGGATGCCAGCTTGAGGAACTCCGACTTCGCCTGCTCCAGTTCTCCGGCCCGCTCGGCATGCCGGCGCATGAGGTTGAAGTGCTCGGCGTTGCCAATGGCCAGACCGGCGATCTGCGCGACCGCCTCCAGCCGGTCAACCTGGGCGGTGGAGAAGCCTTCGCGGTCCCGCGCGCTGACGATGAGCAGCCCATAGATGGCCTCACCGACGCGCAGCGGCACGACCACGGCGGACACCAGGTCCGTCTGCTGAAGCATGGCCGCGGTCGCGGCGGGCACCGGCATCTCGCGAATGTCGCCCTGGTATGGCTGACCGGTCTCCACCACCTGGAGTAGCACGGGGTGGTCTCCCAGGCTGTACGAGCGCCGGCCGAGGGTCAGGCCGGCCTCGTCGAACTCAACAACGGATTCGGCCTGGTCGCCGGCAACACGTAACAGTGACGCCCGGCGCAGCCCGCCGCTCGCCGTCGACGTCATGTTCGCCGCCGCGCGGACCACCTCCGCGAAGACGGCGTCAGGGTCGAGGGTGAAGCTCAGGCGCTCCGCCACCTCCTGCATGAGGGTCAGTTCGTGCAGGCGCTCAGCCGCCTCGCGCATCCCCTTCTCGCCGGCGCGTCGCTCGGTCAGGTCACGGCAGAAGGCGACGGTGGTCGCCAACCCGTTGCCGCGCGACACCGGCGAGATGGACAGCTCGATCGGGAACTCAGACCCGTCCTTGCGCAGCCCCTCCAGTTCCACGACGGTGCCGAGGACGGGTCCTTCGCCGGTCTTCACCCAGTGCGCGAATCCCCGCTGGTGAGCGGCGCGGTATTTCTCGGGGATGATGGTCTCGTGGAGGGGCCGGCCGATGACCTCGTCCGACTCCCAGCCGAAAATTTTGACGCATCGCGGGTTCCAGGCGACGATCTGCCCCGTCTCGTCCGCGGCGACAATCGCGCTGAGCGCATTCTCGAACATCGACGAGAGGAGTGCCAGGCGTTGGCTCTCGACGGCGTCAAAGGAGCGGATGCCGTTCGCCGGCGCGTTCGAGCCCGTGTCAGATGTCACGCCCCGATTATCGGCGCGACCGGGGTTCCTCCGTGAGCGCTCCCAGCGTGAAATGGCGGTCACGCCCGCGGCGCATGATGGCCATCTCGACCACGTGGGGGAAATGTTTCGCCATAAACAGCGCTGTCGCTGTCTGGCGCGAGGTTGTGAGGGTCCGAGGGCGGTGGGTACAGGCACGCACAATGGCGGCTGCAGCCTGGCCCACGGAGTCCTCATTGGTCATGCCCTCGAGCGACAGTCCGCGGGCAGCGGGACCGTCATGGATGGCCGTTCGCACATAACCAGGCCGCACGGTCGTCACGCTCAGCCGACCGGCGTACTCCACGCGGAGGCAGTCGGAGTACGCCTCAAGTGCATGCTTGCTGGCGCAGTACGCGGACGCGAAGGGGATCGTTCCAACGGCCAGGAAGGAGGTCACGTTGACCACGTGGCCTTTCGCCTCGAGCAGCAGAGGAAGCGCGGTCGCGGTCGTGACCCACGGTCCCCAGAAGTTGATATCCAGGGTGCGTCGCGCGTCGTCGTCCGGCATCGCGCCCGCATCCTGGACGGTGCCGATCCCCGCACAGTTGATGAGGATGTCGATGCCACCCATTTCCTCGGCTGCCCTTTCGACCGCGGCACGCGTCGCGACCATATCGCGGAGGTCCGCGGCGATGATCCCCTCCCCCTCACGCAGGTCCACCCCGCAAACCATGGCGCCCCGGGCCCGCAACTCCGTGATGGCCGCCCGGGCGATCCCGCCGTCGGCCCCGGCGACCAGGATCCTCCTTCCGAAGAGTGCGTGCATCAGCCGCGCTCCATCAGTGCGCGCAGGGTCAGCCAACCGTCGACAACCTCCATCACCCGCATCGGGTTCTCCATCTGCGCCATGTGCCCCAGCCCGCTCAGCGGCCGCCAGCTCCAGTCCGGGCGGAGGCGGTGCAGCGCGACGCCGGCACGGTAAGGCACAAGGCGGTCCCTGGTCCCGTGCATCAACAGGGTGGGCACACGGATGGCCTGGACCATGGCCCGGAAGCGTCGCCGCCTGGCGGTCGTGCGCACCAGCGAGCCCGCCGATTCGACCAGGGCCTGCTCGGTCCAGTCGTGCTGTTCGCTCTGCCTGCGGAGCAGCTCCACGTGGGCCTGGAGGATGTCCTCGGGGACCCGCGACCCGGGGGCGATTATCCGGCGCATCACGTCTCGGACGACGCGGTCCGGCCCGACCATCCTCCCGCCCCGGCGCATCAGGGCAGCGCTGCGTCCAGGCATCAACAGCGCGGCCAGGAAAGGCATGGCCATGAGGGCCAGGAGGGATCGACGCGGATATGGGGCGGCGGGGGCCAGAAGCACTATGTGGCTCACCTTTCGCGGGCAACGGGACGCCTCCATCATCGCGACCAGGCCCCCCATGGAGTGGCCCCACAGCACAGCCGGGGCGCCGGGCGAAACGGCGTCTATAAAGCGGTCAAGGAAGAGCTGTGAGGTCTCGACCGTCGCGGGCTCACCGCCGCGCATGGTCAGGCCGTAGCCCGGCAGGTCGAGCGCCAACACGCGGTATCCCCGCGCCAGCTGTTCACCGATCCCCATCCAGTTCAGGTGCGAGCTGGCGATCCCGTGGATCAGCACCATGACCTGGCCCGACCCGCCGAAGTCGGCGTAGTGCACCGGCAGACCGAGGTCCACGGTTCGGGACGTCCACGGTGCGTCCGGCACCAGCTGGGCCAGGTCAACGGTCGGTGCGATGGTAGTGCCAGTGTTCATGCCGCGGGCCTTTCGCTGCGCGAGGCGCCGGAACGAAGCATGTACTCGGATGCATCGAAAGTACGCATCTGGCGCGCAAACGTGAACGTGTACGTCGGCCACAGTGTGGTGTTGCGGCCGGTCGCGTCCAGGTACCAGCTGGCGCAGCCGCCCGCATTCCAAACCGTCCGTTGGAGGTCAGCCTGGAGGCGCTCGTTATAGGCCTGCTGGACGTTCGCCTTGACCTCGACAGATGTAACGCCACGGCGGCGCATGAAGCGCAGGCTATCCAGCACGTACTCAACCTGGGCCTCGGCCATCACCACCAC
>JBHEMP010000048.1:0-4370 GCA_046262515.1 Candidatus Dormibacteria bacterium | reverse complement strand
CTGACGCAGCCCAGCCCTGTGATGACGATGTTCAACTGATTCTCCCGGTGCGGCCGGTGCGCCGCGTCCCCAACACCAACCATAGGCCCCCGGGACAGGGAAGGTTACGGGCGAACAGGGACTGTGTCGGTTTACTCGTAGGTGTAGAAGCCCTGGCCCGACTTGCGGCCGCGGTAACCCGCGGCCAGCATCCGCTTGAGCAGGGGGGGCGGCGCGTAGGCGGGGTCTTTGAACTCCTCGAAGAGGGAGTTGCAAACCTCGTAGATCACGTCCAGGCCGATGAAATCGGTGAGCTGAAGGGGCCCCATGGGGTGGGCGCACCCAAGGCGCATTCCGGTGTCGATGTCGTCGCGGGTGGCAAACCCCTCTTCGTACATCCGAACCGCCGCGACGAGGTACGGGATCAGGAGCATGTTGACGATGAAGCCGGCGCGGTCCTTGGTCAGGATGACCTCCTTGCCAAGGCGTTCGGCCAGTTGCCGCCCCATCTCCACCGCCTCGTCACCGGTGCGGAGCGCGCGCACCAGTTCGAGCAAGCGCATCACCGGCACGGGGCTGAAGAAGTGCAGACCGAGGACCTGGGCGGGCCGACCCGTGACCCCCGCCAGCTCGGCGACGGGGATGGACGAGGTGTTCGTGGCCAGCAGGGCGTCCGGGCGGCAGACGCGGTCCAGCTCTTTGAACACCTCCTGCTTCAGGTCGAGCTTCTCAGGGATGGCCTCGACAACGATGTTGCAGTCGGCGAGGTCCGCGAAGGAGCTGGTGAAAGTGATCCGTCCAAGGGCCTCGTCGCGATCGGTCTCGCTGAGCTTGCCGCGGTCCACCGCCGACTGCAGCGAACGGCCAAGCCGGGCGCGCGCCCCGTCGAGGAATTCCTCCGGCTCGCGCACGACGGCGTCAAGCCCTGCGCGGGCTGCCACCTCGGCAATGCCTGACCCCATCAGGCCGCCGCCAACGACCCCCAGCAACTCGATCTGTGCCGTCAACTGAAAAGCTCCGGGAAGCGGCCGGGGTCGCGGTCGCGCGCCAGCGCATAAACGGTGGTGATGACATCCTCTCGGCCCGGCTTGGTGAAGTACTCGCCGTCCGCGGCATAGGGGGTGCGATGCGGGGCGGCGGAAAGCGTGCGCGGAGAGCAGTCCAGGTGCCACCACGCCCCCTGGCCCTCGAGCACCTCGCGCATCATGTAGGCGCTCGCACCTCCCGGGACGTCCTCGTCCATGAAGACCACCGCGCCGGTGCGACGAACGGACTCCGCGATAAGCCCGGGGACGTCGAAGGGCTGCAGGGTCTGGACATCGATGACCTCCGCCTCAACGCCGAGGTCGCGGAGAACACCCGCCGCGTCAAGCGCGATTGGGACGCAGGCGCCGTAGGTGACCACCGTGACGTCCCCGCCGGAGCGCAGTACCTCCGGAACACCGAGGGGCACCGTGAATTCCCCGAGGTTGGCCGGGAGCCGCTCCTTGAGGCGGTAGGCGTTAAGCACCTCGACCACGATGGCGGGGTTGTCGCCGCGGAGAAGGGTGTTGTAGATGCCCGCGGCCTGCGTCATGTTCCGCGGCACCGCGAGGTACACGCCGGGCGCGCTGGTCAGGATGGATCCCATCGGTGAGCCGGCGTGCCATACGCCCTGGAGGCGGTGCCCCTTGGTGCGCACGATCATGGGGGCCTTCTGGCCACCCGCAGAGCGCCAGTGCAGGGTAGCCAGGTAGTCGGAGATCAGTTCCAGCGCGTAGGCCAGGTAGTCGACGTACTGGATATCCGCGATGGGGCGAAGCCCGCGCATGGCGGCACCAATGGCCTGTCCCACGATGGTGGCCTCGCGGATGCCGGTGTCGGTGAGGCGGAGGTCGCCGAACTTCTCCTGCATGCCCTCGAAAACCAGGTTGACGTCCCCCAGGCGGCCGACGTCCTCACCGAGTACGAAGATGCGCGGGTCGCGGGCGAAGTTGGCCTCGAAGTTCTTGAGCAGGACCATGCGACCGTCGACCAACCCTGATTGGGGCGAATACTCGGCGGCCACCGCAGGGACCTTCAGGGGCGATTCGGCCGAGTCGCTGTAGAGGTGCGACCCGTACCGCAGCATCCCGGCGTCGCGGTGTTCGCGGAGGAAGTCCAGGAGTGGCTGCCGCCTGTCGGTATCGCGGTCGCGGAGGGCCAGGTTGGCCTGGAACGCCGCAACCTGGATGAGCCTGCGATTCAGCTCGGAGGAGGCTGCGAGCTGGTACATCACCGGCTCAAGCTCGGGTTCATCAAGTCCCCGCAGCAGGTCCATGAGCTGGTCACGCTCGCCGCGGATCGGCGCCTGGTAGGCCTCCCAGGCGGCCGCGCGCTCATCCTCCACGTACTGGCGGTCCTCCCGTTCCCAGGCTTCGATCTCCTCGGTGGTCGCAATTTCGGACTCGATCATCCAGGCTCGCATGGTCTGAACGCAGTCGTGGTCGGCCTCCCACTGCAGGCGTTCGGGGGATTTGTAGCGCTCGTGGCTGCCACTGGTTGAGTGCCCCTGGGGTTGGGTCAGCTCGACCACGTGGAGGAGGGCGCTGCGGCCGCTGTCGCGAACCTGGTCCGCGAGCACGAAGTACGCGTCGGCCATGGCCGGGTAGTCCCACCCGCGGGCCACCTGGATCTCAAGGGCTGCATCGGCACCCTGGCCCATCCCGCGCAGGGCCTGGGAGATGGACCCGGTGGCAGTCTGAAGGCGGTTGGGCACCGAGATGCCATACCCATCGTCCCAGACGGACACCAGCAGCGGCACGCCCAGCACCCCGGCGGCATTGACGGTCTCGAAGAAGGGGCCCTCGCTGGTGCTGGCGTCACCGATGGTGGCGAATACGACCTCGCGGCCGGCCCGGGAAAAGCCCTGGGCCACCGCGTCCAGCTGGCGGTTCTCGCGGTAGAGGCGAGAGGCATACGCAAGTCCCAGCGCCACCGGCATCCAGCTGCCCACCGGCGAAAGGTCGATGGCCGAGTTGCGCACCGCGGTGGCGTCGATAAAGGCGCCGGAGGTGTCGACGAAACGCGAGGAGAAGTGGTTGTTCATGAGGCGACCCGCTGACGATGGATCGTTCTCGACGTCGGTGTCCGCGTAGAGCTGGGCGAACACCTCGCGTACCGTCACCATCCCCGCCGCGATCATGAAGGTCTGGTCCCGGTAGTACCCGGACCTCCAGTCCCCGGGGGCAAAGGCCCGGGCCATGGCCAGCTGGGGGACCTCCTTGCCGTCGCCAAAGATGCCGAACTTGGCCTTGCCCGAAAGTACCTCGCGGCGGCCGACCAGGCTGAGCGCGCGGCTCCGGAAGGCGACTCGGTAGTCCACGCACACCTCTTCCGCCGACAGCGAGCGGCCTGAGCGTGGCAAAAGTACCGCGGTGCCCTGCCTACGCGGGCGCTCCGCCTGCACACGTGCTCCGCCCCGCACAGCCATCAAGGGCAGTGTATCGCCGCGGTCCTCTCAGTAGGACCGACGCCGCTCCGGGAACAGCTGGCGAAGGTTCTCGGGTAGGCGCACGCCCGTTTCCTCAAGCTTCAGGAGCGTGTTGGGACGGGTGCCGGTGGCGGTGAACTCGCCCAGGATCTTGCCCTTCTCGTCAACGCCGTTGGGCTGGAAAACAAAGATGTCCTGGAGCACGATCTTGTCCCCCTCCATGCCGAGGATCTCGGTGACGGCGGTCACCCGGCGCGAACCGTCGCGGAGCCGGTTGAGCTGGACCACGAGGTGGAGGGCAGAGGCCACCTGCTGCCGAATCGCCGCCAGGGGGAGGTCCATCCCTGCCATCAGGACCAGCGTCTCGAGCCGTGAGAGGGCATCACGAGGGCTGTTGGAGTGGAGCGTGGTCAAGGAGCCGTCGTGGCCGGTGTTCATTGCCTGGAGCATGTCCAGCGCCTCACCGCTGCGGCACTCCCCGACCACGATCCTGTCGGGACGCATCCGCAGGCTGTTGACCACGAGGTCGCGGATGGCCACCCTGCCCTTCCCCGACGGCCCCCCGGGGCGGGATTCCAGCCGGCACACGTGCCACTGCTTGAGCTGTAGTTCCGCGGCGTCCTAAATGGTCACGATGCGCTCGTCCTCGGGAATGAACCCGCTGAGAACGTTGAGCATCGTGGTTTTCCCGGTGCCCGTCCCCCCCGAAACGATGATGTTGCACTTGGCCAGAACGCAGGCCTCAAGGAACCCGGCGGCTTCAGGGGAGAGGGTGCCGAACCCGATCAGGTCGTTGATCGTCAGGGGGTCGGCGGCGAACTTGCGAATGGTCAGCAGGGGCCCGTCCAGCGCCAGGGGCGGGATCACGGCGTTGACCCGGGAGCCATCGGCCAGGCGCGCGTCGCAGAGGGGCTGGTCATCATTGATCGTGCGGCCCACC
>JBHEMP010000047.1:0-2517 GCA_046262515.1 Candidatus Dormibacteria bacterium | reverse complement strand
AGGATCGCCGCGCGCCCTTCGCCCGGGCGCTCCACCGCCATCCAGAAATCGGTGGGAATCGGAGTGGGCTCGGCAAGCTGGGCGACGGGCACCCCAAGGCTGATCGCCAGCATCGGGTTGGAGTCGCAGTCGACCGCGAGGACGCTGCGCCCGTCCTGACCGAAGTAGCGCGCCAGCACTGCGGCGATCACCGTCTTGCCGGTGCCCCCCTTGCCCGCCACGGTGATCCCCAGGGTGGTCATGTCGCCGACCTCATCTCTCGAACCAACGCATGGCCGATGCTATCCTAGCCGCGGCGCGGGCTCCTGCCCGCCGTATCTCTGGAGAGCCATGCGCATCGCCATCTCCGGCAAGGGGGGGTCGGGCAAGACCACGCTGGCCGGGACGCTGGCCCGGGCGCTGGCCCAGACGGGGGTCGCGGTGCTCGCCATCGACGGTGACCCCAACCCCACCCTCGGTCTGACTTTGGGAATCCCCGAAGCCGAGCTGGACAACCTCCCCGCCCTGCCCACCGATGTCCTTGAAACCGTCGCCGCCGCCGACGGAACCAGCACCCGACGGCTGCGGTTCACCATCCCCAGGCTGATGGAGAGCTACGGGAGCTCAGCTCCCGATGGGGTGACGTTGTTGATCGCCGGGAGGGTCGAACACGCCGCACGCGGTTGAATGTGCGGGACCCATGCCGCCGTGCGCGGCATTCTGAAGGAGCTCATCACTCACGGTGAGGGAGTCACGCTGGCCGATATGGAGGCCGGTATCGAGCACCTCAGCCGGGCGACACTCGCCGACGCCGACCTCCTCCTGGTCGTCGTCGAGCCCTACTACAAGTCGATCTACACCGGCGAAAAAGTGGTGTCCCTCGCCCGCGAGCTGGGCATCACCAGGATCGTCGGCATTGCCAACAAGGTGCGCAACGAGGCCGACCGCGCCGCCATCCGTGGCGCCTGCAAGCGCTGGGAGATTGAGGTGATCGGCGAGGTGCCCTTCGATGAGACGCTCCGTGATGCGGAGCAGAGCCACCAGGCACCGATGGACGCTGCCGCGGACGGGGTGGCGGTGCAGGCGATCCGCGAGCTCGCCGACCGGATCCTCGCACTTCCGGTCTGACCGGCCGGCTCGCCCGGCGAGCCGCCGGCTCTCAGTGGCTGGCGCAGTTCCCACAGGGGTCGAAGCTGCGCAGCGCGATCTGCGCTTCGATCCCAAGGCCCGCCGCCGGTGAGGGGACCAGTGGGCTGCCGTCGATGGCCTGCTCGGCCGCGCCTCCCGGGCCCAGGTTGATGGTGCTGGGCGCGATCACCTGGTAGTTGGCGATCATCCCGCGCTCGGCGGTCAGCCAGTGACCGAGGAAACCGTCCCCCGCCAGGCCCACTCCTCGACCACCGGCCTTCGCCCAGCGATCGAAGGGGGCGGTCACGGCATGGCGAGACTGCTTTTGCAGCTCAAGCACCTTGAAGGCCTGGTTGGCGGCAACCAGGGCAGCGAAGACGACGCCATAGAGGCGGGCGCGGGTGCGCTCGATGGCGTTCCACACCAGCGGGGGCCGCCACTCGAGTACCAGTTCGGGCAGGGCGCCCTCGGGCAGGTTGAGGTAGAGGGTGCCGTCGGCTGCGGCGAGGAACGGGTTGCTCGGGAGCCGGCCTCGCAGAGTTGTGGTGAACAGCCGCGCGCCCGGGCCCGTCTCCACGGTTGCACCATTCCAGCGCACCCTGGTGCACCACGAGTAGCGATCGGCGGTCGCCGGCGATCCCCGCGCCGGAACGTTGCGCCGGTTGAACATCCCGGCGTCGCCCTGCCACGGCTCGTAGAAGGACCCGTCAACCGACTCCTCGATGCCGTCGAGCACCTCGCCAAGGTCTGCGGTGCGCAGCGTGCCGTCGATAACCACGCCCGGCGCGGCCCAGCGACGGTCACCGCGGGAGCTGAGGCCCTCCCAGGTGGGGTCGTAGTCGTCGGGATCGTCCCACTGGCCACCGTCGATGAAGCTGGCCGGCCGGGCGCCCACCTCGCTGAGCGCGGGAACGGTGGCCACCAGGAAGTTCAGCAGGTCATCAATCATGGTGGCCACGCGCTTGGCCGGATCCACCAGCGAGAGCAGCCGGACGACGTAGTCGTGCACCTTGGTGGTCGTGGTGTCGGTGACCGTGGTCGACACGCCCCCGGGCACCATCGACTGGGGGTGCGGGTACTTGCCGTGCAGGATGGCGTACATCTGCAGCGGGATCCGGGCGACGCTGAAGGCGTCCTTGTACCAGCGTCCAACGCCCGGGTTGAGGGAGGTCATGATCTCGCCGATGGTGGCGATGCCGTGGATCTCCGCATGTTCCGCGGGGGCACGTTCAGCGGCAGCCCACACGTCGGGCCAGTGGCGACGCACGCTGGCCTCGGAGAAATCCGGACCGGCGAGCAGGAACAGATGGGCGGCCTCGGCGTGGATGGTCTCGGCGGACAGGCCGAGGTTGCGCAGCGCCACCGCCATCGGCGGCGGTGCCAGCTCGAGCGCCATTTCCACCGCCTGCA
>JBHEMP010000046.1:0-17067 GCA_046262515.1 Candidatus Dormibacteria bacterium | reverse complement strand
TGGCCCGCAGGGTCTCAGATGCCTCAAGCTTTTCGGCGATATAAATAGAGCACCCAACGAAGGTTGCCGTCAGGTCCACCTCACTGGCCACGCACCAAGCACGATCCATCGGCCACCAATAGTTTGGACTGCAGGCTGGCGAACCGCCTGGCGTGAAGCCGGTCACGTTACCAACAGCCCCCTCGTATAAAAGGTAACGTCGGTACTCCCTACCGTTGGCTCCCCATCGGACGCTGGCTCTGGGATCTGATGGATGTATCCCGATATATCCGTAGCCGTGCCACAGGCAGGCGTACGCGAGGTGTGGGGTAGAGGTCGCCGCAGCCAGGATCCCCACGAGGTCACGGAGCCGCGACCCTTGCAGCGGCGAATTACGATCGTCTTGCTCGATACGGACGTAAGTCTGGTACACGCTGGGGACAAGGCATGCGACGGTGCCGCAGTTGCGGTCGGGCAGCGAGCCGAATATCCAGTCCGCCGGCCCCGGATCTGTTCGAAGCCTGAATCCGGGTACCAGGAGCGGGTCGGAGGTCATTGAGCCAGTCTAGAAGGCTGCCATCCCTACGGCTCAGCTTCTGAGGCCACCGTCGGGGGAGACGCTATCGCATCAACCGCACCGTCGACCACGCGCCGGCCGCGCAGCGGCTTGCCGAGGTCGATAACCGTCACCTCGAGCAATGACTGCAAGGTGTGAAAACCCGCGCCGACGTTCGGGCTGGTCCCAACCCACGCGGTCACGACGACGACCTCATCGCCCGTCTCATCAACATCGACGTGGTGGAG
Source organism: Candidatus Dormibacteria bacterium (assembly GCA_046262515.1). GTDB lineage: Bacteria > Chloroflexota > Dormibacteria > DASZGP01 > DASZGP01 > JAXDLW01. Next base: position 16,284 of record JBHEMP010000046.1, on the reverse strand, counting down.
CGCCTCGATGACCCCTCGTCCGTAGGTGACCTCGATCCGACGCTCGGAAAGCTGCCGCACCGGCCGTGGGAAGCGCGCCGGCCTGGGGTTCGCGACCGAGGTATTCGCAGGAATCGTCCGGATCATGTGTTCAGGTAGGCGTGACCAGGTGGCAGCCCGGTCCGCCTCAGCGGGGCTTCAAATGAACCGCGGGCGCCCCCACGGGCAGGACGACGCCCGAGGCGTCGACGATGGACGAGAGCGCCAGGGGAAGCCCGGCGAGCGCCGTCTTCCTGATGCGCACGGCCAGGGCCGGATCGACGAGGTCAGCACGGACTCGCTTGACCGTGCTCCGGTCATCCACCACAACGTCGCCATTGGCTTCGATGTTTCGCAGCCAATTCGGCCGGCCCAGCCAGGGCATCACGTACGTCTCTCCGTCCATCTCGATGGCGGACAGGACCACGGTATGCGGGAAGTTGGTGCGCGCGCCTTCCGTCGTCAGCAACAGCAGGTTGCCGGAATCACTGCGCATCGCCAGCTCGTCGACCACCGCCCGCGCGACGCGAACGCTCTGGCGGCGCGAAGGGGGAAAGGCGACGGCGGCGGCCACCGCGGCACCTGCGACGGCCATGGCGATCCTGGGCAGCTTTGGCACGGCTGATAAGTTAGCGCACGTGGGAGAGGACATGGCCGCGATGATGCGGGGGGCCCGCAGCTCCTTCGACGACACCATCGGCCTGCGAATCACCGCGGCAACGGCGGATCGGGTCACCGGTGAGCTTGACGTGGACCCAGCGGTGCACACCCAGCCCTGGGGGATCGTGCATGGCGGCGTCTACTGTTCCATCGTCGAGACGTTGGCGTCGATTGGCGCCGCGCTCAACGTGATGGCGGACGGCAAGACCAGTGCGGGAATCGAGAACCAGACGAGTTTCCTCCGCAGCATCCGTGAGGGTCGCCTGGAAGGCGTGGCGACACCCCTTCAGCGCGGGCGCCAGATGCACCTGTGGGAGGTGGAGATTCGCGACCAGCAGCAGCGGATGGTGGCCCACGGCCGGGTGCGGCTGGTGATCCGGGAGATCGCCGGCTGATGCACTCTCTCAGCGATCCGAGCTCGCCGAGAAATGCTGGAGCGGGTATTTCCAGGTCGCATGACCCTGGATCACTGGAGGATATGACTTGATGACCAATCTCTCTCTCCCGCGCCTCCTCGGCCGGCTCAACGCCGTTCTCCTCTCGGTCCTGGCGGGAATGGCACTACTGCCGGCGGGGGTGACGGCGTCAGGTCCGAACGTGCTCCTGGTCGGCCCGGCGGGAACCCCGGGCGCCCAGTACACCTCGATCCAGGCGGCCGTGAATGCCGCCCGGGCAGGCGACTGGATCCTTGTCGCGGCAGGCGTCTACCACGAGCACGGCACCGATGCCGCCGGGGTGTTGATCCAGAAGTCCAACATCCACCTGCGCGGAATGAACCGCGACTCCGTGGTCGTCGACGGCACCCGCGCGAGCCTCGCCCAGCGCGACGGGACGTTGCCGGCGGGAAGCCCTGTCTGCTCCACTGACAAAGCGCTGCAGGATTTCGGCCCGAAGGATGCGACGGGCAACTCCATCGGCCGAAACGGCATCATGGTGCGTGGCTCCTCCGGGGATCACGACCACTTCATCGGCGGCCTGGCCGACAACGTTTCAATCGAAAACCTGACTGTCTGCAACTACCTTCGCGTGCAGGAGGCGGGAAACCAGATCTGGTGGAATGGCGGTGACGGAACGGGCCTGATCGGGATGCACGGGCTCCACGGCGACTACATCAGCGCCACCGACACCTACTACGAAAACAAGGATGGCCCCGCGGGGGACTACGGCATCTTCACCAGCAACGAGGCCGGCCCTGGGCTCATCGACCACAGCTACGCCAGCAACATGCGCGATTCGTCCTATTACGTCGGGGCCTGTCGCGACTGCAATGTTGTGCTCAACCATTCACGGGCGGAGTACAGCGCGCTCGGGCTCTCGAGCACCAACGCGGGGGGCAACCTGCTGGTGGAAAATGGTGAGTGGAGCAACAACCGGACGGGCCTCGTCTCCAACGCCCAGAACAATGACGACTGGCCCTCGCCCGAGTTCGGGCAGTGCCTACCACCCTCGGCACCCCCCACGCTGGGCGGCATTTCGGCGGGCCCCAACAGCTGCTACGTCATGTTCAACAACTACATCCATGACAACAACAGCCCCAATACCCCCGGCGGCGGACTCACGGCGTTCTCGGCCATAGGGACGGGCATCGAACTGGTCGCCACTCAGCACGTCAGCGTGCTTGGCAACCGCATCGAGCACAACGCCAGCTGGGGCGTCGTCACTCACGACTTCCCCGACCCCGAGTCGGGGCCGGCACTCTGCCAGGGCGGCGTCGACGCGACCGTCTCCGGGCAGGAGTTGTGCACCTTCTTCTCCCGCGGCAACTACGTCGCCCAGAATCACTTCCTGGCCAACGGCGCCTTCGGTAACCCGAGCAACGGCGACGTGGCAAACGAGGCGACGGGTGCGCTTGACGCCTCGGCCTGCCCTGCCGGCAACACGGGTTGCGTGCCAAGTGCCACGAACCCGGACCCCAACTGCTACACGGGTGACGCAAACGCGGGCCCGGGCGGCCTGAAGGCGGATCCACTGACCCTCGAGACCGCCCCGTGCAGCGTCGCCAACAGCAACTCTGGAGATGCCGCGCAACTGTATTGCGCCACCGGCGCACTGTCTTTGTTCGGTCAGGCCATTGGCGTCACGGTGCCGTCCTGCACGGTGCCTGGCACCGCCAACTACCCCCAGCACGACGGCGTCTGCACTGCCCCGGCGGTGCTCGCCCCCGCGGGCGACACGGCCAACGGGGTCTGCTTCGCGCCCATCAGCCGGGTGTTGAGCGCCGAGGTCTCGCCGCCCATGCCGGATCCCTGTGCGGGCGTACCCGCGAATGCCTACTGCCCGGCGGCGGCGGCGGCGGCGCCGCTCATCCTGCCGCCCACCTCCACGGCCGGTCCTGCGACCGGCCCGGCGATCATGGTTATCTGCTTGCTGGTCGCCGCCTTCGCCGCGGCGGTCGCGGTCGCGGCGGGTACGGGCGGGTCCCGTCACCCCTCACAAGTTGCAACCCAACCGGACAGGGCGCGAAGATTAGCGTTCTCGACCCTGTCCGGGCGCCGCGCGGGACCTAGGAGGAAATCCTGATATGAGCTTTAACCTCGCCACCATCCTGGAGGAGAGCACCCGCCGCAACCCCGACAAGGTGGCGATCATCCTCGACGACTTCAAGATGACCTACCAACAGCTCGACGAGGCTGCCAACCAGGTGGCCAACGGGCTCCGCGGCATCGGCGTCAAGGCCGGGGACCGGGTCGGCATGATGCTGCCCAACGTACCCCAGTTCCCGATCATCTATTTCGGGATTCTCAAGGCCGGTTGCATCGCTGTGCCGATGAACGTGCTTCTCAAGGCCCCCGAAGTGGAGTACTACCTCTCCGATTCCGAAGCGTCCGCGTTCTTCTACTGGGACATGTTCCAGGCGGAGGCACTGGAGGGGGCGAAGCGGGTTTCCTCGGTCAAGAACACGATGCACGTCACGATGATGGGCGGTGAGAACCCCGAAGGGACGACCGAGTTCTACAAGTTTCTCGACGGCCAGGCCAAGACCTTCGACAGCGTGGCGACGGGCGCCGACGACATCTGCCTGCTGATCTACACCTCCGGCACCACGGGGAAACCCAAGGGCGCGGCGCTGACCAACTTCAACCTCTTCGAGTGCTGCCACATCGGCACCCACGTCTTCAATTTCGAGGAGCATGACGTCATCCTGGCCACCCTGCCGATGTTCCATTCGTTCGGGTTGTCAAACGTGGTCAACGGCGCCATCCACGGTGGCATCACCATGACCCTGCTGCCACGCTTCGATGCCGACAAAGCTCTGCAGATGATGGCGCGGGACAAGATCACCCTATTCCTCGGTGTGCCGACGATGTACTTTGCGATGCTTAACCACCCCGAGCTCAGCACCTACGACGTGAGCAGCCTGCGCCTGTGCGTCTCCGGGGGCGCCTCGATCCCCGGCGAGGTGATCAACTCATGGGAGAAGGCCACCGGCGCCAAGATCCTGGAGGGTTACGGCCTCTCCGAGACCAGTCCAACGGCGACCTTCAACCAGCTGGACGTGGGCCAGAAGGTTGGCTCCATCGGCACGCCGATCTGGGGCGTACAGGTCAAGATCTTCGACGAGGAAGGCAAGCCGGTGGCCCAGGGCGAGCGTGGCGAGATCTGCATCAAGGGCCACAACATCATGAAGGAGTACTGGCGCAACCCTGAGGCCACCGCGGAGTCGATCAAGGACGGCTGGTTCCACTCCGGCGACATCGGCTACGAAGACGAGGAAGGCTTCTTCTTCATCGTCGATCGCAAGAAGGAGATGATCATCCGCGGCGGGTTCAACGTGTACCCCCGCGAGATCGAGGAGGTCATCTACCAGTACCCGAAGGTCGCCGAGGCCGCTGTGGTGGGGCAGCCGGATGAGAAGTTTGGCGAGGAGGTCCACGCGGTGGTCTCGCCGAAGCCGGGAGAGACCATCGACCCGGCCGAGCTGCAGGCCTTTGTCAAGGAGCGTGTGGCGGCGTACAAGTACCCCCGCACCATCCAGGTATGGCCCGAGCTCCCCAAGGGCGCGACCGGGAAGATCATGAAGCTGGAGATCAAGAAGAAGATGGACGAGGGGGCGGCCGAGGGCAGCGCCGCTCCCGAGGCACCGGCCAGGGCCTGATTGCAGGGGTCGTTGGGCGTCGGGCCGCGCCCGCTGACGACCAAGCCGGGATCCCCGACCAGGGAGCTCCACTGAGCGTGCGAGCCCCCGGGCGCGTGGTCCTGGAGCGGGGTATCCCGGTGCCGATGCGGGACGGCGTGGTCCTGGCTGCCGACCTGTACCGACCGGACGACACCGAACGTCACCCGGTGCTGGTGCAGCGCACCCCGTACGACCGGACCATGGCGGCCAACGCCATCTCCGATATCGATCCCGTCAAGATGGCGCTGGCGGGGTATGTCGTGGTGGTCCAGGACGTGCGCGGGCGGTACGACTCGGAAGGGGCCTTCGTAACCTACGACAACGAGGCCGACGATGGCTTTGACACCGTGGAGTGGGCGGCACGGCAGGAGTGGTCGGACGGGAGTGTCGGCGCCTTCGGGCTGTCGTACATGGCCCAGTGCGCCCTCCTCGCGGCGTCGCGACGGCCGCCGGCACTGCGCGCTGTGGCCTCCCTCCAGAGCCCGGACAGCACCACCGGGGGGGACCGCTACCGCGGCGGAGCCCTGGCGCTGGGCGTGCTGGCAGGCTGGGCGATGCAGACCATCGTGCCTGCGGAGGTGCTGCGGGCGGCGCGCACTGACCCCTCCCGCTATGCCGAGATTCCCGCGGTCATTGACGACGTCGACGGCCTCGACGCGCACATGGCCCGGCTCCCGCTGGTGCCCTTCCCCCCCATGGACGATCGCGATGTCGATCCCGCGCACTACTTTGACCGCACGGCGCGGTACGAGTTCCATCCGCCGGTTCCACGTTTCGAGCCCCAGGACCTGGCGGTGCCTGCCCTGGTGATCGCGGGCTGGAACGACATCTTCCTCCAACCCAACCTGGATCTCTTCACCGCCTTGCGAGCCGCCGGGAGCACCCCAGAGGTACGGCGTTACACCCGCCTGATCGTCGGGCCATGGGCGCACGGCACACCCACGGCCGCTGTCGGGCAGCTTGACTACGGGTTCCGCGCGTCACCACTTTTCCTTGACCTTCGTGAGGATTTCAACCGCCTTCACCAGCGCTGGTTCGATGCGCGTATGCGTGGCAGGGACTCCGGCATCGACCACGAGGCCCCGGTTCGTCTCTTTGTCACCGGTGTCAACCGCTGGCGTGATGAGCAGGAGTGGCCCCTCGCCCGGGCAGCAGAGCAGGCCTGGCACCTCCACGCCGGTGGACGGCTGGACCCCGGTGTGCCATCCGCTTCTGAGCCGTCGGAATACTGGCTCGACCCCGAGGACCCCGTGCCGACCTGGGGTGGTGGACTCCTCATGAACGCCAGCTATGGGCGCGGCCCGGTGGACCAGCGCCGCGTGGAGGAACGGGACGATGTCCTGCTGTTCACCTCAGAGCCCGTACACGAGGCGCTCGAGGTGACGGGACGTCTTCGCCTGGTCGCGTGGGTCACCGCCGAGACGCCGGACACCGACCTTGTCGCCCGTCTCTGTGACGTTCACCCGGACGGTCGCTCGTACAATCTCGCCGACGGCATCCTGCGCCTGCGGTTCCGCGAAGGCCTCGACCGCGAGGTCCTGCTGGAACCCGGGGTTGAGTACCGCGTCGAAGTCGACATGTGGTCCGTGGCCCACGTCTTCCTGCCCGGCCACCGGCTCCGCCTGCAGGTGCGTGCCAGCGACTTTCCCCGTTACGACCGCTGCCCTGGCGACGGAAGCCTGTCCGCGGACTCGGCAACCGTGCTGCCCCAGCGGAACCGAATCTTCCACGACCCTTCGCGCGCGAGTCACCTGGTACTGCCGGTCATCGCCCCCGCCTGAAGCGCGGGGAAGGCGCCGGCGGCGCACGAGGGCAAAAAAAAAGGGCCGGCCCACTGTGGGGCCGGCCCGAATCTAGTTCCCCAGTCACGGGGACCCCGGCGTGCGGCCGGGTGTTTTCAGGTCTACCTGTGTAAAGCAGGCCGCCCAGGGCGACCCGACCCTACTCGGCCCGACCCCGACGTAGCCTCTGCCAGATACTGACCAATTGCTACGACGCCTCCAACTTGTGAATCCAAGTGGACTTTCTGTTAACCGGTTTACACCCGCGCGCCCCCCACGTCAACCCCCTACAGAAGACCCGGCGGTGACCTGCTACGGTAGACAGGGATGAGGGTCGCGCCGACCGCGTTGCTTGCCGACACCCACGACCCCTGGATCCGCTGGGACTGGGTTGCGCGTCACGGCGGCACGATCTTCGATGCTGTGGCCGAGCATCTTCTCCTGACCGTTATCGCCGTCGGAGTCGGCCTGCTCATCGCCGCTCCCCTCGCTCTTCTGGCACTCCGATCCCCACGCTGGCGAGAGCCGATCTTCGGCATCACGGGGACCCTCTACGTCATCCCCTCGCTGGCGCTCTTCGCCATGCTGGTGCCCTTTTTGGGGCTGACAATAGTCACCGCCGAAATAGGGCTCGTGGGCTACACCCTCCTCATCCTGGTACGCAACATGGTGGTTGGGCTCGATGCCGTCCCCGCGGACGTTCGCGAGGCCGCACGGGGGATGGGGTACACCCGCAATCGCCAGTTGCTCAGCGTCGAGCTGCCGCTGGCGCTGCCGGCGATCATCGCCGGCCTGCGCATCGCCACCGTCACCACCATCGGGCTGGTAACGGTCACCGCGTTGATCGGCCAGGGCGGACTGGGGCGGCTGATCCTACAGGGCCTGATCGACGACTTCCGTACCCCCCTTGTGGTGGGCACGGTTCTCTCGGTGGGCCTGGCGATTCTGGCTGACCTGGCGCTGGCCGTGGTGCAACGCGTGGCAACGCCCTGGACCCCACGGACGCAGCGATGACTTTTCTCCTCGATGTCGCGCGCTGGTTCTCCGACCCGGCGCACTGGCAGGGGGCCGACGGCGTTCCGGCGCGACTCGGCGAGCACATGCTGATGTCCCTGGCAGCCATCCTCGCGGCGGCGCTGGTGGCGTTACCCATCGGCATTGCCCTCGGTCATTACGGGCGTGGAGGAGCGGTGGCGATAAACATCTCCAACATCGGTCGCGCCGTGCCCTCTTTCGCGATCCTGGTGATCGCGGTGCAGGTCGTGGGCATCGGCGCCAAACCCGCCTTCCTGGCGCTTGTCGCGCTTGGTGCCCCGCCCATCCTCACCAACACCTACGTCGGCCTTCGGGAGGTGAACCAGGACCTCCGCGAGGCGGCCCGGGGCCTGGGCATGACTGGCCGGCAAGTGCTGTTAGGCGTTGAGTTGCCGCTCGCGATGCCGCTGATCATGGGCGGCGTTCGCACCTCCGCGGTCCAGGTGGTGGCGACGGCGACGCTCGCTGCCGAGGTGGCCTGGGGCGGGCTCGGGCGGTTCATCATCGACGGCATCAGCCAGCGCGACAACGTGCAGATCTTTGCGGGCGCGGTGCTTGTTGCGCTGCTCGCGACGCTGGCGGAACGGGCCCTGGGCGGACTGCAGAGAGCGGTGACCCCGCGGGGCGCCCGCATCGCCAGAAAGAATGTGGGGCGCCTGGAAGACCAGGCGCCCCACACAAGCGTTGCTGCCTGACGGCAGCTCAGCCGGGTTGCGAGCGGCTAGTAGCCGTGACCCTTGAGCCAGTCCGTGGCCACCTGGTCGGGGTCTGACTTGTCGACGTCCACTTTCTTGTTCAGCTTCGCCAGCTCATCGGTGGTGAGCTTGCCTGAGACATCGTTGAGGACGGACTGAGCATCCGCATTGACGGTCGCGGTGCGAACCACCGGGACCACGTTGTCGGCGTTTTGCAGGTTCTTGTCGTCCTTGAGCACAACGTAGCCCTTGGCGGCGATGGAACCGTCGCTGGAGAACAGCAGCCCGAGGTCGATGTCGCCCTTGTCCAGGGCAGCCTTGGTCAGCGGACCGCCGGCATCAAGCTTCTTGAACTCGCCCTTGAACTGCAGCCCGTACTTGTCGATTAGACCCTTCTGACAGAAGGGCCGCGTCGGGCACTCAGGCGGCCCGCCCATCACCAGCTGACCGTTCTTCGCCGCCAGGTCCGAGAGCTTGGTCGGGTTGCCAAACTTGGCTGCCCCCTCCTTGGTCATGGCAAAGGCGTTCTGGTCCTGTGCCGCCGCCGGCTCCAGGGCCTTGAGGCTCTTGGGCGACAGGATTGCGTTGAGCGCCGCGACGGTGCTCTTGGGATCTGTGGTGGCGGTGCCCTTGAGGAACGTCACCTCGGTGGCCGCGTAGCCGGGGTACAGGTCGATGTCGCCCTTCTCGAGCGCGGGCTCGACCACTTCCCTGGCGCCCAGGTTCAGTTTGTATTTGATCGTCCACCCCTTCTTGGCGAGGGCCTTGCCGTAGATGTTCGCGAGGATGCTGCTCTCCGCGAAGTTGAACCCGGCCACCGTGATGGTGCCCTTGTTTGCGCTCGACGAGTCGCCGGAGCTGCCACTTCCGCCGCAGGCGGTGAGAAAGAAAATGGCTGCCACGACGGCCACCACCTGTCTGGAAATTCGCGTTGGGCTCACGAGGGTATGCCTCCTTTTCGCCTGCTTTTTTTTGCAAGGCGCAATGAGTCGCAACGGCTGCGCGAGTCTTTCACTCGGTTTCACCGCTACCGACGATGGCGTCGAGGGTCAGGAGTCCTAATTGCCTGTCCCCGTCCTCCACTGATAGTTCTTGCTGGCCGGTTGCCAGCAGCCTGTCGAGGGCTGTCCGCAGGTCGTCATCTGGACCGACGACCGGCAGGCCCTCATGGGGTCGCCCGTTAGGGGTCAGCGCGACCTCTGCGATCTTTATCAGGGACAACCTGCGCAGCTGTCGATCGCGACCCATGAACCCCGCCACGAAGTCATTGGCAGGGTGACCGAGCAGCTTCTCCGGGGTGTCGAATTGCTCCAGCACCCCACCGACATTGAGCACCGCGATACGGTCCCCGACGGTGATTGCCTCCTCGACGTCGTGGCTGACGAAGATGATGGTCTTGCGCACTAGGCCCTGGAGCCGTAACAGTTCCTCCTGGAGGCGCTGCCGCGTAATCGGGTCGAGAGCGCCAAAGGGCTCGTCCATCAGCAGTACGGGTGGGTCCGCGGCCAGGGCCCGGGCCACGCCGACGCGCTGCTGCTGCCCGCCGCTCAGTTCGCTGGGCAGACGGCGACCAAAGGTGCGCTCCAGGCCCACGAGGTCCAGCAACTCGTCGACACGCTCCGCGATGCGCTTCTTTTTCCACCCCAGCAGTCTCGGAACGGTGCCGATGTTGTCGGCGATGTTCATGTGGGGAAAGAGGCCGCTCTGCTGGATCACATAGCCGATGGAACGGCGGAGCTGCACCGCTTCCACCTGGCTGATGTCCTTGTCGTCGACGGTTATCGTCCCGCTGGTGTGTTCGATCAGCCGGTTGATCATTTTCAGCGAGGTCGTCTTGCCGCAGCCAGAAGGGCCCAGCAGCATCACGATCTCGCCCTCCAGCACCTCGAACGACAGGTCTTTGACGGCGAACGATTCGCCGAAGCGCTTGGTCACCCCGGCGAACGTGATCATCGGGCTGCTCACCACCCGGCCGTCCCGGGCGCGCCTTTGAAGGGGCCCTCGACATCGCCTGTCACCCAGCCGCCATAAAAGTCCCCGGGCTGCGCCTCCACCAGCTCGCCATCAATCGAGCAATGGTCCACTCGGCCGGGGTAGAAGGCCACCTCACCGGCAATCTCCTCGTATCCGTGGCTGGGAGAGGGGTAGTACCAGGCGGCGTCGCGCACCACCAGGCCGTCGACCTCCAGGTGGAAGTAGCTCGCGGTTCCCTTGTACTCGCAGTAGGTGTTGCGCGCGGAGGGGGTCAGCATCGCGGCCGCGATGTCCTCGAGGGGGATGTAGTAGACCGGAGGGTGACTGGTCTCCAGAACCCGATGGGCGCGCCGAGTGGAGGCCACCCGACGCCCTGGCATGAAGACCTCGACATGGCGACTGGAGAGTTCGACGCGCGGAGGGCGCGGATAGTCCCACACCGATTCCCGGTGCCCACCCTTGGGCGACCTGCCGATTCCCTCCACGAGTTTCCTCTCCTGAATCTGATAGGCGCCCTGGCCCCTCCCGAAATTATGCCTGCAGCGTCAGCAAGCCCGGGTCGGGGGATCCCGGCTTAGGAGACCGCGGTGCCGGCTCCTAAGCTTGATTGGTGGAACGCGAGGACTATCTCTGGCTGGTCGGGCTGGCGGCGATCTGGGGTGGCTCCTTCTACTTCATCAAGATCGCCCTGCACGATATTCCACCCATCGCCCTGGTGTTCGGGCGCTGCCTCTCGGCCGCCGTGGCGCTGGCTGTTTACCTGGCCCTCCGCCGCATCCCGCTGTCGGAGGTGCTGTCCGTCTGGCGCGCTGGGCTGGTCATCGGCGTCCTCAATGCCGCCCTGCCGTATACCCTCATTGCCACCGCCGAGCAGTACGTTGACAGCTCCCTGGCCGGGATCCTCAACGCCACCGCGCCGCTTTGGACCGCGCTCCTGGCGCCACTCTTCGCCGACGCGGATCGGCTCGGGCGCCGGCAGGCAGTCGGCCTCGCCCTGGGCTTCGCCGGCACCGTGATCCTCGCCCGTCCGTCCGGCAGCCTGCTCAACTCCAGTTTCCTGGGCAGCATGGCGGTGGTTGCCGCGACGCTGGCGTACGCGGTCGCCACGCACTACGCGCACCGCCATTTTCGACACGTCGCCCCTGCGGTGCCGGCGTTCCTCCAATGCGCCTGGGCCGCCGTCCTTCTGCTCCCGCTGGTGGTATTCGTGCACCCGACGCACATGCCCTCCGTGAGCGCCATCGCCGCAACGGTCTGGCTTGGCGTCGGCGCCACCGGCCTGGCCATGGTGATCTCGTTCCGCCTGGTCAAACGGGTAGGCGCCAGCCGCACCATCGTGGTCACCTATCTGATCCCCCCTCTGGCGCTGGCATGGGGAGTGGTGCTGCTGCGCGAGCGCCCGTCGGTCATGGTCCTGCTGGCCCTGGTATTGATCCTCGGCGGGGTGGCGTTTATCACTCGTAGCGGCCGATCCGCCTCCCCTGCGCGCTCTGCCGAGAGCCCGGTCGCGGAGGTGGCATGATTCGAGCGATGCCCTCAGTCATCACCATCCCTCTCGACCCGGTCCTGCTGCGCCTGGGCGGGCTCTCCGTGCACTGGTACGGGCTGGCCTATGTCGCCGCCTTCGTTGTGGGCATGCGCTTGACCACCGGTTTTCTCACCCGGCGAGGGTTTACGGAAAAGCAGTGCTCGGACCTGTTCTGGTGGAACATCGGCGTCGGCCTGCTTGGCGCCCGGCTCTACTTCGTGGCGCAACAGCCAAACCTCGGCGATTACCTCCACGACCCCGTTCGGATCATCGCGGTGTGGCAGGGCGGCATGGCCTTTTTCGGCTCGTTGCTGGCATGCCTCGGGACCACCCTGGTGTACTGCTACCGCGCTGGGCTCCCGGCGTGGTCTGCCCTCGACGCCGGCGCCATATTCGCGACCCTGCCACAGGCCATAGGGCGCCTCGGCAACATCGTCAACGGCGACATCCTCGGTCCCCCCTCCAACCTGCCCTGGGCCACGCGCTACACCAACCCGCACACGTTCGCACCGGCAATCGGTGTGGCCTATCAGCCCGCCGGCGCATACGAGCTGCTGGGGAGCCTGGTCCTGTTTGCGGTTGTCATGGTCGTCCTTCGCCGCCGGCCTCCCGCGGGGGTGGCCGGGATCGCCTACCTGGCCGCTTATCCCCTCAGCCAGCTGGTGCTCTTTTACTTCCGCGCCACCGAGCCGGTCCTCGCCTTCGGCCTCAAGCAGGCCCAGTTGACCGCGCTCGGGCAGCTGCTGCTGGTGGTCCCCGCCGTGGTTCTGCTCCGGCTGCGCTTCCCGGACGCGTTTACGGGTCGCGCGCCGGTCCCGGCGTCGCCGAGGCCCGCCATCGATAGCGCCTGATGGGCTTCATAGGCCTCACCGCGGTCGAGATCGCGACCCTTGTCCGCGACGGCACGGCGCGGCCGTCGGACGTGGTGGAGGAGCACCTGCGGCACATCGAGGCCGCGGAGCCGCTGGTTCACGCATTTCTCAGCGTCCGTGGCGAGCGCGCGCTTGACGAGGCTCGCGCCCTCGACGGCGCCTCCTCGCTGGCCGACCTCCCGCTTGCGGGTGTACCGGTGGGAATCAAGGACTCCGTGGCAGTCCAGGGCGAGGCCACGCGGCTTGGTAGCCTGGCCACTGGCGACGAGCCGGCCCCCGCCGACGACGAACTGGTGCGCCGGCTGCGTGCGGCCGGGGCAATCATTGTCGGCAAAACCCGGCAACCCGAACTGGCCTACATCCACGCCACCGAGTCCAACTTCGGCGTAACTCGAAATCCCTGGAACCTGGAGCGCTCCCCCGGCGGGTCGAGCGGGGGCTCTGCCGCCGCGGTGGCGGTTGCCGAGGTGCCGCTGGCGCAGGCATCAGATGGCGGCGGCTCGATCCGTATCCCGGCGGCGTACTGCGGGCTTTATGGGATCAAGCCGGGTCCCGGGCTGGTGCCCGTCCCTGGCCCCGCGGACGAGCACTGGTACGGGCTCAGCCAGTGGGGGCCCCTGGCCACCACCGTCGCAGACGCCGCGCTGATGCTGGACGTGATGGCGGGGACTGATGGCTTCCGTAACCCCACCCTACCCCGGCGTGGCCTGCGAATCGCGGCGTCCACCGCCACTCCCTCGACCGGGATTCGCGTCCACCGTGACCTCCGGCGGGTGATGGACGACACGGTCGATGCCCTCAGGGCCGCCGGCCACCTGGTGACCATCGCCGACCCCCCGTACAGCCCCCGGCTGGCGGTGTCTTACCTTCACCGATTCGCCTCGGGGATCAGCGAAGAGGTCGACGACCTCCGCCTGGACTTCGCGCGCCTGGAACCGCGCACGCAGAGGCTCGTACGGCTGGGTCGCTATTTTCGGAAGCACCACCCCGTGCCGCCGGGCGCGGCGGACGAATGGTCGGGGTCCTTCACCGCCTGGTTCGCCGACTACGATGCCCTCATTGCGCCGACCACCGCCGCTCCGTCGACGGAGGCTGACGGCTGGCTGGAGCGGAACTGGATCGAGTTTTTGCTCAAGGGCGCCCGGGAGGCACCGATGACCCAGGCGTGGAACCTTGCCAACTTCCCTGCCGCCAGTGTGCCCGCCGGTCAGACTGACGACGGCTTTCCCCTGGGAGTCCAGGTCGTGGCCCCCCGGGGGGGTGAGTCCCTGGTTCTCTCCCTCAGCCTCGAACTTGAGCAGCTGCGGCCGTGGCCCCGGCACGCGCCGCTGGCGGAGAAGCTGGCCGCCCGGTAGTCAACCCTCGAGCCAGCGGCGCACCTGGTCGGCGAGCAGGGTCGGGGTGAGGGACGCCTTCTCGATGTAGTCGAGGGCATCCAGGCGCAGCGCCCTGTGGATGAGGTTGCGGTCGGTGTAGTTACTGATCACCGCCACCTTGATCGCCGCTGTCTCGGTCTCCTCCCGCAGCCCCCGCAGGATCTCGACGCCGTCTACGCCGGGGAGACCCACGTCGAGCAGGATGAGGTCCGGGTGGCGAACTTCGAGCGCCTGCCGCAATCCATCTTCGTCTCGTGCGACTCGGACGACGTGCCCGTGAAGCTCCAGGCCCATCGAAAAGGCCCGTGACAGGCTCTCGTTGTCCTCGACTATGAGGATGTCCGCCATTGGCGGCAGGTTAGCAGGTAGGGCGGGGCGCCCGCCGGAGTCCTGGTAAGCGTTATTTCCCCGGGGTCCTAACCTTTCCCGGTGCGCATCCTGGACAGGATCAGCGGGAACCGACCCTGCTTCTCCTTCGAATTCTTCCCACCCCACACCGAGAAAGGTGTCGATTCGCTTTTCCGCACGATCCTCGAGCTGAAGGCGCTCCAGCCCGGATTTGTGTCGTGCACGTACCCGGGAAGCGCGGGCGTCCACCCTGACCCCGAGGTCAGCCGCCGCCGCGCCTTGACCCTTGAGCTGACGCGCCGCATCCGGCGGGACTCGGGGATCGAGGCGATGGCGCACCTGACCTGTAGCGGGCACACCAGCGCCGAACTTGCGGCCGTCCTCGACGAACTCGTGCGGGAGGGGGCTGAGAACGTCCTGGCGCTGCGCGGTGACCCGCCCTCCCTGGTGCGAGATGGGGGCAGTGTCCACTTCGAGGCTCGTGCCGGCGGTTTCAGTCATGGTGAGGACCTGGTCCGTCTCATCCGCGAACGTGGTTACCCATTCTCTGTGGGAGTCGCCTGCTACCCCGAGACGCACATGGAGGCGGCAAGCCCGGACGCCGACCTCGATGTCCTCAAGCGCAAGATGGACGCCGGCGCGGACTTCGCCATCAGCCAGCTTTTCTTCGACAACCATCGATGGTTTGATTTCGTCGAGCGGGCCCGAGCAGCAGGGATCACGATCCCGCTCGTCCCGGGCCTTATGCCGATAACCAGCCGGGACGGCATCGTGCGCATGACGTCGCTGTCGGGGGCCAGTCTGCCGGCGCCGCTGCGGGCGGAGCTCGATGCGCACGCCGACGACGAGGATGCGGTCCAGCGCATCGGGGTGGAGTGGGGCGCCGCGCAGGCGTCCGAGCTCATGGCGGCGGGCTTCACCGCCATCCACTTCTGCACCCTCAACCGGTCCCGCGCCGCCCGTGACATAGTCTCGCGCCTGGGTAAGAGCGCCACCGACCCTTCCTCGGCTGGTAGCCCGTAGCGGATTCGAACCGCTGATCTCCGCCTTGAGAGGGCGGTGTCCTAGGCCTCTAGACGAACGGGCCGCGGGGAAGAGGCTCCATTATATGGAGGCTCATACCTTCGGACGGGGCGGCCTATTACCATGTACCACTACATGCCGCACTTGAACAGTGTCTTTCTTGCCGCCGCTCCGTCGCCGGCGGGGTTCAACCCCGTCGTGCTTGTTCCGGCTGCGCTGGCTGTTGTTCTGCTGCTGCTCATCCTGGTAGTCCGCCGCGGCAGTCGCGAAGGCCGCGAGCACAACAACGCGGAGGCAGCCCCCCGCGACGCACCCCCGAGCACAGACCTGGACCCGGTCGCCAACACGGGCTCTCGAGAGATCTACACCCCGAGCCCGACCACGATGTATGGAGCGGCGCCCAGCCCCGCGGCAGCACCTGTTGCCCCCGCGCCGGTCCCGCTGACCCCGACTCCGGCGCCCCAACCGGCGCCCATACCATCGGCTTTCGACCCGGGTATGACCTACTCGCCACCGCCGATGGCAGCCCCGGCCCCGACGCCTGCACCGCCCGCGAGCCCGCAAACGGCTGCGCCGCCCCCGATGCCCACCCTCCCGCAGGCGCCTGCACCCCTGTCGCCCGAGCTGCCGACCGTGCCGACACCTTTCATGCCCGTGCCCCCCGCGCTTCCCACCCCCCCCGCCCTTCCCACCCCACCTGAACCGATGCCGTACGCTCGGCTTACTCCTGAGGCGCCACCGATGCTGCCGGATTTCTCCGCCCCGGAGCCGATCCCCTCTCTCCCGGCTGCGCCCCAGGACAGCGGCGTGCCGGCTCTGCCGCCACCCTCGGCTCCTCCCCCGGCGGTCCCGTACCC
>JBHEMP010000045.1:0-11145 GCA_046262515.1 Candidatus Dormibacteria bacterium | reverse complement strand
GCCAACGTGCGCCAGCACGGCGCGGTGGACGGCGTGCGCTACCGCCTGGCGCGCTGGACGCGGGACGGCGAGTCCTTTGTCACCGTAAGCGACGAGACCGGCGAGGACATGATCGAGGTCCACCACGCCGGGGCCAAAGAGACGACCCGCCGGCTGGACGGCCTGGACATCGGCCTGGTGCTGGATATCGCCGTATCACCGGTGGCCGACCAACTCGCCCTGGTGAACCAGCGCAACGAGCTGCTCCTGGTGGACCTCAAGTCGGCAACGCTGCGCCGTCTCGACCGCAGTGACGACGGCCCCCTGCAGAACGTGACGTGGTCGCCGGATGGCAGGTGGTTGGCGTACAGCTGCGCCACCTTCCATGAGACCCGCTCGATCAAGCTCTGGCGGGCTGAAACCGATACCACCCACCTGGTGACGGCACCCCAGTTCGTGGACTTCTGTCCATCCTGGAGCCCTGACGGCAAGTACCTGTTCTTCCTTTCGGCGCGGGTGTTCGACCCGGTTGTCGACACGGTCTTCTTCGACTACGGTTTCCCCCGCGCAACGCGGCCATACGCCGTCACACTGCGCAACGACCTCCGCTCCCCCTTCCTGGGCGATCCTCGGAGCCTCAAGGAGGGTCAGGGTGAAACCGGCGACGACGTGGCGGTCCCGGGAGGCCACAAGGCTAAGAAGACCGAGAAGCCGCCAGAGGTCCGCATCGACCTTGATGGCATCGGCACGCGGGTCGTCGAGTTCCCCGTGGAGGAGGGGCTTTACGACAAGGTCGTGGCCATCCCGGGCAAGGTCCTCCTCCTGAGCCGCCAGGTTTCCGGCACCCTCGGCCAGAACCGCATGGGCGGCGGGCCGCCCAGCACCGGCACGCTGGAAGCCTGGGACATGGTGGAGCGCCGCAAAGAACCACTGACCGGGGAGGTGAGCACCTTCGAAGTCTCGGCCGACGGCTCCACCCTGGTCTACGCGAGCAACAATCGGCTTCGCGCGCTGCCGGCGGGCGCCAAGCCGCCGGAGGGACCCGACGGCGCGGGCCCACCGGGTCGCAAGAGCGGCTGGATCGACCTCGACCGGGTGCGGGTCTCCGTGGACCCCGCGTCGGAGTGGCGCCAGATGTATTCCGAGGCGTGGCGCCTGCAGCGGGAGTTCTTCTGGATGGCCGACATGTCCGGCGTGGACTGGCGGCGTGTCCACGACCGCTACTTCCCGCTGATCGAGAGGGTGGGCTGCCGCTCCGAGTTCTCCGACCTGATGTGGGAGATGCAGGGCGAGCTCGGCACCTCCCATGCATACGAAATCGGCGGCGACTACCGACCTGTGCCCGCCTACCCGATGGGGTTCCTCGGGGCTGACCTGGAGCTGGACCGTCGGTCGGGCCGCTGGCGCGTCGCGCGGCTTGTCCGCGGGGATCCATGGGACGCCAAATGCGCGTCGCCACTGCAGGCCCCAGGCGTGAATGTCCAGGAGGGAGACTTCATCCTCGCCATCAACGGCCGCCCCGTGGGCCCGGATCTCCGCCCGGCGCAGCTGCTGGTCAACCAGGCCGGGCAGCCGGTGGAGCTGACAGTGGCACGGTCCGCGCGAGGCGCCGTTCGACAGGTCCTGGTGACCACGCTGGCCGACGAGGTGCCGCTGCGCTACCGCGAATGGGTCGACCAGAACCGCGACCGCGTCCACGCCGCCACCGGCGGTCGCGTGGGGTATGTGCACATCCCCGACATGGGGGCGAACGGCTTCGCCGAGTTCCACCGCACGTACTTCTCCGAGGTTGACCACGAAGCCCTGATCGTGGACGTTCGCAACAACGGTGGCGGCCACGTGTCGCAGATCCTGTTGGAAAGGCTGGCGCGCAAGCGGCTGGGGTATGACGTCCAGCGCTACGGGCCGGACGAATCGTACCCATCGCTGTCACCGGCGGGCCCCCTGGTCTGCATCACCGATGAGAACGCCGGGTCGGACGGCGACATTTTCACCCACACCTTCAAGCTGATGAAGCTGGGCCCCGTGGTGGGCAAGCGAACCTGGGGCGGGGTCATCGGTATCAACCCCAGGCACCTCCTGGCTGACGGCAGCGTGACCACCCAGCCGCAGTTCTCGTTCTGGTTCAACGACGTGGGCTGGGGGGTGGAGAACTACGGCACTGATCCCGACTTTGACGTGGACGTGCGCCCGCAGGACTGGGCGGCCGGTAAGGACCCGCAGATGGACAAAGCCCTCCAGCTGGTGAAGGCGGCGCTGAAGAAGCACCGGCCGCTGAGGCCGGACGTCGACAAGCGCCCCCGCCTCACGCTCCCGGAGCTGCCTCCCCGCTAACTCCGTCTACTGTCGCGCGGGGGATCCCGCCTGGTAACCGTCGAGAGCGTACGCAATGGCCTGGTCCTGGGTCATCGCCTCACCCTCGGCCCACGCAGCCGCCCAGGTGTCCGCGTCAACCAGAGCCCGACAGGCCGCCAGTGACTGCTCGTGTGTGGCGCGGACGTGCGGCCAGATCACGGCACCGAGCGCCTCATTTAGGGCCGCAGCTGCCCCGAAAAGACGACCCGCCCTGGCACCCTCACCCTGCTCTCCCACAATGGCCGCAAGGCCGTCCAGGGATGACGCGATCTCCTGGCGGTAGCCAAGTTTGGCCGCCATCGACAGCGCCTCGCGATGCCTGGCTGCGCCGCCGCCGAGATCGCCCGAGATGCGCGTCAGCCGGCCCAGGTTGTTGAGCAATTCGATCATAGGCGGCCAGTTGCCCCCTCCCTTGGCGAGTGCCAGCGCTCGCTCAGCGGCACTGCTAGCCCCATTGGTGTTGCCTTCGCCCTCAGCCGAATTGCCGGCCCAGGTCAACATCAGGATTTTGTTTTGCAGGCCAGGCGCCGTCGTCGCAGCCTGCTCGAACAAGGCACGAGCCCCGGCGTAGTCGCCCGCGAGGTATTGAAGTCCCGCCTTTGCATCCATCTCGATCCAGGGGAGCTCAGCGTCGCCGGCCTCGGACAGCTGTTCTTGCCAGCACCGCGTCGCCGCTTCGACATCTCCCCGGGTTAAGGCGATGTACCCGGCAAACATCAGGCCGACAGCGACCGCCTGCCTGGCCCCCACTTCTCGCGCGATCGTCAGAGTGGAAGAGTTGAGCTCGGTTGCGCGGCCAATGTCACCCTGGGCAAAAGCAAGGTTCCCGAGATTCATCTGGTTCGCTATCACGCCGATCACGTTCCCGGCCTCATGCATTACGGTCCGGCTCTCCTCGTGCAACGCTCGCGCCAACGTGTAATCGTTTTCACTCATCGCGCACAGTCCCAGGCCGTTGAGGGCCGCGGCCTCCATGGCCCTGTCGCCGATTCTCCGGCTGACTGCAAGCCCCTCTTCATAGACTCCGCGGGCGGCCGCAGTGTCCCCTGAAGTCATAGAGACATTTCCCAGGCCCATCAACGACCGCGCGATCGCCGTCTCGTCAGCCACTGCTCGCGAAACGGCGAGGCCTTCCTCCAGCAGTGGCCGAGCCGATTCGAGGTCCGAAGCGGCCCACGCCAGTCCGCCGGCTACACCGAGCGCCCTGCCTCGGAGCTGCGACGGCAGGTCGCCCTTTTTGGCCAACACCTGGTCCATCCAGCGCCGCCCCTCGCCGAGCTTCCGCCGCAGCTGCCAAGACGGGGACAGCGCCACCCCGAGGTGAGCCCCAGGTGAGGGGTCGCTGTCGGCCATGCTCCACTCCAGCGCTGCCCGCAGGTTGTCGTTTTCCTTCTCCAATACGGTCAGCCACTCCGCCTGTGCGCCGCCCGCCCGGATGTGCACCTCTGCTTTCTGGGCGAGCACCAGGTACCAATCGCGGTGCCGGCTGCGGACGTCGTCCGCCTCGCCCGACTCGAGCAGCTTGTCACGCGCGAACTGGCGAATTGTCTCCAGGAGCCGGTACCGGGTGGCGCCGTCTGTCTTCTCCATCTGGGCCATCGACTTGCGCAGCAGTTGCGACAGCAAGCCAAGCACTTCGCCAGGGTCGATCTGCCCTCCCGCTCCCACTGCCTCCGTGGCCTCCAGGGTGAAGCCACCCGCGAATACTGAGAGGCGAACCAATAACGTCTTTTGCTCCTCGGTCAGCAGCGCAAAGCTCCAGTCCACGGCCGCGCGCAGCGTCTGCTGGCGTTCGATGCCCGTCCTCGTGCCGCCGGTCAGAAGTCGAAAGCGATCGTTCAGTCGATCAGCGATCTGGCTGCAACCGAGCACATCGGTAAGGGCGGCTGCCAGCTCGATGGCGAGTGGAATGCCGTCCAGGCGCCGGCAGATCCGAGCAACCGCGGGCGCGTCCGCGGCCGTCAGGGCGAAGGATGGGTCGAGGCTGCGCGCCCGCTCGACGAACAGGCTAACGGCCTCGCCCTGGGCAAACTCCTCCAGCGGCTGCGCCTGCTCAGCGTCCGGGAGCGACATGGATGGCACCCTCCAGGTTGTCTCTCCCGCCACCGCGAGCCCTTCGCGGCTCGTCGCGAGGATGTGCAGGTCCGCGCATGCGGGCATCAACCTGTCCATCAGGTCGGCACAGGCGGGCAGCATGTGCTCGCAGTTGTCGAGCAGGATGAGGATGCGCCGCTCACGGAGGTGGTCGACAAGGGTATCGATGACCCTCCGCCCTGGCTCCTCCTGGAGCCGGAGTGCCGTCGCGACCGCGGCGGGCACCAGCGCACCGTCACTGAGAGGCGCCAGGTCGACGAACCAGACGCCTCCCGCGTCTCCCTGCAGGAGCTCAGCGGCGACCTGCAGGGCCAGGCGCGTCTTACCGCAGCCGCCGGCCCCCGTCAGCGTCACCAGGCGGTTGGCCTCGACCAGGCGCGCCACCTGTGCGGTCTCGCGCTCCCGGCCGACAAAACTCGTGACCTGCAAAGGAAGGTTGTTGGGCAACGTATTGAGAGACTTGAGCGGGGGGAACTCGCCAGCCAGGTCTTTGTGGCAGAGTTGAAACACACGCTCGGGGCGCCCCAGGTCCTTGAGTCGGTGCAACCCGAGGTCGCGAAGGGTGGCGCCGTGCGGGAGACCCTCCTGGACCACGTCGGCGGTCGCGCTGGACAGCAGGACCTGCCCACCGTGGCCAATCCCACGCAAACGCGCAGCACGGTTTATGGCAGGTCCGAAGTAGTTGTCCTCACCGCGCAGCTCGACCTCCCCCGTGTGTACCGCCATCCTCACCCGGATGCTGATCCCGTCGGGCCAGGGTTCCGCGCCGAGCTGTCGCTGGAGCTCCAGCGCGCAGCCGACAGCATCGGTCGCACGCGCAAAGGCAGCTAGTACGCTGTCGCCCTCGCCCTGGTCACGCGGGCGTTTGCCGCGGTGCGCATCAATGACGTCGAAGAGGATTTCGTGGTGGCGTGTCATGGCCCCCGGCATGTTCTGACGCTGCTCCTCCCAGAGCCGGCTTGATCCCTGCACGTCGGTCAGTAGGAGCGTGACTATCCCTGTTGGGAGATGTCCGCCGTCGCGTACGGAGTTCAAAGCTGGTCAGCCGCCAGCTCGCGGTCGCGCCCGGACTCGCCGCGCAGGGCCCTGATGTCCTCAAGGTCCTTGGGCCGGCCGACGGCCTCCTTCATCCGGATCAGGTCCCGAACGCCGGCCACGGTGACGACCACACCCGCACGCTCACGAGCCCGCGCGCCATCCCGCAGCTGCTCGAAGCCACCCTCCGCGCCCGGGGCCGCGGCCAGGATGTCAATCCGCCCCGCCGCGGTCAGGACGTGCAGAATGCGGTTCTTGTCGAAAACCCCCGGCTCGAAATCCGAGGGCGCAACCACCAACTCCTCATCCAGGTGGTTCCATCGCGTGATCACCCGAGCATCCAGCTGGCGCAGCGCGGCGCCTAGCCGCTCCAGGTTGGAGTTCTGGCGTTCGGGCACGATGTCGAGGTCGAAGGTCTCCCGCTCTCCCACCTCCAGCACCATCAACGCGCCACCACCGACGAGGACGTAGTCGACGTCGTGCTCCGAGAGGGCCAGGAAGATATCGTCCTCCTTCAGCGGAAGGGGCGGCAGCTCATTGAGGTCACGCTCCATCGCGAGTGCGCCTGGGAAAGGCGGGACCCACGTCCCTGAACCCGGAGAGCTGTCGCTTCCAGGTGCCCGGGGCGGGATCGCCGGCCAGGCGGCGAGTCCAGGCCTCGATGGCCGAGGCCTCCTCGTCGGTGGGGAAGCGCGTGGTGTCGATCAGTCGGATCCCGTCGACCTCGATGGTCATCACCACATCGGCGGCATTGACCAGGCGCTGGATGGTTTTCATCGTGGGCTCCACCTGGCCCGCCTCGTAGCGGCTGATCAGGCCCTGGGCCATCCCCGCCGCTCGCGCGAGCTCACCCTGCGTGAGCCGGCGCCGCTCGCGCGCCGTGCGGATGATCTGGCCGCCCATGCCGGGCAGCGTTCGACGCTCGGCCATACTAGATATAGTATATCGCGCCAGCGCTCGGTGCCTGGTGATTGGCGTGGGGCTCGGAACACCCGCAGTTGCCTCGATTATCCTGAGACAAAAGTTCGGCGTCTGGGGGGAGGTAAGGTGGTGGCCGCGGAGTTGCCCTCGGGGACGGTCACATTTCTCTTCAGCGACATCGAGGGTTCGACGCGCCTGCTGCATCGGCTTGGCGATGAAGAATTCCGCGACGTAGTCGAGCGGCACCGTGCGGTACTGCGGGCTGCCATAACTGCCCACCGCGGCCTTGAGGTGCGCACCGAGGGTGATGCGTTCTTCGTGGCCTTCAACACCGCGGCCGATGCGGTGGGCGCAGCCATCGACGCGCAGCTGGCCCTGGTCGCCGGGAGCGATGCAGTCCGCGTCCGCATGGGCCTACACACCGGCGCAGCGCTGGTGTCCGACGGCGATTACTACGGGCTATCCGTCCACCAGGCCGCGCGGATTGCGGCCGCGGCTCATGGTGGCCAGGTCCTGGTGTCGGCGTCCACGGCCGAGCAGGCCGGCGGTGGACTGCCGGACGGTACAACGTTCAACGACCTCGGCGAGCATCGCCTCAAGGATCTCGAGCGCCCGCAGCAGTTGCTGCAGCTCTGCGATCCTCGAATCGAAACCAACTTTCCGCCGCCGCAGACCCTGGAGCGGGTCCGCCACAACCTGCCTGTGCAGGCTTCAAGCTTTGTCGGCAGGCAGAGCGAGATTGCGAGGGTTCACGATCTGCTGGCGTCATCGCGGCTGGTCACCCTTCTGGGACCCGGGGGGACCGGCAAGACGCGGCTCGCCTACCAGTCGGCTGTGGAGGTGGTGGATGAGTATCCGGATGGGGTATGGGTCGCAGAACTGGCCCCCGTCATCAACCCTGCCCTGGTTGCCGAACCGCTGCTCGCCGCGCTTGGGCTCCGTGAGCAGCCGGGTCGAATTGCCACGGAAACCGTGGTCGATCACCTCCGCACCCGCTGTGCCCTCCTGGTCCTGGACAACTGCGAGCACCTGGTGGAGGGGGCTGCGGGGCTGGCCAGGGAGCTGCTCAGAGGTTGCCGAAGATCCGGCTCGTAGCCACGTCGAGGGAAGCACTGCGGGTGCCAGGGGAGGCGACCTATGCGGTGCCGGGCCTCGCTCTCCCAAGCCCGGCCAGGTCCGACGCCGTCCAGCTCTTCCTGGCACGCGCAGCAGAAGTGAACTCCTCGCTGTCCATGAGCGACGCGGATCTTGACGCGATCGCGACGATCTGCGCGCGTCTTGATGGACTCCCGCTGGCCATCGAGCTGGCTGCCTCTCGTGCACGTTCCCTCTCGATTAGACAGATCCAGGAGCGCCTGGGAGCCTCGCTGGACCTGCTGTCCAAGGGCACCAGGGGTGCTGACGGCCGCCAGGCCACCCTGCGCGGCGCCATCGAATGGTCGCACCGCTTGTTGACCGAGGGTGAGCAGGTGCTGTTTCGTCGCCTCGCCGTCTTTGACGGGGGGTGGCAGCTCGAAGCCGCAGAGGAGGTCTGTTCGGGGGAGGAGATCGAACGCGGTGCGGTGTTCGAGACGCTCGACGCGCTCGTCGACAAGTCGCTCGTGGCGGTCGGCGAGGATGCCACTGGCGACGCCCGCTACCGTCTGCTCGAGACCATTGGGGCGTACGCCACCGAGCGCCTGGAAGCCGCCGGCGAGTCCGACCTCCTGGCGGACCGGCACGCCTCCTGGTACTCGGCGCTGGTCGCGCAGGCCTCCGAATCCACGCAGGGCAGCCCTCAGCAAGCGGCCTGGTTTGACCGCCTGGAGACCGATCACGCGAACCTCCTGGCCGCGCTGGGGCACCTCGTGCGCCGCGCCGAGGCTCAAGCGCTCGAGCTTGCCCGCCGCCTGGGGAACTTCTGGCTGAGTCGTGCCCACTGGCGGGTAGCCCGCAACCAGCTCGAGGCGGTGCTTGTGGCTGGCTGGGGCCCTTCGCCCGCTCGCGCCAAAGTACTGAGCGTGCTCGGTACCGCCGCCCGGGCGCTGAGCGAGTACCCGCAGGCCCGGGCGTTTTACGGGGAGGCGCTCGCCGAAGCCCGTGACCTGGGCAACCGACCCGTCGAAGGGTACTGCCTCGGAGGCCTGGGCACCGTCGCTGAGCACCTGGGCGACTTCCCCGAGGCCCGAGTCCGATTCGAGGAAGCCCTGGCCCTAGCGCGCGAGCTCCGCGACCGGAGCCTCGAAGGGGTCTGGCTCGGCTGCCTGGGCAACGTCGCGCATGAACTGGGCGACTACTCCGAGGGCCGGGCCCGCTACCAGGAGGCGCTTGACATTGCCCGCGACCTCGGCGATCGCCACAACGAAGGGCTCTGGCTTGGCAACCTGGGCAACGGCGCCTCCGCCCTGGGAGACTACCCACAGAGCCGGGCCCTGTTAGAGGAGGCGCTCGGCATAGCCCGCGACCTCGGCAACCGGCCCCAAGAAGAATACTGGGTCGGCCACCTGGGCCAGGTCGCCCAAAACCTGGGCGACTACCCCGAGGCCTGGACGCGTTTTGAGGAGGCCCTCGCGATCGCCCGGGAACTGGGCGATCGGCGCAGCGAAGGGCAATGGCTGAGCGCCCTGGGCGCGGTCGCCTGTAACCGCGGCGACTACCCCGAGTCCCGTGCGCGCTACGACAAGGCGCTGGCCATCGCGCGCGGCCTCGGCGACCGGCGCAACGAAGGTCGCGCTGTGAGCGGGCTGGGCGAAACCGCGCGAGCCCAGGGTGACTACTCCCAGGCACGGGCCCACCTTGAGGAGGCCCTCGTTATAACCCGGCAGATGGGCGACCGCGCCGGCCAAGGGAACTGTCTCCGAAACCTGGGTTTAGTCGCCACCGCCCTGGGCGACTTCTCTGAAGCCCGAGCCCATTACCAGGGGGCGCTTGACATCGTCCGGGACCTCAATTCCCCGGCTGTGTCGGCGTTTGTCATAGATTCCGTTGCGATCCTGCTGGGCGCGGCCAGCCGGCATGAGGACGCCCTAGAGCTCGTCGCCTGGTCAGATGAGACGCGCCGGCGGACCGGTTTGGTCCGGGATACGGTCGAACAGGAGGCCGCCGACCAGGTCGTCATTCGGGCCCGCGGCGCAGTTTCCGACGCCGCGCTGCAAGACGCCCAGAAGTTGGGGGCTGCCCGGTCGGCCGCCGAGATGCTCGACATCGCGCGGGACAAGTTGGCGATGATGCCCGCAGGCTGACGTCGGATCACGCCGAGGTTGGCAGGACCGGGTGGCTCTAGCTGAGGCGCTGCACGATCATGGCCATGCCCTGGCCGCCGCCCACGCACATCGTCTCCAGGCCAAGCGTCCCATCGTGGGTGGCGAGGTCGTTGAGAAGCGTCGTCATGATGCGGGCGCCCGTCATGCCGAAGGGGTGCCCGATGGCGATGGCGCCGCCGTGGGGGTTGAGCTTCTCCATGTCCCACTCGAGCTCACGCGACACGGCCAGCACCTGTGAGGCAAAGGCCTCGTTGAGCTCGATCGCATCCATGTCGGTGACGGTCATGCCGGCGATCTTGAGCACCCGGCGGCAGGCCTCGATGGGGCCGACGCCCATGATCGTAGGGTCCAGGCCGCTGACCGCCGAGGCGACAATGCGCGCGATGGGCTTGAGACCGAGTTCACGGGCGCGGCCCTCCTCCATGACGATGACCGCCGCGGCGCCGTCATTCAGGGGACAGGCATTGCCGGCAGTGACCCGGCCATCCTCGCGAAACACCGGCTTCAGCGTGGCCAGTTTCTCCACGGTGGTGTCCGGTCGGATGCCGTCGTCGGCGCTGACAACCGCCCCGGCGGGTGTGGTCAGGGGGATGATCTCGCGCTCGAACACGCCGGCCTGCTGCGCCGCGGTGGCCTTCATCTGGCTCCGGTACGCGTACGCGTCCATCTCCTCGCGCGTGACGCCGTACTGGTCGGCGACGTTCTCCGCGGTTTCGCCCATGGCGATGTAGCCCTGGGCGCAGGCGTCACCACCCTGCAGCAGGGGGTTGCGGTCCGCCTCGGTCATGCCGCCGCGTCCGACGCGGCTGTAGGACTCGACGCCGGCGCAGACAAAAGCCCGACCCTCGCCGGAGCGGATGGCGTGGAAGCCCATGCGGATGGCCTGCAGGCTGGACGCGCAGAACCGGTTCACGGTCGTCCCCGGGACCGAGAACGGGAGGCCGCTGAGGAAAACCGCCTGGCGCCCGATGTTCATGCCCTGCTCGCCGGCGGGATAGCCGCACCCGCAGATGAGGTCATCGATCTCGTCGTGGGGCAGTTCCGGGACCTTCTCGAGAACTTTGGAAACGATGTAGCCGACCATGTCGTCGGGGCGGATGTCGACCAGCGACCCCTTGCCGGCCCGCCCTACGGGGCTGCGACCGGCGGCGACGATGACGGCTTCAGGCATGTTCATGCGAGTTTAGGCCGCGCTGGTACGCTCGGCATGCATGGCTGACGCGCACTTCCTCACTCCTCCGCCGATCAATGAACCGGTCCGCGGCTACGCGCCGGGTTCGCCTGAGCGCGCTTCGGTCAGAACCCGGCTGGAGGAACTGACCGACGCGCGAACCGAGGTCCCGATGGTCATCGACGGGCGGCCGGTGATGACCGCTGATGCAGGCACTGTTCGCGCGCCGCACCGACACGAACTGGTGGTGGCGGAGTTCGCGCTGGGGGGGACGCGGGAGGTGGACGCGGCCATCACGGCGGCGCTGAGGGCTCGCGCGGGTTGGGCGGCGACGCCCTACGCCGAGCG
>JBHEMP010000044.1:0-4147 GCA_046262515.1 Candidatus Dormibacteria bacterium | reverse complement strand
TAGAATCGGCCTGACAATGCGGTTGGCCACGCGGATGGACCTGCTGGGCACGGAGTCGGCCTTCGAGGTCCTCGCCCGGGCCAGGCAGCTCGAGGAGGCTGGGCGCAGCATTGTGCACCTCGAAATCGGCGAGCCCGACTTCGCCACCCCCCCTCACATCGTGGCCGCGGCCGAGGCGGCCATAGAGGAGGGGTACACCCACTACACCCCCGCCGGCGGTATCCCCGAGGTGCGCGCCACGGTCGCCGAGCACTACTCCAGGCGGCTCGGCATCGAGTGCCAGGCCAACGAGGTGATCCTGACCCCTGGCAGCAAGAACATCCTGATGTTCGCGATGCTCGCGCTGATCGAGCCGGGTGACGAGGTCATCCTGCCGGACCCCGGGTACCCCATCTACGCCTCGCTGGTGTCGTTCATGGGGGCCAAACCTGTCGGCATCGCGCTGCGCGAGGAGCGCGGCTTCCGCTTCGACGTCGACGAGTTCAAGGACCTGGTGACCGACCGCACACGGATGGTGATCCTGAACTCCCCCCAGAATCCCACCGGCGGCATCCTCGAGCACGACGACCTTGTGGAGGTCGCGAAGGTCGCCGTGGAGCGGGATCTCTGGGTGGTATCCGACGAGATCTACTCGCAGATCGCCTATGACGGGCCTGTGGCATCGATCGCGGCGCTACCTGGGATGAAGGAGCGCACGATCCTGATGGACGGCCTCTCCAAGGCCTACGCGATGTGCGGTTGGCGGCTCGGGATCGGCCTCGCCCCGGCGGAACTGATCAGGCACATGGAGACCCTGATGATCAACAGCAGTTCCTGCGCCACCGCCTTTATACAGGTTGCCACCATGACCGCCCTGGAGTCGCCGGAATCCGGCAAGTCCATCCAGCGCATGGTCGATGAATATCGCCGCCGCCGCGACGTGCTGGTGGACGGGCTGAATGCCCTCCCCGGCGTTCGCTGTCACCGGCCCGGCGGAGCGTTCTATGTGTTTCCCAACGTCACCGCGACGGGGTGGGACCACAAGGTCCTGGCCGATGCGCTGCTTGCCAAAGCGGGGGTGGCGGTGTTGCCCGGGACGGCGTTCGGGTCCATGGGAAAGGGGTATATCCGTCTCAGCTACGCGCAGTCGGTGGACAACCTGACCGAGGGTCTCCGCCGCATCGGTGATTTCCTGGCCGACCCCGCCAACCAGCCCTCGGGGTGACCGCGCCCGCGGCGACGATCAGCCCCGGCCTGGCGGAGGTCCGGGAGCTGGCGGCGACCCACAACCTGATCGCGGTCCACCGCTCGGACCTTGCCGACACCGAGACACCGGTGGCTGCCTACTGGCGCCTCAACGAGGATCGCCCGGGCTTCCTGCTGGAATCCGTGGAGGGTGGGGAGCGGCTTGGTCGCTACTCATTCATAGGGGGTGAGCCGAGGGCCTCCATCACGATGCGCGCCGGGCAGGCGGAGATCGTGGAGGGCGGGCAGGTGCGGACCGAGGAATTCTCGGATCCGATCACGTTGCTCTCCGACCTGATGGGCGCCTACCGCCAGGCGCCGCCCACCGGCCTGCCGGCTCGGTTCTCGGGCGGCCTGGTGGGCTACATGGCATACGAAGCGGCTCGCTATTTCGAGCGTCTCCCCGCGCCGGCGTCAGACCCCCTGGAGATCGCCGACGCGGTTTTCTTCCTCGCCGACGACGTCGTGGTCTTCGACCACCTGCTGCACCGCCGGACAATCATCAGCCACGTCCGCCTCGAGCCCGGCGCTGAGGTCGAGGCGGCCTACGTGGCGGCCGTCGAGCGGATCGAGGCGATGGCCGCGCGGCTGGACAGCACCGAGGCGCCTCCAGGACCCGGCTACGGTCGCGAGAAGGGGAGCGCCGCCCCCACCCCTGTGCCGGAGCCCGAGGCGGAGACGTGGAGCCTCCCAGAGCCGGAGACCTGGAGCCTCCCTGAGGACGCGTTCAAGGAACGCGTCCTCAGGTGCAAGGAGTACATCCTCGACGGCGACATCTTCCAGGTCCAGGTCTCGCGGCGGCTCCGGGTGCCGATGTCCGCGCACCCTTTCTACCTCTACCGGGTCCTGCGCACCGTCAATCCCTCGCCCTACATGTACTACCTGCGCCTTCCCGGCCATGCGGGCGAGCGCCGCCGTGGGACCGCGATCGTGGGTACATCGCCGGAGATCCTGGTCCGGGTGGAGGACGGCGAGGTGGAATACCGGCCCATCGCGGGCACGCGACGTCGGGGCGATACGCCGGAGCGGGACGCCGAACTGGAGGCCGAGCTCCAGGCTTCGGAGAAGGAGCGCGCCGAGCACCTCATGCTCGTCGACCTCGGACGCAACGACGTCGGCAGGTTCGCCCGCGTGGGATCGGTGGAGGTCCCCGAACTCTTCTTCGTGGAACGCTACTCAGCGGTGATGCACCTCGTCAGCCGGGTCACCGCCACCCTCGCCGAGGGCGCCACGGGGTGGGACGCGCTGCGCGCATGTTTCCCCGCGGGCACGGTCACGGGCGCTCCTAAGATTCGGGCCATGGAGGTCATCGCGGAGATGGAACCGGAGGCCAGGGGTGTGTACGCCGGCGCCGTCGGCTACGTTGGGTTCTCGGGCAACGTGGATACCTGCATCGCTATCCGGACGGCGGTGGTGAAGGACGACTACGCGTATCTCCAGGCCGCGGGGGGCATCGTCGCCGACTCCTCCCCGGAGGAGGAACTGCTGGAGACCGAGAACAAGCTCGCGGCGCTGCGGCGGGCCGTCAGCCTGGCGCACGAGGCGCGTCTCTGATGGGCCGCCTTCTGGTCATCGACAACTACGACTCCTTCACGTACAACCTGGTCCAGTACCTGGGCGAGCTTGGCGAGCAACCGGTCGTGGCGCGCAATGACCAACTCAGCGTCGCCGACGTGGTGCGCATGGCTCCTGACGGGATCGTCATCTCCCCCGGGCCCTGTAGCCCGGCGCAGGCCGGCATCAGCACCGACCTGGTGCGCGAACTCGGACCGACGACCCCGATCCTGGGGGTCTGCCTGGGGCACCAGTGCATCGGTGAGGCGTACGGGGGTCGAATCATCCGAGCCCCCAGGGTCATGCACGGCAAGGTCTCGTCGGTCAAGC
The DNA here is from genome assembly GCA_046262515.1 of Candidatus Dormibacteria bacterium. Lineage (GTDB taxonomy): Bacteria > Chloroflexota > Dormibacteria > DASZGP01 > DASZGP01 > JAXDLW01. The sequence continues at coordinate 1,039 of JBHEMP010000044.1, read as the reverse complement.
ACAACGGTCGGGGCGTCTTCGACGGCCTCGCCAGCCCGCTGCTGGCCACGCGGTACCACTCCCTGGTCATAGATCCCCACAGCCTCCCGCCCTCCCTGGAGGTGACCGCGCGGAGCGACGATGGCGTCATCATGGGCGTGCGGCACCGGGAGCACCCCGTTGAGGGCGTCCAGTTCCACCCCGAATCGATCCTGACCGAGGGCGGCCACCAGCTCCTGCGCAACTTCCTCGCCGCCCGCGGTTCCCTCGCGGGGGCGGCCGCGGGATGACCGACATCCTTGCGGGCATCGTCGCCAGGGTGCGCCAGCAACTGCAGGCGCACCCGCCGGACGAGGGTCTGCTGCGGGAGCAGGCGGCGGCACACCGGGTCCGCGATTTCCGCCTGGCCATCGAGACCGGGCCGACCCCCGGCCTGATCGCGGAGTTCAAACGCCGTTCGCCCAGCAAGGGTGCCCTGCGCGAGCACGCGGCGGTGCTGGAATACTGCCGGGCCTACGAGGGCGGTGGCGCCAGCGCCGTCTCGGTGCTGACCAACCCGGAGTTCGGCGGCGACCTCGCCGACCTGCGCCAGGCGCGAGCCGCCACCGACCTGCCCCTGCTGCGAAAAGACTTCATCGTCGATGGCCGCCAGCTCCTGCAGGCCGCCGCGGCCGGCGCGGATTGCGTGCTGCTGATCGTGCGCATCCTTGCGCCCGGCCAGCTTTTGGAGCTCTGCACCCGCGCTCGCGAGCTGAACCTCCAGACCCTGGTCGAGGTCTACGAGGAGGGCGAGCTCGAGGCGGCGCTGGCAGCTCACCCGGACCTCGTCGGGGTCAACTCGCGGGACCTCGCCACCTTTGGCGTCGATACCGGGAAGTTCGGGCGCGTAGCCGCCGGGCTACCCGCCGGCCTGCCCCTCGTGGCGGAGAGCGGGCTGTCGGGCCGAGCCGACGTCGTCGCCGCGGGAAATGCCGGGGCGCGCGCGGTCCTCATAGGCGAGGCGCTGATGACCGCGGACAACCCCCTCACCGCCGTCCGGCAACTCCTCGGCGCCGCGCAG
>JBHEMP010000043.1:0-15648 GCA_046262515.1 Candidatus Dormibacteria bacterium | reverse complement strand
GGAAAATGCGTCGCGAGTACCTCCAAGCTCGACTGCATCCCCACCGGATACCTGCCCAAGTTCACCGGGGTCGACGGATCGATGGTCACGTCGGCCTCCAACACCACCGACAGCACCTCCAATGCGCCAGTCGTGGAATTCACCCTCAACGACCAGGGCACCACGCTGCTGGGCACGACGACCACCAGCATGCCCTCGCAGACGCCACCCATGAACCAGCTGGCGATCTTCCTGGACAACCAGATGATCAACAACGCCAGCGTCAACTCCCCGCTGAATAACGGGCAGGTCCAGATCAGCGGCGGAAACATCGCCACCGACAGCGGCTATCGCAAGGACCTCGCCGCCACCCTCAACGCGGGCCGGCTGCCGGGCAAGATCTCGATCGTGGAGTCGAACAGCGTGGGGGCCACGCTAGGCTTCGATTCGGTGCGCCGGAGCTTCCTGGCGGGGGCGCTGGGCCTTGCCGTCGTCGTGCTGTTCATGGTCGCCTATTACCGCCTCCCCGGCCTGGTCGCGAGCCTCGCCCTGGCCTTCTACGCCGCGGTGACGCTGGCGGTATACAAGCTGGTACCGGTCACCATCACGCTTGCGGGTATTGCCGGGTTCGTGCTCTCCGTGGGTATGGCGGTGGACGCCAACGTCCTGATATTCGAACGCCTGCGAGAAGAGCTCCGGTCCGGGCGATCACTGGCAGCCGCGGCCGAAGCGGCTGAGCGTCGGGCCTTTCCCGCCATCCGTGACAGCAACATCTCCACCCTGATCACCTGCCTGGTGCTCTTTCTGCACGATCGCATCCTGCCGTTTTTGCCCAGCTTCACCGTGGCCAAGGGCTTTGCCCTGACGCTTGGCATCGGGGTCATCATCAGCTTCTTCTCGTCGGTATTCGTGACCCAGATCATCCTGGCCGCGGCGATCCGCATCAAGCGCTTCCGTACCCCCGCGCTGTTCGCGGTCGAGAGGATGCAGTAGTGAAGGACATTCTTGGCAAGCGCAACTACTTCTTCCTGCTCTCGCTGATCATCATCATCCCGGGCATCCTGTCCATGGCCACCTTGGGCTTCCGCCTGGGAATCGCGTTCACGGGTGGAGACCGAATCACGATTCACTATCGCCACGGCACCTCACTGAACGACATCCAGCACGAGATGGACCGCCTCAACACTCAACCTGTCGTCCAGAGCGCCGGCGCCGACCGCGCCATCGTGACCACCAAACCGCTGGGGATCGCGGCCGCGCCGGGCGGCAAATCCGAGAGCCAGCGGCTCCGCGACGACCTCAATGAAAAATTCGGGCCGGCGCCCGGGGGGGCCCCGGCGGTGGAGACCTTCGACTCGGTTGGGCCCCAGGTCGCTTCTCAGTTGGTTGGCACCGCCGCCGTACTGATCTTCGTCTCGTCGGCGTTCATCGTCATCTACCTGGCAACCCGCTTCGCGGTGCCGGGTATCGGTCGCTGGAAGTTCGCCATAAGCGCCATCATCGCGCTGCTCCATGACGTCTTTGTCCTGACCGGTGTCTTCTCCATCCTCGGTCGCGTCTTCAACCTCGCGATCGGGGAGATCGACATCCTGTTCGTGACCGCCGCCCTGACCGTGGTCGGCTTCTCGGTCCATGACACCATCGTGATCTTCGACCGCATCCGGGAGAACCTGCGTACGGGCGGCAGCCAGCGGCTGCGCCAGAATTTCGAAGCCATCGTCAACCTCTCGATCGTGCAGTCGCTGGCGCGCTCCATCAACACCTCGATGACGGTCATCTTCGTGCTCCTGGCGCTACTGCTGCTGGCACCAACCTCGATCAAGGGCTTCGCGCTCGCGCTGCTGGTGGGGATCATCAGCGGGACCTATTCCTCGATCTTCAATGCCAGCCCCCTTCTGGTCGCCTGGCGTAACTGGGAACTGTCGCGGCGCTGACCGCGCCGCTGGGCGACACCCGCGTGGCACAACAACCCGGCATAGACGAGATCCTGAGGGGCATCGTCGAGGCGGCCGTGGACGCCAGCGGGCTCGAACTCTGGGAGTACGTCGTCGTGGGCGCACCTCCCCGCCAGTCCCTCCGCGTCTTCGTTGAGGCGCCCGGAGGCGTGGGAATCGAAGACTGCATGCGTGTATCGCGGGCCCTGCGGCCGGCCCTCGATGAGGCCGGGTCGGGGCTCGACCGGATGGACCTGGAAGTGTCATCACCGGGTGCGGAGCGCCGCCTGCGCGGTGCTGCCGACCTGCGCCGCTTTGTCGGCGAGCGGGTCAACGTTCGATTTCGCCAGCAGGACTCCGAGTCCATCATCGAGGGCATCCTGGAGGCTTTTGACGAGGACGCCCTGACGGTCCGTGGGCCTCGCGGTGAGACCACGCGGGTGGAGGTCGGGCGGGTTGTCCAGGCCAGGCTGGCGGTGGATTTTGGCGGCGGGGACAGAATAGGGCCCAGTAGCCGATGAGCGAGAGCGTGGGATTCGCCGAACTACTGGGTGCCCTGGACCAACTCCAGCAGGAGAAGGGCTTCTCCAAGGAGGCGCTGCTCCAGGTCATCGAAGAGGCGCTCGCCGAGGCCTACCGTCAACGCCATGAGCCGGCAGGCGAGGTCGAGGTGCGCATCGATGGCACCACCGGCGAACTGATCGCGGGGGTACACAATCCCGGCGGGGGGTACGAGCCGATCCCCTCCGACCGGTTCCGGGACGCCGCCGCGACCACCGCCCGCAAGGTCATCCTTGGTCGCCTGCGCGACGCCGAGCGCGAGCAGGTGATGCGTGATGCGCTGCGCCACCAGGGGGAGCTGGCATCCGCGGTAGTCGACCGTACCGATGGCGACCTCGTGTATGTCAATACCGAGCAGAGCGGCGAGGGGATGCGGGGCACCGAGGCGCTGCTGCCTCCCGAGGAGCAGATCCCCCACGAGACGTACCGTCCCGGGCAGAGGCTCAAGGTCCTGCTGCTCGAGCCGCGCGCCGGCCGTCGCGGCCCTGCCCACGTTGTATCCCGGACCAACCGCAGCCTCGTCAAGCGACTCCTCGAGTTCGAGGTCCCGGAGATCATGAGCGGAGCGGTGGTGGTCAAAGCGCTGGCACGGGAGGCGGGGCTGCGAACCAAACTTGCGGTGACGTCCACCGAGGAAGGCCTGGACCCGGTGGGTGCCTGCGTGGGGCCCAAGGGGCAACGTATCCGGGCCGTGGTGGATGAGCTGGGCGGCGAGCGTGTCGACGTCCTGGAATGGTCCGATGATCCGGGCCGCCTGGTTGCCAACGCCCTCAGTCCCGCCAAGGTCAGCTCGGTGAACGTGGAGGAGGAGACGCGGACCGCTACCGTCCTGGTCCCGTCGGCCCAGCTCTCGCTGGCCATCGGCAAGGATGGGCAGAACGCCCGGTTGGCCGCGCGGCTGACCGGCTGGCGGATCGACATCAAGGGTGTCGACGGGGACGCCGCTCCCGTGACCGACGCACCCGACGCGCTCGCCCTTCCCGTGGAAGCCGCCCCGGCGGGGGAATAGAACCGTGTCCTCGCCGCGAGGTCACGTGCCCAGCCGCACCTGCGTCGCCTGCCGCACGGAACGGCCCAAGCGCGAGCTGGTTCGCCTCGTCCGCGTCTCGGAATCGGGCGTGGGCGTGGACCCGACGGGTAAGCTGAATGGGCGGGGTGCCTACCTCTGCCAGGATGCCGCCTGCTGGACCCAGGCTCAGCGCCGTCGCGCGGTTGAGCGGTCTCTGAAGGTGAGCCTGGACGAAGAGGCATGGCAGAATCTGATGGCTTCACGGCCCGTAACCCCGGGCGTGGACTCCTGAATGGAGGTGTTTTCTCATCGCTAGACCAAAGCGCGGCGGTAACCGCGGCATCCGTGTCGGCCAGCTGGCCCGAGAGCTGAACCAGGACCCCCGGGCGGTCCTGGTATGGCTGCGCGAGCAGAACCAGTCCTTCACCCACCCGGGTGCGCAACTGCCGTCCGACGTCGAGGACCTGGTCCGGAAGCAGTTCGAGCGTGGCGGCGTGGCCACCAGGACCGCCCCGGGGCGTCCCCACGACGTGATGCTGCCGCCAACGATGACCGTTCGTGAACTGGCCGAGATCCTCAAGCTCAAGGAGGTCGACATCATCCGCGACCTCATGAAGAACGGGATCATGACCACCATCAACCAGCAGATGGACTTCGAGACGGCGGCGATCGTCGCCGACAACTTCGGCGTCACCGCCACCATGGGGGACCCGACCGCGATCGAGGCCGGCGCCAATGGCAGCCAGTCAGCGGTGAAGCCGAAGTCGGTCCTCTTCAGCATCGAGGGCGAGGAGGAGCGGGACCTCATCAGCCGGCCGCCGGTGGTCACCGTCATGGGTCACGTCGACCACGGCAAGACCTCGATTCTCGACGCCATCCGTCAGGCCAAGGTGGCCGCCGGCGAGGCCGGCGGGATCACCCAGCGGGTCGGTGCATACCAGGTCGAGAAGAACGGGCGCCCGATCACCTTCGTCGACACGCCCGGTCACGAGGCGTTTACCGCGATGCGCGCCCGGGGAGCCTCGATCACCGACGTGGCCATCCTCGTGGTCGCCGCGGACGACGGGGTAATGCCCCAGACCCAGGAGGCCATACAGCACATCAAGGCCGCCGGCGTTCCCATGATCGTGGCCCTGAACAAGATCGACAAGGACAATGCCAACCCGGACCGGGTCAAACAGGAACTCACGGACAAGGGCGTCATGATCGAGGAATATGGCGGGGACACTCCGCTGGTCCCGGTCTCGGCCAAGGAGAAGAAGGGTCTTGAGGAACTGCTCGAGATGATCCTCCTGGTGACCGAGATCGCCGACCTCCGGGCCAATCCCAACAAACCAGCCGCCGGCACCGTCATCGATGCCCACCTCGAGCGTGGCCGTGGGGCGGTCGCGACGCTGCTGGTCCAGACGGGCACCCTGAAGATCGGCGACGTGATCCTCATCGGGACCATCTTCGGCAAGGTCCGGGCCCTTTTGGACGAGGACGGCAAGAAGATCGACAGTGCTGCCCCGGGCCAACCGGCCGTCCTCACCGGCCTCCCCGACGTACCCAACGCGGGTGACGTCTTCCAGGTCATGGAGTCCGAGCGCTCAGCCCGCGCCATGGCCGATTCGAGGATGCTGACGGCACGCAAGGCCGCGACCGCCGCGGCGCCGAAGCAGCGCCTCGAGGACCTCTACGCCCAGATGCAGCAGGCCGACGTCAAGGACCTCAACCTGGTGTTGAAGGCCGACAGCCATGGGTCGATGGAGGCGCTCAAATCGTCCATCACCCGTATCCAGGACGCCAAGGTGCGCATCCGGGTGGTGTTCGAGGGCGTCGGTAACGTCGGGGAGTCCGATGTCAACCTCGCCAGTGCTTCGGAGGCGATGGTCATCGCCTTCAACGTCAAGGTGGACGACCGCGCGGTGGAGGCCGCAGAGCGGCTCAAGGTCGAGATCCGCAAGTACGACGTCGTGTACCACCTCACAGAGGACATAGAGCGGGCCATCAAGGGCATGTACGAGCCCACCTTCAAGCAGGTCTTCGAGGGCCGCGCCGAGATCAAGGTGCCCATCAAGGTGCCCAAGATCGGCTTCATCGCCGGTTCCCAGGTGGGTGAAGGAAAGATCACCCGCAACTCGGTGGCCAAGATCTTCCGCGGGAAGGAGATGATCGGGGAGACCCGGATCGCCAGCCTTCGCCGTTTCAAGGATGACGTCAAAGAGGTGGCCCAGGGCTTCGAGTGCGGAATCGAGCTGGAGAATTTCCAGGGCTTCGAGGCCGGGGACATCATCGAGTCGTACGTGCTGGAGCAGGAGAACCCATAACCCTCCCTCTGGGGTTTTGGGAAAGTCCGGTGACACATCGCGTCGACAAGGTCTCCGCGCAGGTGCAGGCTGAGTTGAGCGACGTCCTGCGTGGCCTCAACGACCCCAGGCTGAACCTGGCGACGATCATGGACGTCGAGGTGTCCAGGGACCTTCAGCACGCGCGGGTCAGGGTCAGCACACTGGGAGGCGAGGCGGAACACGGGGAGATGATGGCGGCACTGGAGAGGGCCAGGGGCCATGTGCGCCACGAGCTCGCCGCGAGGCTGCGCAACAACCTCCGCCGGGTGCCGGCCATCCAGTTCATAGATGATCGCAACACCGAGTACGCGGTCCAGATGGGGGCCCTGATCGACGAGACCGTGGGGCATGATGGCAGGCACCGGCCGGGTGCCGAGGAGGGAAGCGCGAATGGAGAATGAGGCTCGGCAGATCCTCGAGCACCTCAAGGCCGCCTCGCGCGTCGTGGTGATATCGCACAAGGACGCCGATGGCGACACCCTGGGTTCGGCCCTCGCGATGTCCGAGGTCATTCGAGGACTCGGAAAGGATGTGGTCACCCGAGTCCCGCCGCCGGTGCCGGGCGTCTACAGCTTCCTGCCGGGTTTCGGTGAGATCAACCCTGATGAAGGCGGGCGCGCCCCGGACCTCGTCGTGGTCATGGACGCCAGTAACCTCCACCGCCTGTCCGACACCCTGGGGGTGCTGCCGGCCGGGACCCCGGTTGTGAACATCGACCATCACCTCAGCAACGATCGTTTCGGCGACCTCAACCTGGTCGTGCCGGACGCGTCGTCAACGGCCGAGGTGACGTTTGACCTGCTGGCCAAGCTCGAGATACCGGTGAGCGCCACGATGGCCACGAACCTCTATGCGGGCCTGCTCACCGACACCGGTGGCTTCCGCCATGAGAACACCACCTACCGGGCCCTGGAGATTGCCGCGGCACTGGTCAAGGCCGGCGCCGACGCCGCGGACATCGCCGAACGCATCTACAAGTCCAAACAGCTGACCACTATGAAGCTGACGGCGCTGACCATGGCCACCTTCGGGTACGACTGCGACGACCGCCTCGTTCATGCCTTTGTGTCGCAGGACATGCTGCGTCGTGCCGGCGCCCGGATGGACGAGTCCGAGGGCCTGATTGACATGCTCCAGTCCGTCGAGGGGCTGCTTTTCGCCGTCCTCTTCAAGGAGAACGCACCGGAATTGACGAAGATCTCGGTTCGCAGTCGAGGCGCGGCCAATGCCAATGAACTGGCCGCGGTGTTTGGCGGGGGCGGGCATGCCCGGGCCGCCGGCGCCGAGATCCGCCTGCCCCTGGAGGCCGCCCGTGAAGCTGTCCTGGCGGCGGCCCGCCGCATGCTCGAACAGATCGCCGCCAGCTGATCGGACTGCTGAACGTCGACAAGCCCATGGGGCTGACGTCGGCGGCTGTCGTGGGCCGGCTGCGGCGCAGCTCAGGGGAGAAGCGCGTGGGACACGGCGGGACCCTGGACCCGCGGGCAACCGGCGTCCTCCCGGTCTTCTTCGGTCGGTCGACCGTTTTGGCCGAACACCTATCCGCGCAGGGTAAGTCGTATCGTGGCGAAATGGTCCTGGGCTGGACGTCGACCACCGATGACGCGGAGGGTCACCTCACCGCGGCTCCGCTGCCGGCCGGGATCACCGCGGACGTGGTCGCCGCCACGCTGGCAACTTTTGTCGGCGAGCATCGGCAGGCGCCCCCCGCGTACTCCGCGGTCAAGATCGACGGACGCCGTAGTTACGCCAGGGCCCGCCAGGGAGAATCCCCCCGACCGGCGCTGCGCACCGTGTCGCTGAAGGACGCGCGGCTCCGGGACCTGTCCCACGAGCCCGGCGGACTTCGCGCCGTGGTCGACGTCGACTGCGGCCCCGGGTTCTATGTGCGCGCCCTCGCCCGCGACCTAGGACGAGCACTCGGTGGGGGAGGCTACCTCGATGCGCTGCGGCGCACCCGGGTCGGGGAGCTGTGCGTCGATGAAGCGATTGGCCTGGACGCCGCGGAGGCGCTCGGCGGCGCGGTCGCGGAGATCCTGGCGTCGCCGTTGGCGGCGGTCGGATCGCTACTGGAGGTCCAGGTGCGACCAGAGGACGAAGGCCGCCTGGCGCATGGGATGGACGTGGAGGCGCCGGGAGCGGGGAGCGGGCGCGCATTTGCCCGCGGGGTGGGGGACCGGGTGCTGGCGGTGGGAGAGGTCGTGGGCGGGCGCTTCCGGCCGCACCGGCTGGTGGACCTCGGTTGACGACGGTCCATTTCGGCCTGCCCAAGCGGCGACTCGCACCAAGCTGGCTGACAATTGGCAGCTACGACGGCGTTCATCGTGGACACCGCAAGGTCCTCGAAGGTGTCCTGGCCGGCGCCCGGGACACCGCCAACGGCCGCAGCCTGTTGACCTTCGACCCTCACCCGCGCTGCGTCCTCGCCCCCGACACCTGCCCCGCCACCCTCACCACCGTGGACGAGAAGGCCGAGATCCTTGGCGAACTGGGCGTCAACGACCTGGTCGTGATGCCCTTCACCCGCCGCCTTTCGGAGCTGACCGCGGCGGAGTTCATGGACCGCCTCCTGGACCGCGTTCCCCTCGCCGGACTCGTGGTCGGACACGATTTCGCGCTCGGGCATGGTCGCGAGGGTGACCGTGCGTTCCTCGAAGCCTATGGTGCCGCCCACGGCTTTGTCGTGGAGGTGGTCGAACCCTTCATGCTGGAGGGCCAGGTTGTCAGCAGCAGCGTAGTTCGCGGCCTGCTGCTCGAGGGCAACGTGGCCCACGCGAGCCGCCTGCTGGGACGCCAGTACAGCCTGAGTTCGTTCGTCGAGCGTGGGACGGGGACCGGTAGCCGGATCGGGTTCCCTACCGCGAATTTCGCCATCACCCCGAACAAACTGGTGCCGCACCAGGGGGTGTACGCCGTCTGGGTGGACATCGCCGGACACGCGTACCAGGGTGCGATGAACATCGGCTACCGGCCCACCTTTGGCGAGAATCGCCTCACCGTTGAGGCCTTCATCCTCGACTTCGAAGGCGATATCTACCACCAGGACGTGCGGGCGCGGTTTGTGCAGCGCATCCGCGACGAGAAGAAGTTCGAGTCCATAGATGCCCTGGTAGGTCAGATCGGTCACGACGTGGAAAGAGCGCGGGCGATTCTCGGCCGGGCGAATACGCCGGCCCCGCCTGCGTCATAATCCGGCGGTCGTGAAGACCGTGTTCGTCGTAAACCCGGCCTCCGGCAATGGCACCACCGGTAAGCGCTGGGACGAGGTCTCCGGTCGCATCCTCGGTCTCGGCGTCGAGCACGAGGCCCTGATGACCCACGCGCCCGGCGACGCCACGCGGCTCGCGGCGAGGGCGATTGCCGAAGGAGCTGGCACCGTCGTGGCGGTGGGCGGTGACGGCACCATCAACGAAGTAGCGAATGGCTTCTTTACGGATGGGATCGATTCCTCGCGCGCCGCGCTTGGGGTCCTGCCCATGGGCACCGGGGGCGACTTCCGGCGCACGGTGGGCATCCCCGAGGACTTCGAGAGTGCGATCGCGGTCCTCAAGGCCCGCAACCTGCGCGTCATCGACGCGGGGCGGATCGAGATGACTGGTCTCGACGGGGAACCCCTGGTCCACCATTTCGTGAACATCGCCGATGCCGGCATCGGGGGTGTGGTGGTGGAGCGGGTCAACCGCAGCAATAAGCGGCTCGGCGGCCGCATCAGCTTCCAGTTCGCCGCGATGTCCACCCTGCTCACCTACCGGCCCCAGCGGGTGGTCGTCGAGAGCACGGAAGGACGCTTTGAGGGAGCTGCACAGAACGTGGTGGTGGCCAACGGCCAGTACTTTGGGGGCAGCATGCACGTGGCTCCCCGGGCGGTGCCGGACGACGGGGTCTTCGACGTCGTCGTCTTCGGCAACATCGCCAGGTTTGAGGCGCTGCGGTCGATCAACGACATCTACTCCGCCAGGCACCTCCAGAACCCCAAGGTGCAGACCTGGCAGAGCGCCGAGGTCCGCGTGACGTCCGACGAGCGTGTCCTGGTTGACGTGGATGGGGAGATGAGCGGCGTGCTGCCCGCGGTCTTCAGGGTTGTCCCCGGGGCCCTACGGCTGGTCGTGCCGTAGGTTCAAAGAGGCCCGCCTGTATACTCTGCGGGAACTCAAAGAAGGAACGATAGAGAGAGCATGTCCACGTCAGCAACCATCGACAAGCCGGCCGTCATCGAGAAACACCGCACCCACGAGACCGACACGGGCTCACCCGAGGTGCAGGTGGCGATCATGACCGAGCGGGTCAAGCACCTCACGGAGCACCTCAAGGCGCACCCGAAGGATCACCACACCCGCCTGGGCCTGCTGAAGCTCGTGGGACGGCGCCGCCGTCTCCTTGACTACCTGCGTCGCAGGGATATCTCCCGCTACCGGTCCCTCGTTGAGCAGCTCGGCCTCCGGCGCTAGCCGGTAACCGCAAGCCACCAACAACTACATAGGGACCAGCCCGGCATCGGCCGGGATCGGTGATTGGAGAGAGCCTCCGCCGTCGCGAATCGTGATGTGCCCGGGGTCTCCCGCCAGTTCCTGATCCGGCCGTTTGATGACCGGTCGGTCTCGCAGAGGAGACCCAAATGGGTATGACACCCGAACCCCAGATCCTTGAGCACCGTATCGGTGACAAGACCATCAGCTTTGAGGTCGGCCGGGTGGCCGAGCAGGCCAACGGCGCGGTCATGGTCAAAAGCGGCGACACCGTGCTGCTGGTCACCGCGACCATGTCCAAGAGCCCGCGTCCGGGCGTGGACTTCCTGCCCCTGACCTGCGATTACGAAGAGAAGATCTACGCCGTCGGTCGTATCCCCGGCAGCTTCTTCAGGCGCGAGGCCCGCCCCGGCGAGCAGGGCATCCTGAACTCCCGCCTGATGGACCGGCCGCTGCGCCCGCTGTTCCAGAAGGACCTCCGCCTGGACGTCCAGGCCGTCGCCACCGTACTGTCGATCGACCACGAGGCCGACCCGGCCGCGATGGCCATCAACGGCGCATCGGCAGCCCTGTCGATCTCTGACATTCCCTGGGCGGGTCCCGTGGGCGCTGTCCGCATCGGCATGTTCGACGGCCAGCTGGTCGCCAACCCTTCCGTCTCGAAGATGTCCGAGTCTGACCTGGACCTCATCGTCGCCGGCACCGAGAACGCCATCAACATGGTCGAGGCGGGTGCCCACGAGGTGGACGAGGAGACCATCGTCAAGGCTCTTGAACTCGCCCACAGCGAGATCAAGAAGATCTGCGCCGCCATCAACGAGCTGGCGCGTCATCTTGGCAAGGAAAAGAAGGTCATCGACGGCCCCGTCGTCGACGAAGGACTCAAGTCCGCGGTCGCCGAGATTGCCCTGGGCAAGATCGGAGGCGCCATCGGTTCGCCCGAGAAGCAGAAGCGCGAGAGTGACCTGGACGAGATTCGCACCGAGGTCCTGGCGGCCCTCGCCGAGCGGTTCCCAGAGCGCGAGCACGAGGTCTCGGGGATCTTCGAGAAGACGGTCAAGACCGTCGTCCGCGACGCCATCATCGACGACAACAACCGCCCCGACGGCCGCAAGACCGACGAGATCCGGCCGATCTGGTGCCAGGTCGGGGTCCTGCCCCGCACCCACGGCTCCGCGATCTTCACCCGCGGCCAGACCCAGGCGCTCTCCGTGGCCACGCTGGGCGCATCCGGCGACGCCCAGAAGATCGATTCGCTGGGGCTGGAGACGTCCAAGCGCTACATGCACCACTACAACTTCCCCGCCTTCAGCGTCGGGGAGGCCCGCCCGTCACGCAGCCCCGGCCGCCGCGAGATCGGCCACGGCGCCCTCGCAGAGCGCGCGGTGTACCAGGTGCTCCCTTCGGAGAAGGACTACCCATACGTCATCCGCGTCGTCACCGAGATCCTTGCCAGCAACGGCTCGACCTCGATGGCCTCCGTCTGCGGCTCAACCCTCGCCCTGATGGACGCGGGTGTGCCGATCAAGGCCCCGGTGGCGGGTATCGCCATGGGCTTGATCACCCGCAACGGCGACGCCTCCGAGGGCGCGGAGTACGCCATCCTTTCGGACATCCAGGGGATGGAGGACGCGCTCGGCGACATGGACTTCAAGGTGGCCGGAACGGCGAAGGGCATCACCGGCCTTCAGATGGACATCAAGGTCACCGGGCTTTCGATGGAGGTCATGCGCAAGGCGCTGGCCCAGGCTCGTGAGGGCCGCCTCCACATCCTCGGCAAGATGACCGAGGTACTGGCCGAGCCGCGCAAGGAGATGAGCATCCACGCGCCTCGAATCACCACCATCAAGATCAACCCGGACAACATCCGGGATGTCATCGGCCCCGGCGGCAAGATGATCCGCGAGATCACGGCCGAGTGCCTGGTCTCGATCGACGTCGAGGACGACGGCACGATCAACATCGCCTCCAGCGATGCCGCCAACACCCAGAAGGCCATTGACTGGATCAAGGGCCTGACGGACGACGTAGAGGTGGGCCGGGTCTACCTGGGCAAGGTCGCGCGGCTGATGCCGTTCGGCGCCTTTGTCTCGGTGCTGCCCAAGAAGGACGGACTGGTCCACGTCAGCAAGCTCGCCGACTGGCGGGTCAACAACGTCGAGGACTTCGTCAAGGAGGGCGACCAGATCCTGGTCAAGGTCGAGGAGATCGACCGCCAGGGACGCGTCAACCTCTCCCGCAAGGACGCCATCAGCGACGCGTCCAAGTGGGGCCTGTCACTCGACAGCGAGGTTTTCGCGACTCCCCCGGTTCGGCCGGAGCCGGGCTCCCAGCAGGAGTTCAACCCGGGCGGTGGGGACCGTGGTCCGCGTCGCGACGGCAACTTCGGCGGCGGAGGCCGCGACGGTGGTGGTCGCGATGGCGGCCGTGACCGTGACGGCGGGCGCGACCGCGACGACCGGCCACGCGGTGGTGGCTACGGCGGTGGTTCGGGCGGGTCCTCCGCGCCTGCCCCCGAGGCAAACCTCAACGGGGACAACCACGGGGCCGACGGCAATGGCGGCGACAGCACCACCGACGGGCCGCCCCGCTTCCGGGGCAACCGGCCTCCGCAGGACTAGACGAGCCAAAAAGGACGGGCGGCGCACCGCCGCCCGTCCTTTGTTTAACCGCGACCACAGTTCGCGCATGACCGCCGGCCGGCCGTCGTGCTATTGATGGTGTGATGAGAATGCCCAAGGGGCTCCGCGGAGTTGTCGCCGGTGCCGCCGGGACGCTGGCGATGGACGCCCTCCTGTATGCGCGCTATCGCGCCGGGGGAGGCGCGCAGGGCCCGGTGGCATGGGAGACGGCCGAAGGGGCCAGCAACTGGGACGACGCGGCAGCGCCCGCGCAGGCGGCCCGGAAGCTCGCCGGCGCGGTGGGCCTGGACTTGCCCGCCGACTCCGTGCGTACGGTCACCAACGCAATGCACTGGGGATACGGCACCAGCTGGGGAGTCCTTCTCGGCGCCCTCGGTGGCAAGGGGCTAAGGGCAGGCGCCGCGCTGGGCGCCGGGGTGTGGGCGTTCGACTATGTCACCCTGCCGTTGATGGACCTGTACAAGCCGATCTGGGAGTACGACACAGACACGCTCTGGAAGGACCTCAGCGCGCACCTTGTCTACGGTGCGGTTACCGGTGCGGTGGCGGAGGCCCTGGCGGACTGACGTTGGGCTAAATCCAAGTGCACGTGGCCCAGCGGGCTATCCCTTTTGCAGCAGGGTGGGCGAACCAGGTGTGCGGCAACCGGGAAACACGTAGAGCGGGATGGAGCCTCCGGATCCGTAATCGTCCGTCGACAATTGGTAGGCCAAGACCCCGTGACGATCTGGGCTACACCAGTTGGTCCACAGGATCCGAAGGTGCATCGACCCGGCACCACCGCCGACCTTTTGGTCGAAGGCAGCGGTCAGGTTCATAGAATTGCACCCGATGAAGGTCCAGCGCGCTTGTCGCGGCTGCACGCCCCTTGGACGCGTAGGGCTAGTCCTGGTCCTGCTCCTAGCCGCTTTCGTTGGCGCCTGTGGGCCGGCCTCGGCGCCCGCGGCGGGAGGTGGCGGACCGGCAGCCGGTGCGCCGGATGATGCGACAGTCAAACATGCAATAGTCGAGTATGAGAGCGCCTACAGCTCCATCACGTTCCAGAGTCTCGACCGGGACAAGCCCTTCGTGGTCGCCCCGGGCCAGCAGGCCGATGTCAACATCGGCCCCGGCGTCAGTGTTTACCCGGTGGTCGCAACCTACCGTGGCACCAGGATTAACGGCACGGTGCACCAGGTCTCGGCGTTCTACTACGTCTACCAGCGCCAGCTGCAGGGGCAATCAAAGTGGATTGCCCAAGGGTCCGCCGATCCACGAAACAGGAACGTCGAAACGTCCTAGCGCTCACGGCGGCCGCATAGTCATGAGAGTTTTGCCGCCAAGCCGGCGGCGCTAGCAATCTAAACCGCAGTCTTCCCTGTGGGTCCACGCGAGAGTTGCGGCGGGATCCAGACGAAGCCGCGGCCCTCGGTCCGGGCCATCTGCCAGCCGCCTTCATGGATTTGCCAGTGGTGGAACGGACAGACCATGCACATGTCTTCGATCACGGTCTTGCCGCCCCGCGACCACCAGGTGATGTGGTGAGCGTCGCACTGCGACGCTGGTCGCCGGCAGCCTGGTCGGACGCACTGCGGGTGAAGTTCCCGAAGGGCGCGCATCTCGCGCTTGCTGAGCTGTCGCTTGAGCCGGCTTATGCCAACCGGCAGCAGGCGGTCGTCGAGCTTGATGTGGGTGACCGACGCATCACAGGAGAGCCGGCCCAGCGCCGCGACCGACAGGTGCGTGCCGTACTGCGAGACCGCGGCCGGGGCACCGGGCTTGTTGTGAAAAGAGTCGCAGGAGCATGACACCGCGATGTGGACGGGGGACAGGCTGTCCTTCGGCCGGGCGGTACGGGCCATGTCATCCATGCACATGTCGAGGAAGCCGTCGGCCAGGCGTCGCGCCCGGTTGCGGGTGTCCGCGCGGCCGTCGCGGTCGGAGCGGGCGTCGAGCGCGGTCCGCGCCGTGGTGTATCCCGCGGGGTCGAGCTCCAGGTTCACGAAGTACCGACCGTCGTCGGTCTTGTTGAAGGTCAGCTTGCGAGCCTCGACAGCGTCGACCTCTTCCTCGGTGGCCTGAGCCTGGTCGAAGATGTGTCGGTAGGCGTCGCAGGTCTGCTGGAAGCGGCTGACGGATTCGATCGCGGCGCTGGCGAGCAGGACGCCCTCGTCAAAGCCGTCGCCGTGCTTGGACTTCGCGCAGAACGCTGAGACATGCGCCATCTGGACGAGGTGACCAAACCCCACCTCGCCCTGGACCAGCGCCTGCGAACTTGCCGGCAGCCGGTGCGCCTGGCGACCGACGGCAACCAGCTGTGTGGCCTCGGACACTGAGAGGTGGGCGTTGTGTCGGACCCAGTCGACGGTGCTGTTGGAACCCTGGTCGACAGCCTCGCCGGACATGTCGAAGATGCCGACGAGTCTCGCCTGCTCAAGCTTGAGCCGAGAGATATAGCTGCTGAGCCTGACGATCTGCTCACCGATCTCGGCGGCCGTGTGGAGCGAAGTGGGGCGGTCCTCGAAGGTTTCGATGGACTCCTCGACCAGCAGGTATGGCCAGCCGATAGCGGATTGGTCATCCGCGGGCTCGACTGGCAGGACGTCAGAGAAACGAGTCTCGGACGCAACCTCCCCCCAGCCCCCCAACATGATCTTCCAAGTATAGCGAACATTTGTGCGTATGACAAGGTGCGGGTGTAAGCCGTCCCCTCCCAAGCGTTGGCCGTCGCTCGAGGCCCATAGACTT
>JBHEMP010000042.1:0-6088 GCA_046262515.1 Candidatus Dormibacteria bacterium | reverse complement strand
TTGGCCCGCCGACCGCCCACTCGACCTCATCCATGCTCCATTCGCTGCCGCCGACCAACCGGCCACCACCGAGGCGGCGTTCTACGCCCCACTGCGGCGGCTGCGGCTGCCAGCGAGGGTGCGCTTTGCGGCCGGGTTCGTTCGCCCATGAGTCACAGCCGCTGGAGGACCAACGCCGTATCCGCGACCTGATCGAGGAGCAGCTGGCCCGGCGCGTTGCCATCGCGGCTGCCTGCGGCCTCGGTCGTCGCAGCGAGGCCGCGGGCTGCGCGGTCCTTGAGCGTACGGCGGAGCTCTGTCGGGACTGAGTGCACTGAGGCCGGCGGCTGAGCCGACGCCGCGGCAGCGTCGGCCTCCGTGGGATCGTCGAACTGCTAAATGGGCGCACCGTGCAAAACGTGCTTTGCGTCGCGGAGGGGACTAGCCTCGAGCCGCCTGCCGAGATGCGGATAGTCGATCACGAATCCATGGCGATCGATCGTGAGGTCGCTCTGAAACGACCCTGAGTTGTATCGGACGATGCCGCCGCCGTCGGGGCTGCGGCGCAAGTGCGTGTACCGCTGCGCGGAGGCGACGACCCGCAGGCTCGGTACCTCAATGAAGGCCATCACGAAGGCCTGCTCGCCCGGTTCGCGGTGCAGGCGATGGCGTAGGATCGGCATCGTGTTCGTGAGTGGGCACGCGGCCAGGTCGCAGTCGAGCGCCGAGTCAAGGTCCGGGCGCGAGGTGCCGTCCACGGTCCAAGCGCCCCCTTCGCGACGGAGGTCGAGTGTCGCGGATCCGCCATCCCATCGTGCCTCGATAGCCATGCGGCGCGTCACGTGTTGCTCGCTGGTCTCGAATGTGTAGCTGAGCCAATACCGGACAGGCGCCAAGCCGCAGGAGCGGCCCTCAGCTCCCATATAGGCGCCGTCGACCCACACCCACGCGCTGTCGAATCCGGCGGTCTCTTCGATTGACCAGATCAGCAACTCCCGAACGATCATCGCCACCGCATGACCCTATATGACCCGTACGCTCGGCGGAACGCCCGACTGGGTCACGTCCGGCGCCGTGCGAGGAACACCAACTCTCGACTATATCGTCGCCCGCCTGAGGGGCCGCTCGAGCATTTGCTTCGCGACCCCCGCCGGCTTCAAGCGACATTCGTGGTCATGTACCCACCTTGCATGCCATGCAGAACCTGCATTTGTCGCGGGTCGTCGCGTACAGCCCTGATCTCAGTTCGAGCGCTTGCGGGTGGTGCCCGCTTCTGAGTACCTGTCACGTATACGGAGAGCCGATTGACGCGTTGTATCGGGTGGCCGTGGTCTAGGTCGGCACAGGTATGGGCCAGTCTGGGAAATTTGTTGCGAGCCGGCCTACCCATCCGGACCGCTGCTACGTCGATCGCGACTAGGGGCGCTCGCCGGCCAGACGCAATCCGAAACCGACAAGTACAGTGCCGGTGAGCGCATCGATCGCGCTCTGCACGCGGCGCCTACGGAGCACCGCCGCGATCCGCGCCGCCACTACCGCATAAAGCAGGAGCCAAGATATGGTAATCGCGCAGAAAATCAGACCCAGGCCCAACAGCGCCGCGAACGACGCTGATCTTCCCGGGACGAACTGGGGCAAGAACGTGGTGAAGAACACCGCGATCTTGGGATTGCCCAGGTTGCTAATCAGGCCCTGCCTGTAGGCGGCACGCATCGGCATTACCCCCAACGGACGATGCCTGTCATCCAGCTGGCCACTGCGGGTGCGCATCGCCGCAAGCAGTGAGCTGCCGCCAAGGCAAATGAGATAGGCGGCGCCCACCAGTTTGAGCGCCAGGAATGCCGGCTCGGACGCGCGGATCAGCGCGGCTACCCCGATGCTGGCGGCGATGGTCCAGGTTATCAGTCCGGTGACGACGCCCAACGCGCTGGAGACGCCGGCGCGGCGGCCGCCCCAGAGCGAATTACGCAAGACGATGACGGTGTCTGGCCCCGGCGAGACGATGACCAGAGCAGAGATCCCCAGGAAGGGGGCCAGAGCAGCCAGCACCGCGCCAGTGTACCGGTGCATCGGTCAGAAGCCGACCGCAGTGATTGAGGCCCACCACTACGTGATCGCGTCCCTGACGCAGGTGAGGCCCATCAGCCGCCTATGATGATTCGAGGAGCCGGCGGTTCTTGTTAGCAGGTACGGGCCGGTGCCGGCGACCCGCTCGACTGGCTGGTGTGCCGGGCCGCGGTCGGCGCCTTCCGCCGCCGCTGAGAGCGGTGCCGCGGACCACACGCCGTCCTCTAAGCGTCAGCGACGAGACCAGTCAGCTAGAGGCGGGTGCCGGTTCGGCGCTACCGCCGGGCTCGGCGGCCCCGGATGTCGGGCTGCACGACCGGATCAGCTCGGGTATCTCAGCCGAACAGCGAGCTGTATCCGTTGAGTGCTGGCTGGCCCCCGAGATGCGCGTACAGGACGTGCGAACTGGGGTCGATCTCCCGACTCGTCGTCAGATCGATCATGCCGGCCAACGACTTGCCTTCGTATACGGGGTCGGTGATCATGCCTTCCAGGGTGGCCCCCAACCGGATGGCGGCGACGGTCTGCTGGTCGGCGATCCCGTAGGTTCCGGCGTGGTAGCGGTCGTCCAGCTCGATCTCCTCGGTTCGGAGCTCGCGGGGTAGCCGGATGAGTTCCGCTGTCTGACGCGCGATCCGCGTCACTTGGTCGAGCGTTTCGACCGGCTTGGCAGAGGCGTCGATACCAATGACTCGGCGCGGTCTGTCTTGGCCGGCGAATCCCGCGATCATCCCGGCTTGGGTGCTGCCCGTCACCGAGCACACGATCACGGTGTCGAAGAAGAGGCCGAGTTCGCGTTCCTGTTCCTGGACCTCCTGTGCCCAGCGGGCAAAGCCGAGGCCTCCGAGCGGGTGGTCGGATGCCCCTGCGGGGATTGCGTAGGGCTTGCCGCCGGCCGCAGCGACGTCGTCGAGCGCCTGTTCCCAGCTGGCCTTGATGCCGATGCCGAAACCTTCGTCCACCATCCTGATCTCAGCGCCAAGGATGCGCGTCAAAAGGATGTTCCCCACCTTGTCGTAGACGGGATCCGGCCAATCCACCCAGCTCTCCTGAACGAGCACGCATTTCATGCCTAGGCGGGCAGCCACCGCCGCGACCTGGCGGGTGTGGTTGGACTGAACACCTCCGACGGACACCAGGGTGTCGCAACCCTGCGCGATAGCGTCGGCGACCAGATATTCCAGCTTTCTGGTCTTGTTGCCCCCGAACGCCAGGCCGCTGTTGCAATCCTCGCGCTTTGCCCACAGGTCAGCGCCACCGAGGTGCTTGGAGAGCCGGTCGAGCCGATGCACCGGTGACGGGCCAAAGAGCAGAGGGCGGCGTGCAAAGGTGTCAAGCTTCACCGTGCCATCATCCCTCTTGGAAGGATTTGGCGCCGACGAGTTCGTAAACGAGCGGGCCCTTGTACCCATCGCCTCACGCGCGGGGTCTCAATCGCCCGAGCTGTACGCGAAGTCCGCAGCGAAGGCGCATCGGCCAGTGACCTCCCAATGGAGGGGAGGGTCGCGAACCCAGAACGTCTCCGCCACGAGCTCCTGCCCGGGATGGTCGTGTCCCGGGATGCCGCAACTCACGGTGCCACTCGACTTCGCCGGACCGTTGGAGGTCACCCTGACGAGATCGCGGACGTCGATGACTTCGCGGTCGGTGGCGTGGTCCAGCCGGATCCGTGCCGTCCGCACAGCGTGGATCTCGCCGATAGCAGCGGCGAAGTTCTGTAGGGTGTCACCCCCCGCCCGCCCGAGGAAAATCGCGGCCAGGGCGTCATGCTGAGCCTGGGTCGCCGCATCATCGACGTAGAGCGCAACGCGCCAGGGCGACCCCTCCTCGTCGTCGGCGTAGGACCCTGCAAGCACGACCTGGAGGCCGGAAAGATCGGTTGCCGCGGCAGCTCCGTCGGCAATGAGCCATGACAGCGCGAAGTCACAGACTCCGTAAGTGGAGCGGCCCCCGTGGCGAGAGCCCTCGCGTCGGCACGGGCAAACTGCCTCGCAGTTGCATGCCTCAAAATACGACCCTGCAACATGCCACGTCGCCGGCGGATCTACCACCGCGCTCACGCCTGGGCCACAGCTAAGGCCCGTACTTCGATCTGCATGGTTGGCGAGGTGAGAACCGAATGTCCTAGGCCCGGAAGGTGTCCGGCGCCGCCGCCATCCAGATCCCCACTGTGACGAAGGCGGCGGCGAATACCGGGGTGAGCCGTTGCCCGAACGGCAGCACCTTCTCGGCGAAGATCAGCCCGGCGACCACGAGCATCCAGACGACGCTCATCACCCCGATGGCGAAGAGGATCAGCATCAGTCCCCAGCAGCAGCCGACGCAGTACGTGCCGTGCTCGATGCCCATGCGCAATGCACCGACGTTACCCGCGCGCCAGCCGCCGAGGACGTAGTGGAGGGGCGAACGGCAGTGGCGCAGGCACGCCCGCTTGAGCGGGGTTAGCTGGTAGAGGCCGGCGGCAGCGATCGCCCCGCCGGCGACTATCGGGCCGTGTGCGCTCCATGCGAGGGCCGACGGGTTCGCTGCCCGCAGCGCCGCATAAATGCCATATGCGGCGAGGCCATATGTGGCCCACGCGGCCAGGTAGCCCGACAGGAACACCCAGGTTGGTACGGCGGCCTGCCCCCGGCGTCGACGGTCGCCGCTAACGCGCGCGAAGACTAGGGCCATGGGTGCAACCGACGGCAGCATCATCGCGGCCATCATCGTGACCCAGACGCCGATGAACCAGCCGAGTCCGCCCAGGCTCGTGCCGGGCCCGGCATCCATCCCCTGCATCCGGTCTACGGTCACCGCCCAGGCGACGATGGTCGTTCCGGCGAGGACAGCCGCAACCGGGACCGGTCGACCGAGTAGAGGTGACGTCGCGTGCGCTGCCGGCACCCCTGCTGAATTGGCTGTTTTCACGCGCCTACCCTAACGCCCCAGCCACGTCGGTCGTGCGCGCCCGCCCACCGGTCCGCGATTCGACCGGCTGGAAGGTTCAGCGGTGCGTTCGTCTGACAAGATCTTGCGCGAACCGGCCTGACCGAAACATTCGTAGGCGCCGGCGGCTGCGTCTTACCCGACCTTTCATGATCCTCGACGTGCCCTCAACAAGCTTTTTATGCCAGGAAACGCATTCGCCAGTAAGGCGATGGTGGAGGCTGGGGGTTCGAACCCCCGACCTCTTGCATGCCATGCAAGCGCTCTGCCGGACGACGAAGAAGCCTAAGTGGTCGCCGGTGGTGCCGAGACCGCGGGCGAGGTTGCGCAAAATTCGAGCGTCAGCATCGGCGGCCTCAATGGTCCCGGCTCCTGGCAGGTCCTTGAAACAAAGCCGTTTGTACCCCTGCACGTCCCCTACCGGGATGGCACTCAGCGACACTCCACGACACCAACGGCCGAGAGCCCGTTTTCGAATACGGGACGGCACCTGCAACCCTGGGCGACACTTGGGCACGCGGGTTCGATACCCGGCGCATCCACCACTTCCGGCCCGGATGCTGAAATAGGCTGTCCCTTCTGTGGCCCACCGGACTGTCCGGTTTGACCCCACAGGACCCCCGCGGCCTAGATGACCCCAGCCGCGACGAGCCTTGGAGCAGTCCTGATGGACAAGACCAGGCGCCGGGGGAGGGGCGAAAGGAACGATTCGCCAGCGTCCCGATGGGCGGTGGGAAGCCCGGTCACGGTCGGCCGCGAAGGTGGAAAGAAGTGCCCGCCGACCCTTCTACAGCCAGACCCGGGCCGAGGTGGCGACAGATATGCTCGCCGCGCTCGGGAGCCTTGGGCAGGGACGAGCAGCCCACCCACGAGCGGGAGGCCGTGAGGCAGTACTCACGGCATGGCTCGTCGACATCCAGCCGTCGTGCGGCGAGGTCCTGGCCGCCTCGAGCCTGCGCGAGCCTCACCAGTTACTCCGGGTCGGCACGCACCCAACCGGCCCGCGGCCCGGCCGAGAACGCTTTGCTCATCGATCGAGCTGATGGCTCTGCGTCAACTGATTCGACCAGTGCTGCGGTGCAGCGCGGCCGCGGGGCGTGGAGTCAGCTGACGC
>JBHEMP010000041.1:0-5956 GCA_046262515.1 Candidatus Dormibacteria bacterium | reverse complement strand
CCCCAGTCGGTGGCGTCGACGAGCTGACGGGTGAGCATCTGGACCGCCGTGCCCTCCAGGAGAAGGGGCTGATCCTCGGCGATTATGAAGCCCGCCGACATCACCTTGATGCCGAACTTCTCGACCGGGGGAACCCGGCGGACGTTGTCGGCCGTGACGTTGCGCGCCACCGTCCAGTTCTCGGTCCATTTATAGCGGGTGAGCCCGATCATCAGGGGGATGTTGGGGCCGTAGAAGTCAGCGTCGAGCAACCCGACGCTTGCGCCGTCCTCCGCAAGCGCGAGGGCCAGGTTCAGTGCCACTGTGGACTTGCCGACGCCGCCCTTCCCACTCCCGACCACAATCGTTCGCGACGCCACCGGCATGGTCCGTTGAGCCTATCTAGTCGGTCGCGGTTTTAGCCTCTGAAGGCGTCGGCGGGGGCAGGAGCCACAGCGCAGAACGGCCGCCGGGCGACCCGGAGGCGGGCCTAACGGAAATAGCGCCGGCCTCGGATCCGCCGCTCATGACCTCGAACTCCTGCCCGACCCAAACCCGATCACCTTCGATCGGCTCCCGTGCTGAGACCAGGGTGCCGAGTAACTCGTTCGCCGCCAACGCCACCTTGACGGTGAACGCACCGATAGAGTCCCCGCTGGGCTCGATACCTGTCGGCACGCTGCTGCGTTCGAGGGTCGCTCGGCTCACAAGCACTTCTGCCCCGCAGCGAACCGCTAGGGCGACCCCATCCGACGGACGGCAATCAATGACGTGAGTGTTCTTGCCCACCGACAGGTGAAGTGCAGCGGAGTAAACCTCCGCCGTCTCTGAGTACCAGATGACCACCCTCTGCGGCTTGGCCCCCGAGACTTCAAGGGAGGTGATGAAGAGATCATGCGTCAGTGGTCGCGCGACTGTTTCGCCACTAAGTTTGAGGGCGATCGAGTTTGCCTCATATGGCCCAATCCAGATTGGAAGTCTGCGTTCCCCGGCATCATCGGCCAGGATCAGGACGTGCTGTCCGGATGGTTGGTGGACGCGGACGGAATCTACCCTAATCGCGACCAGGTCCTTGGGCTCCTCAAGCCTCATCTTCAACTGCCCCTCCTTCAAGAATGCGTCAATCGCCTTGAGTTTCTGGCGCGCCTCGGCGAAGCGCGATTCCAGGTTGCGCCGGTGACCCTCCAGCACCGCCTTGACATTCGGCTCGCTGGGATCCCTCAGCAGGCTGCGGATGTCCGTCAGCGGCACATCCAGGGACCGCAGGACCGCGATCAAATCGGCGGCTTGCACCTGCAGCATCGAGTAGTACCGATACCCTGACTCGGCATCGACTCGAGCGGGCTCGAGGATACGGAGTTCGTGGTAGTAACGCAATTGCTGCACGCTCAGGTTGGCGCGCTTGGAAAAACGCCCTATTGGCAGAAGATCGGCGCGCTCAACGTGCTCGCTCACGGCAGGAGAAGCATGCAACTCTCGGACGGCCGAGAGTCAACATGCCGGACAGGGGCACATGGAACGCCCCAACTCCTCCCAAGAGAGGCCACTGCCGGTTCCCATCGCGCGAGATAATCCGTCCGTGAGCGCGTGGTCAGAGGTGGAGCGCGACGCACCGGAGTTCGCGCGGCGGGTCCAGAAGATCTTTGACGGCCGCCGTCACAAGGTGATTGCGACACTTCGCAGGGACGGGTCTCCCCGCATCAGCGGCATCGAGCTTCAGTTCGTCGACGGCGAGGCGACGCTTGGCATGATGCCGGGCTCGCTGAAACTTGCGGACGTCAAGCGCGACCCCCGCGTCGCCATTCACGGAGCCTCTGACGACCCGCCCCCTGGCGCGCCGCACCAGTGGCAGGGCGACGTCAAGGTATCCGGCAGATTGGTAAGCACCGGCCCGCTCAGCGGGGTGGGTCCGCCCGGGGAGGGCTTCCGGCTGGACATTGGCGAGGTCGTTTACACGACCGTCGAGACCAACCCGGACTTGCTGGTGATTGCGGCGTGGCATCCCGGTCGCGGCGTCCAGACAAGCAAGCGGGAATGACGCCGCGGCTGGTGCCGGCTCGCCTGGGCCAACTGCCATCCGCGTTGCCCAGGCGAACTGGTAGAAGTTACCCATGAGGGTGGCGGTCATGGGATCGGGCGGTCTTGGCGGGTACTTCGGTGCCCTGTTGGCCAGCGGTGGCGCCGAGGTAAGTTTCATCGCGCGTGGCGCGCACCTTGAAGCTATGCGGCAGCGCGGACTTCGCGTCGAGGGGAGTGCCCAACCGGTCGTTCTCGCTCAGGTTCGCGCGACGGATGATCCCGGCACGGTCGGCGTCGTGGACCTCGTCATGATCTGCGTGAAGCTCTGGGACACGGAGGCCGCCCTGGACCAGGTCCGACCGTTGGTTGGGCCGGCGACAACCTTGGTCTCATTTCAAAATGGAGTGCTCAAGGACTCGTTGCTGAGGTCGGCGTACAGCGACTCCCAGGTGATCGGGGGGGTCGCCTATGTTGCGACAACGCTGACGCGCCCCGGGGTCATCACCCGGACCGGGCCCTTGCAACGGCTGGTCTTCGGTGAGTTTGACGGTGGTGTTGCCTCGCGCATCGAAGCTTTTCATGCGGCGTGTGTGGCGGGCGGAATCGCGGCCGAGATCAGCACCGACATCCGTCTGGCGACCTGGGAAAAATTTGTCTTCCTGGTCGGTCTCTCTGCCACGACGACGACGATGCGGGTCCCGATCGGGCCGATCCGGGAGAACCCGCGGTCGCGTGCCCTGATGCTGGACATCATGAGGGAGGTGGTTGCCGTCGGGCGCGCACATGGGGTGCAACTGCCAGAGGACTTCGCGGAGCAGCGCCTCGAGTTTGCCGACGGCCTCTCCCCGGACATGACCTCATCGATGCAGCATGACCTCGAACGCGGCAACCGCCTTGAAGTGCCATGGCTGTCAGGCGGAGTTGTCCAACTCGGTCGGGAGGTCGGGGTGGCAACGCCGCTCAATCGCGCCGTGGCTGACATCCTGGCGATCCACGCCGAGGGTCACTCTACCCGGGACTGACGACCAGCGTTACGGTCCAGTGGGCTGAACCCCGAGTCGACGACAGCGTCGCTGTACCGGTGGCATCTGCCTCAAAGATCGCCGCGGTGACACCTCTCGCGAGGGTCAGTACCCCGCTGGGCCGGCTGCGGACGACTGTGCCTTGAGAGGCGGTGATCGGAGACCACAACGACCCTGGCGCGTCCGGGGGCACCCGCAGGAACACATTTACACGCTCGCCATCGTGTAGGCAGAACGTGCCCCCGTTCTGTTCAAGGGAGAGGCTGCCGGCGACGTCGGGCCCTACGGCAGGGGGAGGACTCGTGCAGGGCGGCGGCGGAGTTGCGGTCGCGGCTCCGGGGCGGTCAACGGCGGCGCCGCAAGCGGCGCCGCCCAGGACCAGGACCGTCATTCCGGCGAGATGCCGGAGCGAGGTAGGCCTACTAGTAGGAGAGGACGCAGCCGCCCGCGCCTGAGTTGAACGCGTTACTCCAGAGCGACTGCACGGGGAAGAGTCCGGTCGAGAACTGGACGTTTTGCGAAGCTCCCTGGCCGCTCGAGATCCAGGCGCACTTGTCGCCGTTCTCCTTGCCGTTGGCGTCGAGCCAGCCACCGTTGGGGAAGATGTCGGTCTCGGTCTCGGCGAACTCATGCCCGCCGACGATGGTGACGCCGTCCAGCGTGCCCGCCGACCCCGAGTTGACGAAGTTCGCGCCGCAGGAGCTCCCGGCATCGGTCATGTAGGGGAAGTTCGTATAGGCGATATTCCCGTAGCTCGAGCTGGTCGAACTGTGCCAGGCGCAGAACTGGGTGCCAAACCCGCTCGTTGAGTGACCCGTCGGTGTGTCGATGATGTACTGCGCTGCGGTGTTTGCCGCGGCGCCCGTGTTGCCAAAGTGGGCAGCCGCGCGAACTGCCTCCGCGGCCAGTGCCGACTGGCTCATCGTCGCCGGAAGGGGGTTGAGGTTGTCGGCCCAGCTGTCGGCCAAGGTCCCGGCGAAAACGCCCTGCGGATTCGTTGCCGGCGTCGCCCCGGCAGGACACGTCGAAGACCCAGTTGCTACCACCGTCCCCTGGCAGTACTGCGTCACCGAGTTGTTCCACGAGCTACCGCCCACGCCCTTGAAGAAGTTGGCCTGCTGAGGGCCTTCGCCAGACGGGTCGGAGGTCCAGCCCCATTGCACGATGTAGACCTTGTCGGCTCCCGTCTCGACTGCCGAACCACCGACGCCGCCGTGGTAGGTCAGGTTAGCGCTGCCCCCACCGCCACGCGGCTTGGCGGCGTGGGCCTGCCGGACTGCCGCCTGGTGAGTAACGCCGTTGTGGTAGACGTCGGTTGAAGCGCTCGCGCTAATCCCGGCACTGCCGACCATCGCGAGAACCAGGGTCAGGGCCGCCATGGGCCGTTGGGCCTTCGTATTTAGTTGCAAAACTGTCCCCTCTAAGCGTTGTCCCAGAAGACCATCAAATTAGCACTCGCTCCCGGGGATAACAAGCGCGCCTCTCGGCCTCAGATGTAGATGACCTTCACTCCGTGCCGCTCCTCCAGGCGCGCCGCGATCAGCGATCGATGGCAGGCCTGCGCATAGCGCTCGACACACAGCAGCGCCGCCGGCGAATCCTGGGGCAATCCCATGACGAACGCCTCCAGGTCGACACGGTCCAGGATCTCGGCCAGGTAGCGCCGTCGGTATTCTGCCGCCAGCTCCAGGCGTTTGCGCTTGCCCACTCCCAGGCGCTCATCCTCCGCGTATTGCAGGTGGCGCAGCTCGGTGGTCGGCGCCATCTCCGGGCGGTGTTGGTAGGAAATCCGGGCCGCGGCCAGGGCCGCCTGCAGACGGATCGAGTTGGCCCAGGCGTATTCCGCTCCGCGAACGCCCCGGCGCTGCCGGACGTCAACGACCAGCGAGACGTCGCGACGGGTCAGGGCCTCGATGAAACGTTCTCGGTTCCAGCCGTAGGCCCCGATGGTCGCGATTGTCCTCACGCGACCCGAGCTTACGACCGCGAGCTCAGCGGGTCGTCGGCACTCCTTCGATCTGCTGGATCCGCACGAAAGTCGATGGAGGAGTGAGGGTCAGCGGGGACATGGTCCCCATCTCGACGGGGGCGTGGGGGCCCGCCCCGTCATACCAGTATGCGGTCACGGAGACGGCGTATGTCTCCCGGACCCGGACCTCGTAGCAGGCATCGTCCATGGAAGAATGGGGATAGGCCGCAGGACAGGCCACCGTGCCGGGGTTGGCGCGAACGCTGATGCGTTCATAGGTGTGCTCGTTGGAGCAGGCGTCAGGCGCCGCCGGGGACCATGGCGTTCCCACGACCCCCTCGCGGCTGGCGCCATCCCCGTAGTCCCAGTGGACGTTCTGCAGGCCGACGTTGATTCGGTAGACGTAGGTTATGGCCCTGCCATCCGGCGTTCCCGCCGCGCCCACGGTCGGGTCCTGGACGCGCAGCTCGAAAGCCTTGTTCTTCTCCGACCCGGTGAGCCAGAAACAGGAAGGCAGGAATGTGTACTGCCGCGACGGGTCGGACGGCGAGGTTCCAACGGTCCCGCCGTTCACCTCGCCGCTGATGCTGGCCAGCTGAGCCTTGATCAGCGGCGCCGGGTCCGGCGGCCCGCCGGTGGCCGACTGCAGGGGCCCGGTGGCGCGCACCTGGGCGCACGCGGTCGGCACGGACCCCATGTAGGAACAGACGTCCCGGAACCGCCACTGCCCGCCCTGGCATTGGAAGCCGTGCGCTCCCCCGTAAGTCGCGCCGTCGTTCTTGTACCAGACGAAGAGGTGATTCTGACCCGCGACGGCCACCGCGTAGTCGACAGGGATCAAGCCGTTGGCGTCAGGCTGGCCTGAGGCCATATCGCCATTGACGTGCTCCTGGGGGCTCCCGTCCGGGTCAACCCAATCCAGTTGCGGTCCGAAACGTCCGTAGATGATCGACGCCGGCTGTTTGGC
>JBHEMP010000040.1:0-12022 GCA_046262515.1 Candidatus Dormibacteria bacterium | reverse complement strand
AGTGACTGTCGAGGGTGAAGACGGTGTCGACCTGCAGAACCTCCGCGGTAGCGACCAGGCTGGCGTCGGCCAACGACATCGGGAGGTCGCGATAGGTTTCCATCAGCCGTGCCGCCCGGGCGCGACCGGAGAGGTCAAGGTCCATCAACAGGAGGGTGGCGCGCTCGACCATTTCCCAGAGCGCCGCTTCCCCTGGCCAGCCGAGCTTCTTGCGAACCAGGAACATCGCCTCGGTAAAACATGGCCAGGTGGTGACCAGGGGTGGTTCGGTCGTTGCGGTTAAGTCGGCGCATTTCGCGTGACGGCTGTCCCGAGCATCGATGATGGCCACCAGGGGACCGGTGTCGGTCAGGAGCGTAGAGAAACCTTCCGTCTGTGGAGCGCTTCGTCCACTTCCATTTCATCCGCCATTTCCTGGTCCACCGGCAAAGCTGGGTGCGCTGGACAGCCTCCGTCGTGGATGACCAGGTCTTTGATCTGGTCAAATACGCTGACGCCGAGTATCTCGTCGACGTGGCGTGCAACCGCCACGCGGATTATTTGCGACTCGGTTTGCTGCGACGCCCGGGCAGCCAGCCTCAGGCGATCCTCCAGAACGGCGTCAAACCTGACACTCTTCATCAGCCAATCGTATCACGCGGAGGTGTATGGCGTGATACAGCGCTTGATGGCCGGTCAACGCTCAACGGCCGATAAAAAGCGCGAAGAAGAAAAGAAGGATCAGGGCGACCGCAAGGAAAAGTGCGCCAATCAGGACCAGTTCCCATGGCTTCTCCCAGAAGCTGGGTGCCTTTTCTACTCCCACTCGATGGTCGAAGGGGGCTTGGATGAGATGTCGTAGACGACACGGTTTACCCCCGGGACCTCGTTGACGATGCGGGAGCTGATCGCGCCCAGCACGTCGTAGGGGAGCTTGGCCCAGTCGGCGGTCATGCCGTCGTCGCTGGTGACGCAGCGAATAGCGACCACGTTGGCGTAGGTGCGGCCATCGCCCATGACGCCGACGGAGCGCATTGGGGTGAGGATGGCGAAGCTCTGCCACACCTGCCGGTAGAGGCCGGCGCGCTTGATCTCGTCGATGACGATCCAGTCGGCGGCGCGCAGGGTGTCGAGGCGTTCGCGGGTGATGTCACCGATCACGCGGATGGCAAGCCCGGGGCCGGGGAAGGGCTGGCGGAAAACCATGTCCTCGGGCAGCCCCAGGGCGAGCCCGATCTGTCGCACCTCGTCCTTGAACAGGTACCGCAGGGGCTCGACGAGCTCGAACTTGAGGTCCTCGGGCAGGCCGCCGACGTTGTGGTGGCTCTTGATCTTGTGGGCGTTGTTGGTGTCGTGAGAGGTGGACTCGATGACGTCCGGGTACAGGGTGCCCTGCGCCAAAAAGCCGGCGTCGTGGAACTTGCGCGCCTCGTCGGCAAACACGTTGATGAACTCCCGGCCGATGGTCTTGCGCTTGGTCTCCGGGTCGTCCACGCCGGCGAGAGCGTCGAGGAAGCGGTCGGTGGCGTCCACGTAGCGGATGTCGATGTTGAGGCCCTTGCCCATGACGTCCATGACGCGGTCGCCCTCCTGCAGGCGAAGCAGGCCGTTGTTGACGAACACGCAGGTCAGCTGGTCGCCGATGGCCCGGTGCACCAGGGTCGCCGCCACCGCCGAGTCCACGCCGCCGGAAAGCGCGCAGATGACCCGACCGTCGCCGACCTTCGCCCGGATCGCGGCGATGGACGACTCAATGAAGCTGTTGGGCTCCCAGTTCCCGGTGCACTCGCAGACGTCGTAGAGGAAGTTGCGGATTATCTCCTTGCCCAGGGGGGTGTGGACCACCTCGGGGTGGAACTGGATACCCACTCGTCCCCGGTCGTCGGCGAAGGCCGCCACCGGCGAGTTGCCGGAGTGGGCCAGCACCTTGAAGCCGGGCGGCGGCTCGGTTATGACGTCGCCGTGGCTCATCCAGACCGGCATCTGGTCGGGCATGCGGCCGAAAATGGAGGACTTGTCGTCGACGATCAGCGACGCCGCGCCGTACTCGCGGTGGTGCGAAGGCTCAACGCCGCCCCCCAGCGCTTCGGCCATCAACTGCATGCCGTAGCAGACGCCGAGGATCGGGATACCGAGTTCGTACAGGGCAGGGTCGGGATGAGGCGCGCCCTCCTCATAGACCGAGGTGGGGCCGCCGCTGAAGATGATCCCGCGGGGGTTGCGCTCAAGGATGTCGCGGATGGACGCCTGCCCCGGCATCAGCTCGCAGTACACCCGCGCCTCACGCACCCGGCGCGCGATCAACTGGGAGAACTGGCTTCCGAAGTCCAGCACGAGCACCGTTTCCGGCGCCACCAGGTCCTGGTCAGCGGCCGCCTCCTGGGGCTCGAGGGTGCCCGGCTCCTCGCTGGTCTCTGCGCGCGGAATCGACAGCGGAGGCGCGGGATCCTCCACGATCGGTCCCTTCACCAAGGAGCCGTGCTCCTTGTCCCTCGCCTCAACAACGTCGGCCCCTCAGCCCCTCGCCCCCATGCCTACGCTCTGCGACTTCTGAGCCTGCTTGCCCTCGGTGGTTATGGCCGGGGCGATCACCATCTCCACCTGCTGGAACTCCCGGATGTCGCGGGCGCCGCAGACGCCCATGCAGGCGCGGATGGCGCCGCTGAGGTTCTGGGAACCGTCGTCCACGTGGGCAGGCCCGACCAGCACCTCCTGGAGGGTGGCCCGGGTACCGATCTTGATGCGGGTCCCCCGGGGGAGGCTTGCGTCCGGCGTGGCCATGCCCCAGTGGTACCCGTGGCCCGCGGCCTCCTCCGTACCGGCGAAGATGCTGCCAATCATGACCGCGTCGGCGCCGCTGGCAAAGGCCTTGCAGACATCCCCGCCGATGCGCATCCCGCCGTCGGTGATCACCGGGACGTAACGCCCCGTGCGCTTGAAGTGATCCTCGCGTGCCGCGGAGACGTCGCTGGTCGCCGTGACCTGGGGCACGCCGACTCCCAGCACGCCGCGGGTCGTGCATGCGGCGCCCGGCCCGACCCCGACCAGGATGCCTGCGATGCCCTCTTCCATCAACTCGAGGGCGGTGTCGTAATCCACGCAATTCCCGACCACGATCGGGACGCTGGTGCTTTCCACAAGCTCGCGGAAGGAGAGCTGCTTGTACGCCTTGCTGATGTGCCGGGCAGTCAGGACCGTGCCCTGGACGAAGATCAGGTCAGCGCCGGCCTCGGCGATGATGGGGGCGCGCTCGGCAGCCTTCTGGGGAATGGTTGAAACGGCACAGAGGACACCCGCCGCCTTGATCTCCTTGATGCGCCGGGCAATCAACTCGTTCTTGATCGGCTCCTGGTACAGCTCCTGGATGAGGACGTTGATCTCATCCTTCTCGGCATCGGCGATCTTCCTCAGCACCTTCGACGGGTCCTCGTAGCGGGTCTGGACGCCGTCGAGGTTCAGGACCGCAAGGGCGCCGAGGCGGCCCATGGCGATGGCGAAGTCAACGTCGACGGAGCCGTCCATCGCGGAGGCCAGGATGGGGATATCGAGGCGGTGCCCGCCAAGCGTGGTGGAGATATCGATCTCCGCCGGGTTGACGGTGACCCGGCCGGGCACCAGCGCCACCTCGTCGAAGCCGTAGGCGCGACGGGCACGCTTACCCCGGCCGAGGGGGAGGTAATCGCTCTGCTGTGCGGGTACGGCTACACCAACGTCTACTGCCACGGTTCGTCTCCCCTATCTACAAAAAGACCCCGCGCACTCTCGCCGCGGGGCACACCTGCGCCATCCCTGCCGGCCGGCTTCCGCTGAAGTCGGGTCGGCTCCTCCTGAGTCTGCGATCTATCGCTGATGACGCCTCCGAACTGGGTACAGGTTCATCCTGACTTTACCACGGTGACAGGGCTGGGCCCGGCCGATAAAACGACCCGAGGATGCCCGCGCGGCCTGCTTTTAGTATTCCCTGCATGACCTTGACGGAACCCGACCGCAGGGTCGCGCGGCCGGACCGGGACGCGGCGGCTCGTTTCCTGCGGGCGGACCGAGCCTGGGCGGCGTACCCGCTCGGGCACCTGGACCCGGCGTCGGGGGTGACCACGGACCTCCACGCCACCGACACTCCTGCCGGAATCGAGGCGCTGCTGGTCGTCGCGCACCTACCGAGCCTGGTCAACCTCTTTGCCACCGGTTCGCCGTCGGGCGTGGCAGACACCCTGCGCGCTCTCCCCGAGGTCCCCGCCTCCGGGGTGTTCAGCGCCCGGGGCGACACCCTCGAAGCCATGGAGCGCCACCTGCAGGTCACGACCGCCTACCGGATGCGGCGCATGGCCGTCACGCCCGCGGAGCTGCGTGGTCGCCGCCAGCGGGAGACCAAGCGGCTGGGCCTGGCGCACCTGGAGCAGGTCCGCCGCCTCTACGGGCTCTGGACCGACAGTCACCAGCTGCCGAGCCAACTCGACGGAGGCATCTACTTCGGCTGCTTTGATGGCGACGAACTGGTGGCCGCCGCCGGCACCCACGCGGTTTCACTGGGCAGTGGCGTGGCCGCCATCGGAAACGTGCTCACCCATGTCGGGCACCGCGGGCGCGGGCTGGCCTCGACGACCACGACGGCGGTGGCCGAGGAACTCTTCCGCCTGGGCTGTGAGGAGGTGGTGCTCAACGTCCGCCAGGGTAACGACATCGCCCTCGACGCTTACCGCAAGCTGGGGTTCCGGGAACACTGCACCTTCATCGAAGGCGTGTTCCGCCGGCGTTGACCCTCGGATCCTGACGGCCCGGCGGCACGTCTCCCCGGGTTCAGCGGCGCCGCCCCGATATTGTGGCTGGCGCGACGCGGCGCCTCTTCCACGTCCTCCCGCCGTCGCTGGATGCTGCCGCCATCGTCCTGCCGGTCGCTCCAGATTCACCCGGCAAGACGTGCCCCCGGACCGCCAGTGGTTCGCGCGACACCTCCGTCTCCCTGACGACAAATCAGCCGTTCCGAGGTGGATGCAGGGACCGCATAGGCGGGGGTGGCGCTCCCGGCACAACCCGTGTCGCGGCGTGACGAGCACGCAGGACGGACTGACTGAGGCAACTTAGAGAACGGGCGCGCGCAGTCTCGAGGGGCGGCGAGGAAGCCCCGTCAGGGGCTTTCCGCGATAACTCCGCCCCGTCCGGCGACGCGGGTTGTGCCGGGGGTGACAGGACCCGCGCCCGGTGTGTTTCCTGTCGCACCATCTCGGAAGCTGTACACCTAAGCCGCGGGTTGTAGGTGCCCGCGGAAGATGAGCCGGTTGTAGTCCTGCCACGGGGGGTCGCAGGTGATCAGGGTGATGTCGGTACCGGTGGTCTGACGCAGCAACGAGACGTCATTCGGGCCGACGATGCGGGTGAAGTCGATGACGTATCGATACGTCTTGCCGTCCCGGGCCTGCACCAGCACCTCGTCCCCCGCGTGCACCTGGTTGACGTCCAGCCAGCGCGTCTCACGGTGGAAGGCCAGCAACAGGTTGCCCTTGTCGCCGGGGGCGGGAGAGTCGTGGTAGTGGACCATGCTGGCGTCCTTGAGACTGTTCCAGTCGCCGTCAACCGCGACCCCGTCCTTGTTGCCAAGCCTGGGCACGAGGAACCTGAGGTAGATGTTGCCGGCGTCGGTCGGCACCGCCACATTTTGCCCTCGGACGGCCTGCGTGAACTGCTGCCAGGCCTTCGACTGGCGGGCCTCGGTGGACTGCTGGTGGGTGAGCTGCAGACCCAGCCGTGCCGCGATGATGGCGCCGGTGAGCAGCAGCGCCACTCCCACGGCGGAGACGAGCGACCTTCTCACGGGTATATGCCCCTGACGGTGGTGGCCTGCGCGACCGACTCGACCGCGATCATGTACGCCGCGTCACGCATCGAGACGCCCCGGTCATCGGCCATCCGCCGGACATCGCGAAAGGCGCGACTGATGATGTGGTGGAGGCGCTGGCTGATCTCCGCCTCTTCCCAGAAGAATTCCTGCAGGTCCTGCACCCACTCGAAGTAGGAGACGGTGACGCCCCCGGCGTTGGCCAGGATGTCCGGGATCACCAAGACGCCGGCGTCGTTGAGGATCTCGTCAGCCTCGACCGTGGTCGGCCCGTTGGCCCCTTCGGCAACGATCCTTGCCCGCACTTTGGCCGCGTTGTCCGCCCGGATCACGCCCTCCACCGCCGCCGGCACAAGCACGGTGCAGTCGAGCTCCAGCAGCTCTTCGCCGGTCACCGTGTCGCACCCAGGGCAGCCCTGGAGGGTCCCGTTCCTGGCCTTGTGCTCCATGACCTCGTCAAGATCGAGGCCGTGGCCGTTGTAGATGGCCGATGTCGAGTCGCTGACGGCGATGATGCTCATCCCGGCCTCTCGGTCCAGGAGCCGCGCGGCGTTGCGACCAACGGTGCCGAAGCCCTGCACAACCACGGTCGAACCGAAGGTCGGTAGGCCAAGGTGCTCGATGGCGTCGAGGACGCAGTATTGGATGCTCCGGCCGGCTGCTTCGGGGCGACCCTCGGAGCCACCGACCGCGATCGGCTTGCCGGTCACGGTGGCCGGCACCGAGTACCCGCGGTGCATCGATATGGTGTCCATGAACCACGCCATGTGCTGGGCATTGCTGCCCATGTCGGGAGCCGGGATGTCCGACTCCGGGCCCACGATGATGGACAGCTCGGTGGCGAAACGGCGGACCATGCGTTGCTGCTCGTTAAGGCTGAGGGAGTCCGGGTCGACCACGATGCCGCCCTTGGCCCCGCCGAAGGGCAGGCCGACCACGGCGCATTTCCAGGTCATCCACATCGCCAGGGCCTTGACGTCATCGAGGGTCAGGCCGGGGTGGAACCGCAGCCCGCCTTTGGCCGGACCTCGCGCCAGGTTGTGCTGGACCCGGAACCCCGTGTACATCTCGATCGAGCCATCGTCCAGCTGCACCGGGAAGTGAACCGTCAACTCGCGCTTCACCTCGCCCAGGACCTTGCGCGCCCCGACGCTCAGCTGGAGCAGGTCGGCGGCGCGGTTGAACTGGGCCTGGGCGGTCTCGTAGGCGCTGGCGCCGGTCGCGGTCACCTCCATATGATCCCCGAACGATGGCCCATACGGAACCCCGCCCCCAACGAGCGCGAGTAGCGACCGTGGTGGTCGTCACCTTTGTCATGGCCGCGGCGGTCACCGCGCAGCTCAAGGCGTCCATCGTTCCCAACTCCAACCCGGTCGCCCGCGAGCAGGCGCTGGTCAGCAGCGCTCAGGCCCTGGAGTCTGACAACCAGGCGCTCCGGACCCAGCTCAGCAACCTCAACCGCCAGGTGCGGGTCCTCAACGAGCGGCTGGCAAGCCGATCCGCGCAGGCGCGCGCCGAGGCCGATGCGCTCAAGGGCCAGAAGGATCGCAGCGGCCTCACGTCGGTCTTCGGCCCAGGCATCTCGGTCCAGCTCGCCAATGGCAACGACCCCCACGTCAGCGGTGACACCAAGCGCGACTTCGAGGTCAAGTACGTCGACATCCAGGACGTGGTGAGCCTTCTCTGGGCGTCGGGCGCCGAAGCCGTGAGTGTCAACCGGCAGCGCGTCGCTCCAGGCAGCAGTTTCTACGTCGCGGGAAGTGATCTCCTCCTCAACGGGGTGCACCTCACCAGCCCCTACGTGGTGGACGCCATCGGGGACGGATCGCACTTCAACGGCACCCTCGAGAACAATGACAACCTCCAGGATCTCAAGAACCGCCGTGACCTGTACCAGTTGAAGTTGAGCTGGCAGACCGAGCGAACTTTGCACCTGCCCGCGTACGAGGGGCCGGTCGTCGGGAGGTATGCCATTGCAGGATAGTAGGCAGGCGTTTACACGCGTGCAGCTGGTGTCCCTGCTGGTGATGGTGACCGTGCTGGGCTTCCTCTTCGCGGTGCAGCTGCGCTCGCAGGCTACCGTCGCCCGCTACCTCAGCGGCCAGGACAACGTAAGCCTGGGCCTGCTCATAACAGGTCTGTCGCAGTCCAACCAGCACCTCGCGGACGCCCGCGGCCAGCTCCAGCAGCAGGTGGAGCACCTCACGGCGGAGTCCGCATCCGGCACCAACCCGTCGGCTGTGCTCCAGCAGGAGCGCACCCAGCTTGAGATCCTGGACGGGTCGGTGGCGGTGCACGGCCCGGGTCTTGTCCTCAACGTCTCCTTTGCGCTCCACGACTACGAGGTGCAGGACCTGGCCAATGCCCTGCGCCAGTCCGGCGCCGAGGCCATCGACCTCAACGGTCACCGCCTGACGGCGCGCTCGATTGTCGGCGAGAGAAGCCACCGGGCCTCGGTGGACGGCGAAACCCTGTCCAGCCCGTACCGCATCAGCGCCGTGGGCGAGCCCGCCAGGCTGGCCGCGGGCGCCGACAGCATCGCCGCGTCGCTCAAGGCGCGGGGCGGGGTCACAGTCGAGCAGGCGGCGGACATCCGGATCAATTCCACGGTCCCCGAGCGCCCGGTCGTCTACAGCACCTTCGGCGGCTGAGCCGGGAGGCGCCTAGCTCGCTGCCTCGATCGAGCGGGGTCGTCCGGTGCTCGCGGAGCGCTGGTACGCCAGCTCGCGGTCGAGGAGTTCAAGGGCATCCTCCAGCCGGCCCCAGCGCTGGTCCCTGGCGCCGACCTCCAGGGGTCGGGCGATTCGCGCCTGCAATACCTCGGCCACAACCCGGGGGTCGTAGGCAGCCCGTTTGACCAGGCGCAATTGCTCCTGGAGCAGGGACCGGCGAATGGTCATGTCATGGCGGGCCAGGATGTCGCGGTTGCGGCGGTAGTTCTCGTCGAGCTCGACCAACACCGACTGGTAGCCGTGGCGGGCGGTCTGCATCCGGGAGCTGAAGCGCATCGGGTTGTCAAAGAACATCCGGGCGTCGGTCCGGCGGGGCTCTATCAGGATGATGTCCACCTCAGGGTGGAGGCGCCGCACCTGCTTCAGGTGGTACTGCAGCCCGGCGTGCAGGGCGGTGCGTGCGACCTGGTTGGTGATGGCCGAGAAGCCCTTCTCGGAAACGGTGCGCGCGTCTGTACCGAGGCGGGGGATGCTGCGGGAGCGGTTGTCGAAAGGGACCAACGGGTTGACGCAGATGACCAGCTCGGCGCCGCGCTCGATGGCAACGTCGATGCTGGCGGTGCCGCGAAGGCCACCGTCCACCAGCTCTCGCCCGTCCAGCTTGACCGGCGTGTACAGAACCGGCACCGCGGCGGAGGCGGCCGCCGCCCGGGAGATGGGCACCCGGTCATTGCCCCCGCTGCCGAAGACCACGCGCTCCCCGTTGTCGAGGTCCGTCGCGATGATCTGAAGGTCGCGCTGCAGGTCGCGGAAGTCGTCGCTCCTGCCCGCGAACTTGAAGGTCCTGCTTAGGTAGCGGCCGATCGATTCGCCGTCAAAGAGACCCGAGGGCAGGGCGTCGGCGAAAAGCATCATGAAGTCGACCAGGTCCATGTCACGGGTGTGGCGCAGGTAATGCCAGCAGGCCCAGGCGCTCATGGCCGGCAACCCCGCGAGCCTGCGTGCCAGCTCGCCGAGGTTGGGCGAGAAAACATCGCCGCGGCTGAGGTTGGCGGGACCCGCTTCGCCCGCGATCGCCCGGAACAGGTCCTTGGTGCGGATGCCATTGGCGATGCAGGAGGTGATGATGGCCCCCGCGCTGGTGCCCACGTAGATGTCGAAGTCGTTGACGGAGCGATCCAGGAGCGCGTCGTTGAGGGCTCGTAGCGCGCCGATGTGGTAGACCGCACCGGTCAGGCCGCCCCCAGAGAGGACGAGGGCGGCTTTGGTCACCCCTCCGTCCTGGGCTTGCGCGGTTTCCTCGGCTTGGCCGGCGCCGCCGGCGGCTGGCCCACGGCCTCGGCGAGCCGGTCGACGCGCTGGCTCAGCTCCCGGAGGCGGCGGTCGATGCTCGCCATCTCACGCTGGGTGGGAATCTTGAGGCTGCGGAGCGTGCGGAGGAGGGTCTCCTCGATCGCGGCCTCGGGGGCCCGCACGACGGCCTCCTCGGCGCGCTGGAGAAAATCCTGGCCCACCGCGATCGACTGGCGAACCGCTGCCACCGCCTCGCCGGGCGCGCGCACCAACTGCTGCAGAAGCTGTTCCGGGACCGCACCGTGACGGCGGCGCTCCCTCTCGAGCACCACCTGGGAGATGGTCACCGTGGTGAGGTCCTCGCCGGTCGTGCGGTCGATGACCTGGATGTTCTCGCCGGCATGCATCAGCTCGCCGATCCGCTCCAGGGTTACGTACTGCCGGGAGGTCGTGTCGTAGAGCTTCCGATTGGAATACTTCTTGACCAGTCGAACCCCCTGCGGGATCGTTGTCGGGGTCGGCTCGACGGGCCTGCCAGTCCGGCGCGGCCGGGACTCGGGGGCTGTCAGCTGCCGGACCGTGGGCGGCTGAGCAGCGCGTCGACCTTGGTGGTCAGGAGGTCGACGCTCCGATTCAGCCTCTCTATGTCGGACCTGGACGGGATGTTCACGCGGTTGAGCACCACCTCGATTCGGTTCTCGATAAAGCGGTCAAGGCCGTCCGCCGTCGCCTGCAGGCGCGCCGCCTGCCCGCGTCCCATGCCAACGGGCGCCTGGACCAATGCGTTGAGCATCTCGCCCCAGCCGCGCGAATTGTTGGCTGACCTGGGCGTCGGGACTTCAGCGACAGTCCCCGCGACTGCGCGAGGCCGCCGCGCCGGGGCGTTCTTGGCCCCTGTCGCCAGCGCCTTGGACCCGGCCGCTTTCCCCCGCGGCGCGGGACGGCGCCGGGTTGATTCAGCCATGCCCCACCGCCGTGACGCAGTGCAGCAACATGCCCGGGATTATATGTAGTGGGGACGGGTTTGACACCCAACACTGGGGCTGTGATGATTTGCACTCGGTGTCGGGCGCCCCTCGGGCGCCGGCAATGGACGTGGAGGAAAGTACGGTGAGCAAGCGCAAAAGTTCGAGCAGCAAGAGTTCGAGTGGCAAGAGTGCGAGCCGGAAGAGCGGCGGACCCCTGGCGGGAACCGCGGTCGGCGACATCGCCGCCGCCGGGCAAGCGATCATCAGCGAGGCTCAGGACCGCGCCAGCGGTGCGGTACAACAGGTGACCCGGTTGGCTGTGGACGCCGCCACCAGCCTTGAGCAGCGCAGCGACACGGAGCTCAAGAACCTGCGCAAACTGGTCAAGGAAGTGAACCAGAACCTCGGCGGTTTGGAGAAGCGCTACCGAACCCTCGAGGAGCGGCTGACCAGGCGGATCGAAACCCTCTCCGGGCGCGCCGTCAGGGCCCCCGACCTCGACAAGCGTATTCGCGCCCTGGAGGCGGAGATCCGCAAGGCCACCGGGCTCGGCGCCTCGGCCGCGGCGTCCGCGCGCCGGTCGGCTGCGCCCGCAACGCGGTCGGCCTCACGAACCACCTCGAAGGCCGCGGGGACCGCGACAAAGACCGCCGGCACGGCGAAGAAAAAAGCCCCAGGGACGGCGAAGCGACCGGCCGCAAAACCCAAGACCACCACCCCCCGCCGACGCGCGACATCCGCCAAGGGCAGCGCTGAAAAGGCCGCCAAGAGCACCGCGCGCACCGTGACCAGGGCCGCGAAGACAACCGGCAGTGCGGTCAGCACCACGGCCAAAGCCGCAGCCACCGGGGCCGCCAGCTGGGCCACCTCCGCAAGGCGGAGCGCCGCCGGCAGCGCCGGCGGGCGCAAGACCGCGACCAAGAGGGCCACCAAGAAGTCCGGAACCGCCAAGAAGCCCGGCGGCACCAAACCCAGTTCCTCCAGCAACGGAACGAGCGGCTCCTCCAGCAGCTGACGCCAAGCCGGGATCCACCGATCCGGGCGCGGCAGGTTCGGATGATGAAAGTTCGAGTTGAAGGAGCCGGGTGAGCACCGCACTGAGCGCACCTGTAGGTGCGGGAGGGAGGCGCGCAACCCCGCGCAGCGGGCGAAGCCGGCGACGCCCAAATCGGGCGTTCAGCGCCGGAAATGCAAGCTCGGATCGGTGGATCCCGGCTTAAAGGGGGATCACCGCCTCCGCGGGTGGCACGATCTGGTCGATCTCGGCGTTCATCTCC
>JBHEMP010000039.1:0-3913 GCA_046262515.1 Candidatus Dormibacteria bacterium | reverse complement strand
GGGCGGTGCCGGATGACCGCACCATCGTGGTGGAGCGCTTCCGCGACCAGCTGGGTGACTGGCGCCTGTGCGTGCTGACCCCCTTCGGCGCCCGGGTGCACGCACCGTGGGCCCTGGCCGTGGCGGCGCGTATCGAAGAGCGGAGCGGCATCGAGACCCAGGCGATCCACACCGACGACGGGTTCGCGATCCGGCTCGGTGAGGCCGACGAGCCGCCCCCCGCCTCGGAGCTGTTCCTGGCCCCAGAGGAGGTGCGGGCGGCGGTGACCGCACAGCTCCAGGGCTCCGCGCTCTTCGCCTCCCGCTTCCGGGAGAACGCCGCCCGGGCACTGCTCCTGCCGCGTCGCCGACCCCAGCAGCGCACCCCGCTCTGGCAGCAACGTCAGCGCAGCCACGATCTCCTCCAGGTGGCATCGCAGCACCCCGACTTTCCGATCGTCCTTGAGACGTACCGCGAATGCCTCTCGGACGTGTTCGACCTGGACGCGCTGGCCGAGTTGATGGGGGCGGTACAGCAGCGCCAGGTGCGCGTGGTCGAAGCCCAGACCGACCATGCCTCCCCTTTCGCGTCGTCGCTGATGTTCGACTACATCGCGCAGTACATGTACGAGGGCGATGCGCCCCTAGGCGAGCGGCGGGCCCAGGCTCTGACGCTGGACCGCGAGCTCCTCGCCGAGTTGCTCGGGGAGGAAGAGCTCCGGGAGCTGATCTCGCCGGAGGCCATCGCCTCGCTGGAGCTCGAGCTCCAGGGCCTGCTGGAGGACCGCCGGCCGCGGGACCACGACGAGGCGCTCGACCTTGTCTACCGGCTGGGCGACCTGAGCGTAGAGGAGGCCTCAGCCCGCGGCATCGGCGCGGGCTGGCTCGAGTTGCTGCAGCGGGAACATCGCGCGTTGCCGCTGCGTATCGCCGGCGAGCAGCGCTGGGTCAGCATGGAAGACGCCGCACGCTACCGTGATGGTCTTGGCGTCGCGCTGCCGCCCGGCCTCCCCGCCGACCTGCTGGGCCGCGAACCGGCCGCGCCGGGCGCCGCGCTCGCTGCTATCGCCGCACGATACGCGCGCACCCACGTTCCCTTCCCGGCTGTCGACCTTGCCCGCCGTTATCGCCTCGCCGAGGCTGACGCCGAGGCGGCGCTGCGCAGGCTCGTAGGCGCTGGGCGCTTGTTGTCGGGTGCCTTCAGCCCCAGTGGCCCGGAACGCGAGTACTGCCACCCGGAGGTGCTTGCGGCGCTGCGAAGGAGGTCGCTGGCGGCGCTCCGGCGCGAGGTCGAACCGGTGCCGGTGGAGGCCGTGGTGCGCTTCCTGCCGGCGT
This sequence comes from Candidatus Dormibacteria bacterium, assembly GCA_046262515.1. GTDB lineage: Bacteria > Chloroflexota > Dormibacteria > DASZGP01 > DASZGP01 > JAXDLW01. Next base: position 2,599 of record JBHEMP010000039.1, on the reverse strand, counting down.
GGCAGGGTGTTGGTTCCGCCGCGCGCGGAATGGACCGCCTGGCGGAGGTCATCCGCCAGCTCCAGGGTTGCGCACTTCCAGCCTCGGTGCTGGAGCGGGACGTGCTGGCCACGCGGGTAACGGGCTATACCCCGTCGATGCTCGACCACCTGCTTTCGACCGGGGATGTCGTCTGGGCCGGGCGCGGATCGCTGGCGCGGTCGGACGGTCGATTGTCCCTATACCTGCGTTCCGATGCCGCCCACCTCGTCGAGGTACCGGGCCCCGCCCCGTCAGGCTCACTCCACGGGGCGATCATGGAGCAGCTTGGCTCCCGCGGGGCGTGCTTCTTCGCCGACCTCCTGCCCTCGGGCCCCGAGAGTGACACCAACGCCGTCCTTGACGCCCTCTGGGACCTGGTCTGGTCCGGGCATGTCACCAACGACACCTTCCTGCCCCTGCGCGCGCGACAGGGTGCGGGCGCACGGCGGACCGGCCCTCGCGCGGGACGCCGCCCCTTGATGCGGCTCACGCCCGCCGGGGGAGAGGGGAGGTGGTCGCGGGTGGCCGACCTGACCTCTCCCGCGGTGGGCGTCACGGAACGGCTGCATGCGACCGCCGGCGCGCTGCTTCAGCGTTACGGCGTTCTCACTCGCGAGGCGGCCCTGGCGGAGAATGTCCCCGGGGGTTTCGCCGCCCTGTACCCGGTACTTCGCGCCATGGAGGAGAGCGGGCGCATCCGGCGCGGGTACTTCATCGAGGGCCTGGGGGGCTCGCAGTTCGCCCTGCCGGGGGCGGTGGATCGGCTGCGGGCGGCGCGGCAGGAACCTCAGCGGGCCGTTGCCCTTGCCGCGAGCGACCCGGCCAATCCCTTTGGCGTGACCCTGCCATGGCCGGCGTCGCAGGCCGGTCGGGCGGCGCGCGCGGCGGGCGCCCTGGTGGTTGTGTCAGATGCTTCGCTCAGGCTGTACCTGGAGCGCGGCGGGCACACCCTGCTGACATTCGCGGACGTGGCGCCCGACGACGTCGCTGCGCTGGCGGCTGCCGCGGTAAGGCTGGGCAAGGTGGAGGTCCGAACCATAGACGGGTCCCCTGTCGCCGGTAACCGGTTGGAACCCTTCATGCGCGAGCTTGGTTTTGGGATCTCGCCCCGCGGGTTGGTGCTCTGGCCTGACAGGAGCGTTTCCTGATGCCCGAGGGCGATACCCTGTGGCGCACCGCAGCGGCCCTGCGGCCGCGCCTGCTCAACCGCAAGGTCCTGCGCGCCTCTCCGGTCCCATTGGGTCGGCTTGCGGGTCGGAAAATGGTGGCCGTTGAGGCAAACGGCAAGCACCTGTTGATGCGCTTCGAGGGCGACCTCATCCTGCACAGCCACATGCGCATGACGGGCTCCTGGCACATCTATGCGCCCGGCGTGACCTGGCGTAAACCGCGGCGGCTGGCCCGGGCGGTGCTGGAGTTTGAGGACGTCGTCGCGGTCGCCTTCAACGCGCCGGTGGTCGAACTCCTGCGCGATGAAAAGACGAGGGTTGGGCACCTCGGTCCGGACATCTTGTCCGAAGGCTTTGAGCCGGCCGAAGCAGTGTGGCTGGCGCGCCTGACAGACCGGGTCGAGCTAGGGGACGTCCTGCTCGACCAGCGGGTATGCGCGGGCATCGGCAACATTTACAAATGCGAGGCGATGTGGATCCACCAGGCGAACCCGTGGACGCCGGTCGCTGGAATGAACGACGAGGAGCTGGCCGAGATCTACGCCACCGCCCGGCGGCTGATGCGTGAAGCGACGGCCTCGCGCGGCTTCACGGCTCGACGCGCCGTGCATGCACGGGGCCGCCGACCTTGCCCGCGCTGCGGCACGGCCGTCGACGTGCGGCCACAGGGCGCGCATGGGCGCTTGACCTACTATTGCGCCCGCTGCCAGGGCGGGCCCGCCGAGCTCCGCCGCCCCGACGCACCCCCACATCCCAACAAGGAGGCATCCGATGCCTGACGCAGCATGGAACCGACCTTCCCCGTTTGTCCTGGCCGCGCGCGGCGTGTTTGCCCTGCACCAGGCCGCCTACCGCGCGACGGGTGGGCTGGTTGGGCACCGAGTGGGGACACTGACATGCCTGCTGCTGACCACAACGGGCGCCAGGACGGGTGCCGCGCGCACCCTGCCGCTGGTCTACGGGCGGGACGGTGACAACCTGGTCCTGGTTGCCAGCAAGGGTGGCTCGCCGAAGCATCCCGCCTGGTACATCAACCTGTCCGCTCATCCCGAGGTGGTGGTCCAGGTGGGTTCGAGGACCGTCTGGATGACAGCTCGAACAGCGACCAGGGCGGAGCGGCCACGCCTCTGGAAGTTGATGACCCGCCAGTACAGCGGGTACGACGGCTACCAGGAGCGCACGGACCGGGAGATCCCCCTCGTCATCCTCGAGCCGGCCGCGCCGTGATCGACACGGACGAGGCCGTCCGGGCAGCAGTGGCCGAAGTGTCGCGTCGCGACCCGGTCATGGCTGCGCATATCGCCCGCGTCGGCCCGTTCCAGGTGCGAGCCGGCCAGGGCGACTACTTCGCCGCGCTATCGCGCTCGATCCTGTACCAGCAACTCGCGGGTAAGGCCGCGGCAGCGATA
>JBHEMP010000038.1:0-5474 GCA_046262515.1 Candidatus Dormibacteria bacterium | reverse complement strand
GTGGCCCTAGGGTTATGGTCAGTGGCACCCAAACCTCTCGCGCCAGGCACGACGGTCGAGCTCCGGACGCACTTCGCCCTGACCGTGGACATTGTCCTCCTGACGGTGCGACAGGGGCGCCTGAGCGTCCTGCTGGTGCGCCGCCGGAGCGACCCCTTCGGCGGAGACTGGGCGCTTCCCGGCGGGTTCGTTGACCCTGGCGAGGACATCGAGGCCGCGGCAACCCGTGAGCTCGCTGAGGAGACAGGGTTGGACCAGCTCCCGGATGGCATTCACCTCGAGCAGCTGCGAACCTACGGCAAGCCCGGCCGCGACCCGCGCGGGCGCACCGTCTCCGTGGCCCACCTTGGCCTGCTGGCTGACCAGCCCTCGGTCAAAGCCGGCGACGACGCCGCCGACGCCCGCTTCTGGCCCATCGAGGACCTCGCCGGCGACGACGGCCCGACGCTGGCCTTTGACCACGATGAGATCCTCAGGGACGGCGTTGAGCGCGTGCGCGCGAAGCTGGAATACACCAGCTGTGCCCTGGCTTTTGTTGATGAGCCGTTCACCTTCGCGGACCTGCGCCGCGTCTACGAGGCGGTCTGGGGAGTCCAGCTGGATCATTCCAACTTCCGCAAGAAGGTCCTCGACAACGATGGGTTCGTCGTCGCCCTGGGCCAGGAGGCTCCAAGGTTGAAGGGTGGCCCGGGCGGGCGCCCCGCCGACCTCTATCGCCGCGGCCACGCCTTCTGGCTGGAACGGGGCATCATCCGCCCAAGGATGGGGTGACCATGGCCCTTCAAGCTCTCCCGATGCTCTCGCTTTCGACCGAGGGCATCACCCGGCTCTCCGCGGAGATTCGAGACATGGCGCGCGCCAGGAACGCCGTCATCCTGGCCCATAACTACCAGGTCGCCGAGGTCCAGGACGTCGCCGACTTTGTCGGCGACTCGCTGGGACTGTCTCAGCAGGCCGCACGGACCGACGCCTCGACAATCGTCTTCTGCGGCGTGCATTTCATGGCTGAGACAGCCAAGATCCTGTCGCCTCAGAAGCGGGTGCTGATCCCCGACCTGGAAGCCGGTTGCAGCCTCAGTGACACCATCACCGGTGACCAGCTCCGCGCCTGGAAGGCCGAACACCCGGGTGCCGTCGTCGTGAGCTACGTCAACTGCACGGCCGAGGTGAAGGCGGAATCCGACTTCTGCTGCACCAGTGGGAACGCGGAGAAGGTGATCAGGTCCATCCCCGAGGACCAGGAGATCCTGTTCTGCCCGGACATGTTCCTGGGCGCCCACCTGGAGAGGGTCACCGGGCGCAGGATGCACGTCTGGATGGGCGAGTGCCACGTCCATGCCGGCATCGAGCCCGAGGACATCGCCGAGGCGGAAAAGAACCACCCCGGGGCGGAGTTGCTGGTCCATCCCGAATGCGGCTGTACCACCAGCACCCTCTACCGCTATGGCGGCACCGGCAAGGTGCGCGTGCTGAGCACCGAAGGCATCATCCAGCGGGCGCGAGACTCCGCCGCCAAACAATTCATCGTGGCGACGGAGAACGGGATCCTCCACCGGTTGCACCGCGAGGTCCCGGGCAAGGACTTCTTCCCGGCCAGCCGGGGGGCGATCTGCAGCTACATGAAGATGATCACCCTGGAGAACCTGCACGCGGCTCTGCGCGACGACGTCCACGAGGTGACGGTCCCAGGCGACATCGCCGACCGCGCCCGGCTCGCCGTCGAGCGCATGATCGCGATCTCTTAGCGGCCGCAGGTAGGCGGCGGACCCGGCTAGCGCAGGCGAAATTCTCCGCCGGGGTCGAAGTCACCCGGGACGGTGACCCGCCTTGAGGCGGCGGCCTTGCGCGTCCTGCTGGCCGCGACCTCGCCACTCTTATGCCAGTCCGTGCGGACCCGGTCAATGCGGTTGCCCAGGCCCTGCCTCAGCGGGTGCACCATGTCGCCGATGCCGTCGACCAGCCCGCGCCGAGCGAGGGTTGCCGCCTGCCGAAGGCTGTAGTCCGCGGCCCCATCCTCAACCTCGACCATCCACAGCAGGGCGCGCGTGGCCAGGCGGCGAGCCTTTCCCGCCGTCGGTTCGGCCGCCTGGGGTACGGCGGGGGCCGACGCGGTCGGGACGGCGTTTGCCACCCGCGGGGCGGTGGGCGCAGATGCAGGTGCGGGTGAGGGCACAGGTACGTAGCGCGGGGCCGCGGCCGGTGGCAGTGACGCCAGCAGGCGCTCCTGGTCGGTAACGGTCTCTGCAGGGCGAACGTAAGTCTCCGGGCTGTTGGCCTCGGAACTCGGCCCGGCCACGAACTCCGCGTTTCGCAGCGACTCAACCCCCCGGGGACGCGGCAGGGAGGCAGGCTCGACGACACCATTGAGGAGCGCGCTGAGGGCATTGTCCAGTCCAGGCTGGTACTGCGGCTGGTCCACGGGCCAGCCCTCAAGGACCGTGCAGCGACCCGAGCGCAGCTGAGCGGCGCGGACCAGTGCGGTACCCCCGGTAGCGCCGCCTCCGGTGGCATTGAACGGGCCACCACGGTCGACGAGCACGGTATATGAGGTTCCCGCGCTCTCCAGGCTCAGGGTGTAGCGGGCGTTCCGCGCGCATGCGGTGGAGAGCACATCCAGGAAGCTGAGGCCGTCGCTCAGCTCCAGGACTTCCGTGCTGATCGTCACCGGGGTCTCGTGGTTCCTGCGCTTGTTCATCGTCATCATTTTTGGTCGCCTCCTGCCGCCAATCTAGAGCCGGACGGGCATGACGTGGGGCGTTTTGGACGCACTGTGATGGAGATTTCACAGCCGGGGCACTGTTGCCGGCCTTCATCACCGATCCGTTACAAGCCGGGATCCACCGATCGCGGCTACCCCCACGGCACCGGGGCGTAAAATATGACCAGATAGGTCGGATTTTCGGGAGAAGCCGTTGTTCAAGGTATCCAGCCGGGGCCACTACGGGTTGCGATTGATGACCGAACTCGCCCGCGCCCACGGGGCGGGGCCGCTGTCCCTGAGCGAGGTTGCGAGGGTCGAGGGACTGCCGCTTCCCTACCTGGAGCAGCTTGTCGGGCCGCTGCGCAAGGCCGGCCTGGTCAACGGCACGCGCGGGCTCCATGGCGGCTACAGCCTGGCCCGTACGCCCCGGGACGTCACCGTCGGCGAGGTGGTGCGCGTCCTCGAAGGGCCCGTTTCGCTGGTCGACTGCACCGCCGATGACTACGCGCACGGCGCCTGCGCCCGCGAGACGGCCTGCTACAGCAGTTCCCTCTGGCAGCGGATCAAGGTCAGCGTTGACACGATCCTCGACGGGACCACGCTCTACGACCTGATGTTCGATCCAGGCTTCGCGCCCGGGATGGAGCAGGCGCCAGTGGGCATGTTCACCGCCGCGAACAAGTTGGAGATGCTGCCGGTCGCCGCCGGTGATGCTCATGGGAGGCCGATGTGACCGTAGCTGTCGAAGCCAAGACCGGCGTGCTGGAGATCAAGGGGCTGCACGCGCAGATCGAGGGAAAGGAAATCCTCAAGGGACTGGACCTCGACGTGAGCCAGGGCAAGGTGCACGCCCTCATGGGGCCCAACGGGTCCGGCAAGAGCACCCTGGCCTACACCCTGATGGGACATCCCCGCTACGAGGTGACCGCCGGCGAGGTGCTCTTCGGTGGCGAGGACATCCTCGGGCTGGCCCCGGACGAGCGCGCCAAGCTGGGCCTCTTCCTGAGCTTCCAGTACCCGACCGCCATCCCCGGCGTGACCATGCACAACTTCCTGCGCACCGCGACCAAGGCGGTTCGTGGCGATGAGCTGCCTCCTCGCGAGTTCCGCAACCTGGTCCGAGAGCAGATGGAGCTCTTGAAGATGGACCCCTCCTTTGCGACGCGATACGTCAACGATGGCTTCAGCGGCGGCGAGAAGAAGCGCGCCGAGATCCTCCAGATGGGCGTTCTGCGTCCCAAGATAGCCATCCTCGACGAGACCGACTCTGGCCTGGACATCGACGCCCTGCGCACCGTCGCCGAGGGGGTTGAGGCGCTGCGGGGACCGGACCTCGGGGTCCTGCTCATCACCCACTACCAGCGCATCCTCAACTACATCAAGCCGGACTTTGTGCACGTGATGTACCGCGGCAGGATCATTCGCTCCGGTGACGCCGGGCTAGCACAGGAGATCGAGGCCCGCGGCTACGACTGGATCATCGGCGACATTCCCGGGGAGGACGAACCAGCGGATTCCGGCCGTGAGCTGAGCCCCGGCGAGCGCGCCTTCGCGGAGCAGCACCAGGCCGAGTCGGCAAGGGAGAACAGTTGATGGCCATCGAAACCAACAAGGTCGCCGCCGCCGCCGTGCTGGCCGCGCCGGTCAAGGCGGAAGACCTGGAAAAAGATTACAAATTCGGCTGGCACGACGAACTCAAGGCGGCCTTCAAGGCCGAGCGCGGGCTCAGCGAAGATGGCGTGCGCCAGATCTCGGAGATGAAGGGCGAGCCCGAGTGGATGCTCAAGTTCCGGCTCAAGTCACTGCGGCACTTCAACTCGCGACCCATGCCGAGCTGGGGCTCCGACCTGTCGGAGATTCACTTCGACAACATCTTCTACTACCTCAAGCCACAGGACGAGCAGGGCAAGAGTTGGGACGACATCCCCGCCGACATCAAGAACACGTTCGATCGCCTGGGCATCCCCGAGGCCGAGCAGAAGTTCCTTGGCGGCGTCTCGGCACAGTACGAGTCGGAGGTCGTCTACCACTCCATCCGCGAGGACCTGGAGAAGCAGGGCGTTATTTTCACCGACTGCGACACCGGCCTGCGTGAGCACGAGGAACTTTTCCGCAAGTATTTCGGCACCATCATCCCGCCCAATGACAACAAGTTCGCCGCGCTCAACAGCGCGGTGTGGTCGGGTGGATCCTTCGTCGTGGTGCCAAAGGGCGTCAAGGTCGACATCCCGCTGCAGGCCTACTTCCGTATCAACGCGGAGAACATGGGTCAGTTCGAGCGGACCCTGATCATCGCTGAGCCCGGGAGCTTCGTGCACTACATCGAGGGCTGCACGGCGCCGATCTACACCTCGGACTCACTGCACTCCGCGGTGGTCGAACTGATCGCCATGGAGGGCGCGCGGATCCGCTATACCACCATCCAGAACTGGTCCAACAACGTGTACAACCTGGTCACCAAGCGCGCCATCGCCGAGAAGAACGCCACGGTGGAGTGGGTGGACGGCAACCTCGGGTCGAAGGTAACGATGAAGTACCCCGCCGTCTACCTGATGGGGGAGGGCGCCAAGGGTGATGTGCTCTCGATCGCCTTCGCCGGTCCCGGCCAGCACCAGGACGCCGGCGCCAAGATGGTCCACGCCGCGCCCAATACCACTTCGACCGTCGTATCCAAGTCGATCAGCAAAGGCGGCGGCCGCACCAGCTACCGCGGCCTGGTCAAGGTCTACCCCGGGATGGAGGGCGCCAAGGCCTCCGTCCGCTGCGATGCCCT
>JBHEMP010000037.1:0-3543 GCA_046262515.1 Candidatus Dormibacteria bacterium | reverse complement strand
GCCCAGCTCAAGGTGTTGCACGGACCGAGTCCGAGCCAGTCCAGCTCCCCGGTCGCCGGGTCGACAGCAACGGCCACCGTGCGTCGCGCGAGCGGTTGCTGAGCGTTGCTGACGGCCAGCACCCGGCCGTCGGGCGTCCAGCCCGCAACGCTGGTGTTGCGTCCAAGCCAGGTCAATCTTTTCGCGGGGCCGCCTGTCGCCGGCATGCACCAGGCCTCAGGGTGGTGCTCCTCGTGCGAGACAAAGGCGAGCGTGGAGCCATCTGGCGAGAGCCGCGGGTTGGACGCGGCTGCCAGGCCTGCCGTCAGACGGCTGGCGCTGCCGCCACTGGTGGGCACGGTCCAGAGGTCGTCCTCGGACACGAAAACCACGGTGTCGCCGGCGACCGTCGGTTGCCGGAAATATCCCCCGCCTGTCACGACGGCACAGCATATCCCACCGGTTGCGGGGCGGCCCAGCGGCTAGTGGCGCTCCAGGTGACGCAGCGACAGGCGCGGTCCGAAACGCGGCGCCCGCAGGTGGCCGGCGACCAGCAGGCGCACGACGCGGGCCCGGTGGCCGCGGTACGGCTCCAGCAGCTCCAGCATCCGGGCATCGTCCCCGCGGGCCTCGCCGGCCAGCGCGTGGCAGACCGCATTGGGGAGGTGGAAGTCGCCCACCGGCACCGCATCGGGGTCTCCGAGCGCCAGCAGCGTGACCTCGTTGGCCGACCAGGGCCCCAGCCCCGGGATTGACTGCAGGGTGGCGCGGGCGTCCTCAGCAGGCCCCCCGCACAGCTGCTCCAGCCGCGCCGCGGAGCTGGCCGTGCGAATGATGGTCTCCGCCCTGCGCTGCTCGACCGCGAAAGGATGGAACCGCCAGTACGGGGTCCGTGCCAGGGTGTCGGGGGATGGAGGAAGCAGGAGCCGGCCAGGACCCGGCGCGGGCTCGCCGAGGGCGCGCACCAGCCGGGCATACCCGCGCCTCGCCTCGATGCCGATGACCTTCTGTTCCATGACCGTCGGCACCAGCGCCTCGAAGACGGCCTCGCTGCGGCAGAGGCGGATCCCCGGGTTGCGCCGCGCCAGGTCGCGCAGCAGGGGGTGTGCCGGCTGAAACGCAGACCAGTCGTCCTCCGCCCCGACCAGGACCGGTGCGCGCTCCAGCGCCAGGTCCGCCCCTGGGCCCCAGGCCTCGAAGTCCAGCCAGTCCCCGTCCGATCGGACCGACATTGTCACGGCCCCGGCGAGGTTCCTGGTGGCCCGCCAGGTCATGCTCCCGGTCACCCTGAAGGTCGGGTCGTAAGCGCCGCCGCGACGCAGCGGTTGCAGCGTCCGGGCCAGGTCGAGGGGCACCGCGGGGCGGTGGCGGCGCCGCCCCGTCAGCTCACCGATCACGGAGGCGGAACACGTACTTCAGCGCGGAGTGCGTGTCTGAGAAACTGACCACCTTGACGTCGACAAGGCCGGCCTCCAGGCCCGCCTCCATCGCGGCCCGCTCCGGCACGGGCGTGTCCCGCCCCTTGGGCCGGACCAGCCAGATCACCCCGTCGCGCGGGATGCTGTTCTTATACAGCTCCAGCAGGCCGAGGTCCTCCAGGCAGTGCACACCCAGGAACACGATCTGCGGGCGGGTGTTGCCATCGTTAATTGCATCTCGCTCATCGTCTTCCGCACCCCTTATGACAACCTCGACGCCATCGGCGCGGAGTTCGTCCGCGAAGGTCGAATCATCGATTCCGACCAACCACGCCCGCATGCCTGCCTTGGCGCCGAGCTTGCGAACCCGGGATCCCGTATACACGCGCTCACCCGGGGCCATCCTGCGATGCTAACGTCCCCCAGCGCGCACCGCGCGCGGTATGGAGGCGCTCCACTGAAGTCGCTGCGGGCACTGGGACTTATGCCGGTGCTGATTGGGATGGTCATCGCCGCCAATCCTGGGCTGGCCCGGCTCGGCGGCGCGCTGGCCATCTTTGGGGCGGTCGTGGTCGTGTTCCCCTGGCGTGAGCCACGCCGGCGTCCCCGCCACGAGAAGCGAGAGCCGTATAGCTGGGAGGACGTGGAAACGGCGGCGCCGCCACCGATCTACCATGCCCAACCGGGGGAGATCCGCAACCGTCAGCGCCCCTACGGTTTGCCTGTCGAGTTCACGACGCCCAACCCCGGCGCGATCCCGACCGGGATCGAGCCTGTGCCCCAGGCGGGGTCGAGCGGCTACTCGCCCGGGCCTGCCGAAGCACCTCTGCCACGAGCAATTGAGCCCTCCGCACCCGAGCCCCCTCCGCTTCCCGGACCCGACGGCGCGGTGCCGCCCGGCGCCCTCCCCACTGCCCCTCCCGCCCAGGTTTGGGAGCCGCAGGCGCTGTTCGACCTTCTGCCTCCGATGACACCGCCCCCGGACTGACTCCGCGGCAAACCTGACGGTCTCGTCAGGTCTAGTATTGACAACCTATCCATCACCTGAGGAACCTGAATGCCTGAAGCAGTAATCGTGGCCGCTGGCCGCTCGCCAATCGGTCGTGCCGCCAAGGGTTCGTTGATCGACGTTCGCCCCGACGACATGCTCGGGTACATCGTCAAGAAGGTGCTGGAGAAGGTGCCGGAGTTGCCCCATGACCAGATCGATGATCTGATCTGCGGGTGCGGTTTCCCCCACGGCCAGACCGGCATGAACGTGGGACGGCTGGCGGTCTTCCTGAGCGGGCTCCCCATGAGCGTCCCCGGGACCACCGTGAACCGCTTCTGCGCCTCAAGCCTGCAGGCCATCCGGATGGGGTACCACGCGGTGAAAGCGGGCGAGTCCAGGGCCCTGGTCTGCGCCGGGGTGGAGTCGGTCTCTCGAGTGAACACCATGCCCGCCATGGAGGACATCAACATGCGCCTCTTCGGCGAGGACGCCATCGCCGATGCCTACATCACGATGGGCATGACCGCTGAGAACGTGGCTGACAAGTACGGCATCTCGCGCGAGGAGATGGACGAGTTCGCCTACAACAGCCAGATGAAGGCCTCGAGGGCGCGAGAGAACGGGTTCTTCGAGCGCGAGATCATCGCGGTCGCCACCCCCGACGGCAACGAAGTCGCCAACGACGACGGCATCCGCGCCGAGACCACCATCGAGAAGCTCGCCACCCTCAAACCCGTCTTCAAGGAGGACGGGAAGATCACGGCCGGCAACGCCTGCCCCCTCAACGATGGCGCCGCGGCGGTGGTGGTGATGGAGGAGGAGTACGCGAAGTCATTGGGCCTCACGCCACTGGCCCGGATCAAGGGTTCTGCGGTGAGCGGCATCGACCCCAAGATCATGGGCGTGGGGCCCATCGACGCCTGCAAGAACCTGCTCAAGCAGACCGGGATGGACATCAAGGACATTGATGTCATCGAGATGAACGAGGCCTTTGCCGCCCAGGTCATCCCGACCGCGCGCGAGGTCGGCTTCCTCGACGATCGCCTCAACCCGCACGGCGGCGCGATTGCCCTGGGTCACCCCTTCGGGATGACCGGTGCCCGCATCATGACCACCCTGCTCAACGACCTCCAGACCCTGGACAAGACCTACGGC
>JBHEMP010000036.1:0-21496 GCA_046262515.1 Candidatus Dormibacteria bacterium | reverse complement strand
GCCCGCACCCTCGAAGCTGGTCCCGCTGGAAGTCTCGACCACGCGCTGGCCGAGGTCCGTCAGGATCCTGCGCCAGTGCCTTTGTTCGCCCTGCCGTTCGGGGTGCCGGAAGCGGGCGAGCACCGAGGTGCCCCCCCGGCTCAGCGCGGCGTTGGCCGAGAAGACCATGTCGGGCAACCCCGGGACGGGTTCGCCGAGGTGCACCTCCTGTCCGAGGTCCAGGTAGGCACGGTGCAGCGCCTGCCACTGGCTTTCGGCTCGGGCCCGGTCGACCTGGACGTCGAGATGCATCCACGGGTTTATCTCGTACTCGACCCCGAAATGCGCGGGGGGGCACATCAGTATTGACATCTGGGTCACCTGCCCGGACAGGCCGATCGCCGACGCGGGGACTCCCGTCCCGGGTGCCCTCATCGTACTCGCTGCCGGCGCGGTTACAACCCCCCTGTCAGGTGGGCACGGGGCTCAGGAAAGATGCGATCGCCGCCGACTGCGCCTGCACCAGCGCCTCGGTCCAACCATGGCCGGCATTGGGGACAACCACGACGGTGGCGCGCGGCATGCGCTCGCCGAGGGTCGAGAGCTGGGCATGGTCCAGCAGCGAGTCGTCCGCGGCGACCACGATCAGCACCGGCTTGTCCCAGTTGACCAGCCATTCCTCAAAGTCCTGGCGCCTGGCATCAGCCAGCCATTCGCGAGCGGCGCGGGTGTTGGCGCGGACCTGGTTGTGGAAGTTGACGCCGGCGTCGAAGGCGTCAACGTCGGGCCCTTCCACAACGTGGCGCTTGTAGAAGTCGCTGATGAAGCGGTTGCGGGCAAGTGCCGAGATCGCGCCGAAAGCAGCTCGGTTGGAGGCCACCGCGGACTGCACCCGGAAACCCCTGGAGAGGGCGCGGCGGGAATAGATGGGTGTGTGCAGTACCAGTTGCCGCACCCTGTCGGGGTCCCGCCGGGCCAGTTCGAGCGCCACCGTCGCCCCCAGGCACAGCCCCCCGAGGTCGTACGAGGGAAGCTCCAGCGCATTGCTGAAGACCTCCAGGAAGGCGGCCAGCGTGGCGATGGAATGTTCACCGGAGAGCGCCGGCGTCTCACCGAAGCCCGGGAGGTCGGGGATCAGGAGGCGGCGGCGGCCCTCCAGCGCGGGCAACCACTTGTGGAAATTCTCCGCGCTGCCGATCCACCCGTGGACCAGGACCATCGGCGGTCCTTCGCCGATCTCGAGGTAGCGCGCCCGCCTGCCCGCGACGGTGGCGTAGCGCGGGCGGCCCATCAGGGGGAGAGCGGGCTCCACGCCGGCGCCTGTCAAGCCTCTTCCGGCTCGTACCCGGGGAGGGGGTTGGAGAGCGGCCTGTCCTCCCGGTAGCCAAGCGCGTACTCGGCCTGCATAACCTGGTGGATCTCGCTCGTCCCCTCGTAAATGCGCGGGGCGCGCGCGTTGCGGAGGATCCGCTCGGCCGGGTACTCGCCGGAATACCCGTTGGCGCCGAGCACCTGGACCGCGGAGTCCGCGGCGCTGAACGCGGCCTCGGTCGCAAACCACTTGGCCAGCCCCGTCTCGCGCGTATTTCGCTCACCAAGGTTCTTCAACCAGGCAACCTTGAAATAGAGCATGCGGGCGATGTCGTAATCGCGCTGCATCGCCGCGATCCTCGCCTGCACCAGCTGGTGGCGTCCAATTTCCTTGCCAAAGGTCTTGCGCTCGCGGGCGTACTCGACGGAGATGTCCAGGCAGGCCTTGATGGCGCCGGCCGCGCCCGACGCGACCGTGTACCGGCCCATGTCCAGGCAACTCATGGCGATCTTGAAGCCATCACCCTCAGCGCCGATGCGGTTGCTCTCCGGGATCTCGACGTCCTGGAACACCAGGGCACCGGTATTGCCGGCGCGCAGGCCGAGCTTGTCGTGGTACCCGCGGGTGGAGAAACCCTTCACCTCCTCGCGCTGCAGCATGAAGGCGGTGATACCGGCATGCCCCGCCGCGGGGTCGGTCTTGGCAAAGACCAGGAACCAGTCGGCGTAGTCGCAGAAGCTGACCCAGGCCTTCTCGCCGTTCAAGACATAGGAGTCCCCCTCGCGGCGAGCGGTGCTGCGCATGGCCGCAACGTCGCTGCCGGCGTCCGGTTCGGTAAGCCCGAAGGCGCCCATCCTACTGCCCTCGGCAAGGGGCTTGAGGAGCCGCATCTTCTGGTCCTCGGTGCCCCACTGGTAGATGCCGCTGCTGCAGAGCCCGCTGTGCACGGAGCCGGCGGTGCGGATGGACGCGTCGACGTACTCCAGTTCCTCCATGACCAGGCCAAGGGCGAGGTAGTCCAGTCCACCACCACCGTACCGTCGCGGGACCCAGACTCCCGCCAGCCCCAGGCGAGCCAGTTTCGCGAAGGTCTCGGGGTTGTACTGCTGCAGGCGATCGTTCTCGCGAATCTCGTCCGGGAATTCCTTGCGGACAAAGCGCCGCGTCGTTTCCACCAGCATCTGCTGCTCCTGGGTCAGGGACAGGTCAAGCACAGGGCCTCCTTGAATAAACCGCTATTGGGGAACCGCGCCCACGAGGTACGGCCTGGGGTGACCCACCATCGGGACCAGGCCTCCAAGGTAATTGATGATCGGGGCCAGGCGCGAATGGAGAAGTGGTTCGCGGACGTCCGCAAGGTAGAAGTTGAGGAATCCCTCAACCCGCGCCACGGTGTCGACGGTGACGTTCTGGTTCGCCGCCTCCGCCTGTTGCCGGCGCAGCGCCTGGTCGTCGACATAGCCCTTCAGCCAAGGCCGCTGCTCAACCGCCTGGCGGTAGTCCTGCAGTTGGTGGGCGGTCAGCACCCCGGCCTCGAGCAGCGGGTAGACGTTGCGATCGAAATCCAGAACTACGCCGATGCAGAGATAGAGCAGGAGCAGGGCCGCGACGCCATGCACCAGGCCGCCGGTCGGTCGGTCCAATGTACTCGTGAGGGGGGCGCGGCGCAGCGCCGCCACCACTGGCGAGAGCGCCAGCCTGAGCAGGAAGGCAAGGAAGAGAACCAGTACTGCACTCACCACGAGGCGCCCCAGGACCTGGAGCCAGGAATCGATCCAGGTGTGGAGTCGACTCACCGCGTACACCGCCATCACCAGCGCACCCTCGCTGGCGAGGGGTCCGTAGAGGCCGCGAGCCAGGCCGATGTAGACCCCGAGAAGGAGCACCACCACGATGACCAGGTCGGCGACTGCGGGCACCGGTCAGAGCGTACAACGGCCGCTCCCGCGTCAGGCCGGGCGCGTCCTCGCGTGGGTGACGCTGGCGATGAGCAAAAAGCCGCCGAAGATGATCGCGATGCCGGCCGCCTGGGCCGCGTAGAAGAGCTCGTAGTGGCCCGCCCGCGTGAGGCTCGACGCCGCGGCCACGACCAGGGAGCCGCCCAGGATCAGCAGGTTGCCAAAGGTGAGGTTGCGCGGCAGCCCGGCGCGGTAGGTCCGGAAGGCGGAGTACCCCGCGCCCACGACCAGGACGACCGTGCCGACCGTGTTGCCGACGGCCGCCGCGACCACCGCCAGGATGTTGCCGGTGGCATAACCGTGGATCCGAGGGCAGTACATGGCGCAGTTGTCCGGCACGGTGGGACGGCCGAGGAACTCGGTGTGCAGCCCGGCGGTGCCGATGGCGATCACGCCCAGGACGGTGATCGCCACCACGATGACCCGGTAACCCAGCCGGGCCCAGCGAGCGCGGTCCGCCTGGAGCAGGAGTTCTGACGTGCCCAGCGCCAGCCAGGGGACCAACAGGATCGCGCCGAAGAGGTAGTAGATGCGGAAGTCGAGGTCGGTCCATCGCGACAGCGAGCCGAGTACCTCAGGAAAGGCCGCCACGGCATAAAAGAGGAGAGCAAGGCCCCACGCCAGCTGCTGCGGCCGGCGGCGGGATCGGTACTGCGAGAGCACCTGGCCCGCGAATACCAGCGAAATCAGCGTGGTAAGAGCAGGCAGCACAAACACCGGGATGAGTATAGAAACGATCTGATACCCAGCCGGCCATCTCAATCGCGGCCGAATTCGGGCCTTGAGAGGCTAAACTCGCCTGAGGTTATGACCAAGACCATCTCCATCGCTAACCAGAAGGGCGGCGTCGGCAAGACCACCACTGCCGTGAACCTCGGGGCGGGGCTCGCCGAGAAGGACCAGAGAGTCCTCTTGATCGACCTCGATCCGCAGGCGCACCTGACCATCAACATGGGCGTCCGCCGTCCGGACGACCTGGAGAAGACCGTCTACGACCTCCTCCTGGAGCCGCAACTGCAGGCGAGGGACATCATCATGCGCGCCGAGTTGATGCGTGTTGACTTCATTCCAGCGAATGTCGAGTTGGCCGCGGCCGAGGTACAGCTGGTGGCGGAAATGGGGCGCGAGCGCATCCTCACGGAGAAGCTGGAGGCGGTGCACTCGCTCTACGACTGGATCGTCATCGACTGCCCACCGTCGCTCGGCCTGCTCTCGGTGAACGCCCTGGTGGCCTCGGATGAAGTGATCATCCCGCTGCAGTGCGAGTACTTCGGCATGAAGGGAATGCAGCAGCTCCAACGCAGCATCGAGCGTATCCGTCAGAAGCTCAACCCGCGCCTCAAGGTGGGCGGCATCCTGCCCACGATCTACAAGTCGCGTACGCTGCACAGCCAGGAGGTCCTGGCCCTGGTGAAAGAGGCCTACGGGGACGAGGTGTTCCCCTTCTTCGTCAAGGACAGCATCAGGTTCGCGGAGTGCCCCCCCGCGGGGCGCTCGATCCTGGAGTACTCCGGCGATTCCGACGGGGCCAGGGCCTACCGCCAGCTGGCCGAGGAGGTGCTGACCCATGCCTAAGTTCAACCGCGTGTCACTGATCGGCTCCGAGGAACTCTTCCGCCCGACAAAGGTGGAGCCCGAGCCAAGCCCTGTGGCGCCCGCCGACGAACTCGCGGGCCGCGTGACCGAGAAGTCGCCGGCGCCCGCGCCGAGCCCGCAGCCCGCCCCGCTTTCCCGCGACCGCCAGACCTATCGAGTCAACCTGACCGAAGGCCAGGTCAAGACCCTGATCGATGCCGTTCAGCGGATGAAGTACCCCATGCAGGCGCACGACAGCAAACCTTCGATTGAGGATTTCGAGGAGCTGGACGACCTCCGCAACCACCTCTGGGACGCCATCAGCTGATCGCAGCCCAGGATTCCCCGGTCGCCCTTGAACTGACCTTCTGGCGGACGCTTTACCGCTACCTGCTGTCGATCGTCGCGAGCCTGGCCTGTGGCGGGGCGTGGACCGCGATCGACCTGGGGGTCCTGCACCTGGGCGTGCTGGCCACCATCATCACCGGCGTGATCGCCCTGGCCCTCGGCTTTTTCGTGATGGGCTATCTGTGGATGGCTCTGGACCTGAACCGTCCGCTTCCTGAGGGGGTCGACGAGGACGAGCGCAACATGCAGCTGTTCATCCTCTGGATGGGCATCCCACTGTCAGTGCTGGCGATCTGCGGCGTTGTCATGATCGCCGCCGTGGTGGTGGCGGGAACGGTCATGAACGTCAACCTCCCCCACTGAACTCATCTCAATCGAGTAGTTCCCTGATCTTGGCGGTCAGCTCCGCCGAGTTGTAGGGCTTGGAGGCAAAGGCGTCCGCCCCGAGCGAGATGAGGGTTTCGCGTTCGCGCTGTTCTTTGAGGGCGGTCAACACCATGACCGGGATCCCCTTCAGCGCCGGGTCGCGCTTGATGGTTCGCGTCAGCTCGGTGCCGTCCATGACCGGCATCATCAGGTCCGTGAGGACCATGTCGGGGGGATTTCGGCGGATGATCTCCAGCGCCTCCTGCCCGTCCGACGCAGTCTCGACTTCAAAACCCTCCATGCCCAGGCGCATGGCCAGCACCTTCTGGAGCGCCGGCTCGTCCTCGACCACCAGCAAGCGCCTCCCGCTCACAGTGACACCGGGAAAGTCACCAGCACCTCGTCAGCCCGCGTACAGGGCTTCGATCTCCGCGGCGTACTTCTGGTTGACCACCTTGCGCTTGACCTTCAGGGTGGGAGTCAGCTCATCGGTGTCAGTGCCGAGGTCGGCGGGAAGGATGGTGAACTTCTTGATCTGTTCCACGTGGCTGAGGTGCGCGTTGACCGCATCGACGCCGCGCTGAAATATCTCGCGCACCCTGATGTTCTCGGCGAGGGCGGCCGCGTCGGCAGAGGCACCCACCTCCTCCGCCAACCGGCTCAACTGCTCGGGGTCGATGGTCAGAAGTGCCGACATGAAGGGCCTCGCGTCCCCTATGGCCACCGCGTTGCCGACGTACGGCTGGCTCTTCAGCGCCACCTCGAGGTTGGAGGGAGAGATGTTCTTGCCCCCGGCGGTGATGATCAGGTCCTTCTTGCGATCGGTGATGGTCAGGAAGCCATCGGCGTCGATCGTGCCCACGTCCCCGGAATGCAGCCAGCCTTCGGCGTCCAGGGTCTCCCCGCTGGTCACGTCGTCGCGATAGTAACCACGGAAAACGTTCCCGCCCCTGACCAGGACCTCACCGTCGGCGGCGATGCGAACCTCCACCCCCGGGATGGGTGGCCCCACCGTGCCCAGGCGGACATAGCCGTCACGGTTCGTGGACGTCGGCCCCGAACCCTCCGACTGGCCGTAGACCTCGAAGAGCTTGAGCCCGATGGCCCAGTAGAAGCGCAGGGTGTCCTGGCGAATGGGCGCGGCGCCCGTGCTCAGCCCGCGGCTGCGGTCAAGCCCCAGCTGCTCTCGGATCTTCGAAAGCGCGAGCCGGTCTGCCAGCCGATACCCTCGGCCCGGGTCACGGCCCTCGACCAGCGCCGGCACCGCCTGGTATCCCTGGGCCAGCGCCCATCTACCCACGGCCCCGGCAAGACCGCCACCCTTGAGCCTGGCCTCGACCCCACCCTGGTATTTCTCCCAGATACGCGGGACGCCGAACATAAACGTCGGTCGCGCATCGCGCACGTTCGCGCCCAGCGCGGCAAGGCTCTCCGCGAAGTACAGGCAGTGCCCGTTGTAGACGTTGAGCATGTGGCCCGCCATGCGCTCGGCGATGTGGGCCAGGGGCAGGTAGGAGATCATGACGTCGTTGTCCGGGTCGCTGAGGTCGACGTAGGACAGGATGCTCTCACAGGTCCAGCACACGTTGGCGTGGTCCAGCATCACCGCCTTTGGCGGACCGGTCGTCCCGGAGGTGTAGATGAATGTCGCCATGTCCTCGCCTCGCACCGCCCGCCAGCGCTTCTCGAAGAGCTCAGCGTGGGACATGTTGTATGCGTCTCCCGCCTTGAGTGCCTCTTCCCAGGTCACCACGAGGTCGCCATCGGCGGCCAGTTTCTGACCGTTGAACAGAACTACCCGCCGGAGAGCAGGCAGCTTACTTCGCACCGACATCACCTTCGCCAGCTGGTCACGGTTCTCCACAAAGAGGACCGGCACCTCCGCATGCTCGAGGATGTACTGGCACTGGCTCGGCGAATTGGTCAGGTAGATGCCGACCACGCAGCCGCCCGCGTGGGCTGTGGCCAGGTCAGCGATGTGCCACTCCGGCCGGTTGTACGAGAGGATTGCCGCGCGCGCGCCGTGGGCGAAGTCCTGTGCGAACAGGAAGCCGGTGATCCGTCGAACGGCCTGCGCGTACTGCTCCCACGTGATGGCGTTCCACCGCCCGCCCGCCTTGAACTGCAGGGCCGGCTGCAGGGCGCGCTTCTCAACCGTCCGCTGGAACATCTCGGGGATGGTCGTTGCCCGAGGCTTGACATCCTGATGGTCCGGGGCGGTGGCGGAGCTGGGATGTGCCTGCAGCTCGGTGCTCATTGAGGTGGGATGCAATATAGCAGGGTGATTGATGACCTCCCCGGTGCGCAGGGAACCCTTATTGAGGCGTTCCAGCGCACCCTCCCCTTTCCGCTCGACGCCTTCCAGGTGGAGGCGATCAAGAAGCTCGGGACCCACCAGGGCGTGCTGGTCTCCGCTCCAACCTCGTCGGGTAAGACGATGGTTGCCGATTACGCCATCTTCGAGTGCCTCGAGCGCGGCCTGAAGGCCATCTACACCACGCCACTGAAAGCGCTGAGCAACCAGAAATTCCGCGACCTGAAGCAGAAGTACGGCGAGGGGTACGTGGGCCTGGTGACCGGTGAGCACACCATCAACGACCAGGCCCCTGCGGTGGTTATGACCACCGAGATCCTGCGCAACCTGATCTACGAGGACCCGGAACGCCTGCGCGATGTTCGCTACGTGATCCTCGACGAGGTCCATTACATCGACGAGTTCCCACGCGGGGCGGTCTGGGAGGAGGTCATGATCCAGGCCCCACCGCATATCCATTTCGTGGGCCTGTCGGCGACCATTTCGAACTACCAGCAGGTGGCGGACTGGATGGCGTCGCACCGCGGGGAGATGGGCGTGGTGGCCGTCAACAAGCGCCCGACGGAGCTCCGGCTCTGGCTGGCGATGGAGAACCGCCTGCTGCCCCTGTTCGACGAGCGCGGCCAGGTCCTCCGGTCAACCTGGAACCGCGCCCAGGAGGAGGTCGCGGTGGACAAGCGCTTCCCGCGCCACCGCAACCTCGACAGCAACAGCATGACGCGCGTCATCGAGGAGCTGGTCAAGAACGATATGGTGCCGGCAATCTACTTCATCTTCAGCCGCCGGGGTTGCGAGCAGGCCCTGCAGCGCTGCGCCATGCGCAAGGTCGACCTGACCAACGACCGGGAGAAGGCCCGCATCGCGGAGGTCGTGAAAGCCAAACTCGCGGAGGTGGCGGAGGATGATGAGCGCAAGCTCTACCAGTCCCTGCTCAACCGCGAGATGCTCACCCACGGCGTCGCCGTGCACCACGCCGGGCTGCTGCCCTTCGTCAAGGAGCTGGTCGAGGAGCTCTTCCAGGCGGGCCTGATCAAGGTCGTTTTCGCCACCGAGACGCTGGCGCTGGGGATCCACATGCCGGCGCGCGCGGTTGTCATCTCAAGCTTCACCAAGTTCGACGGCCGCGGCTTCAACGCGCTCACGTCCGGTCAGCTCACCCAGCTGATGGGACGGGCCGGGCGGCGCGGCATCGACGCCGTCGGCCACGGGATCATCCTCAAGGACCCCGAGGTCGACATCGGCGTCATCTACGAGGGGGCCATGGGTGAGGACATGGTCGTGGAGTCGAAGTTCGCGCCAACGTACAACATGGCCCTGAACCTGCTCCGGAACCGTGACCTGGCCGAGGCCGAGTCCCTCATGGAGCGAAGCTTCGGTCAGTTCCAGCGCACCCAGGCCGCCCAGCTGCGGCGCAAAGAGCTGGAGAACCTGCGCGAACGTCTCGGCGACCTCGAGGCGATCCCCCTGCGCCACCGCGCCAAAGAGCAGTGCAGGCCTGCCGACGTGGAACTGTATTTCCGCGACGAGGCCGAACTGCGACACCTGCGCAGCCGGATGCGCCGGGCGCGCCGGGCGCACTGGAAGGGGGCTGGCGCGGGCCCGGTCATGACGGATCAGGAGTTCGACAAGCTCCGCGCGCGCGCCACCGACGTGCAGAAGAGGCACGAGAAGTCACCGGTCCGGCGCTGCCCCAACCTCAAAGCGCACCGCGCGCGCGAGGCCGAACTCTCTGAACTCCGAGACGAGATCCGCCGCACGGAGGAGGAGATCGAAGGCGCGACCCATGAGTACCGCGACCACCTCCACGCGCTGGTCCAGATCCTTGAGGAAGCCGGGTTCCTCTACGACCGCAGACCGTCCGAGAAAGGGCTGCTGGCCAGCCGCATCTACGGCGAAAACAGCCTGGTCATCAGCGAAGCCCTCTACGGCGGCTGGTTTGACAGCCTGGAGCCGGCGGAGCTGTGCGCGGTGCTCATCTCGGTGGTTGCCGAGGACCGTGGCGGGAGCCGCCATCGCCACTACGGGCCGCCGCCCCAGCGCAAGGGTCCGACGCCGGCGGCATCATCGGTATCCAGGCAGCTTCGGAGCCTCTACTTCAGGTTCCAGCAGCTGGAGCAGGCCTTCGGTGAGGACACCCTGCGGGCACCCTCGCGTGACTACATCGACTTCGCCTATCGGTGGGCTCGCGGTGACGCCCTGGACAGCATTCCACTCCCGGACGGGGTCGACTTCGGCGACTGCATAAAGGCCATCCGCTCGCTGTACTCGACACTGCGGCAGATGGAGTGGGCCATCCCCGAGGAGGCACCCCTTCGGCGCGCTGTTCACCAGGCCATGAGGGCGATGGAAAGAGACCTGATCAGGCGCGTCTGAAAGGACGACGCCGGCTTAGTCCCGCTTCTCCTCCTGGGCCAGGTTCTCGCTGATGCGCACGACGCGCTCTGGGAGCTCCGAGATGTCGTAAAAGCGCAGGGGCTTGCGCATGCGCTTGGCGATCCCCACCTGCACCTGTACGCCCAGGCTCATCCGCCCGAACACCCAGACCTCGTCGCACTTGACAAGGAGGTTGTTCATGGCCTCGCGGACGGTGTTCTTCTCCACGGTGTGCATCAGGTAGTAGTCGAACAGCATGAAGGGGTTAACCGGGACGCAGCCCTGGTCGAGTACGTACTTGGTGACGTGCATGCGCCAGTGAAAGTTCAGATTGCTCATCGCCACGTACACCACCTTGCGGGGCCTGCGCAGCGTCCGCTCCGCCTGCTCGGTGGGCGACGCCTTGGGGGTTGGCCCGAAGATCGATTCGAGGATCTGCTCGGCGGATTTGAGTTCCACCTCGGTCTCGGGGTTCGGCTGCGGGGTACGTCTCTGGTCTTCAGTCAAATCAGGAAGCAGTCTAAAGGTAAGCGTCCCCGCCTAGCGCGGGCCAGGCCGCGGCCAGCACCGCCAGGGCTCGGTCCAATTGCTGTCGGTGAGCCGGGGAGTTGAGCCAGCGGCTGGCGCCCGACGGGTGCGGAAGCGGTAGGTGAAGCGGGAGCCGCGTCCCTGCAGGCAAAGGACCGCCGGCGACCATGGTGTCCGCATGGTCGGCCCCGTCGGCATCCAGCACAGTTCCGACGAGGGAGTCCAGAGGACGCCCCGCGGTTACCGCGAAGGCGTCGTGGGCCAGGCCGCCCACAAGGATCAGCAGCCGCGGCTGCACCAGCTCCAGCTGGCCCTCCAGCCAGGGGCGGCACTGCGCGACCTCCACCGAGGAGGGCCGCCGATCCCCTGGGCCGGTCCGCGCCTTACCCGGGAAGCACTTGGTGACCGACGTGATGTAGGTCAGGCCGCGAAAGTGGTCATCGTCCCTGAACCCGGCCCGCACCGCCCAGCGGGACAGCTCCGCGCCGGAGCGCCCGGCGAAGGGCTTGCGGGGGGCTAGCTCCCTCTCCCCCGGCGCCTGTCCGACGAGCATGATGCGCTGGTCGGGGCGCCCCTGGAACATGGGTAGGGCGAAGGGTAGGTGGCCGGAAAGAACGCACCGCTCGCAGGTCAGCAGTTGTCCGTGCAGGGATGCCCACGCGGGTGGCGCCCCCGGGGGGCTCGGGTCAGAGGGCACCGGTATCATTCCGGCGATGCTAGCGATCCTCCTGATCACGCTCCAGGTTGCGGTGGAGGTGGCCGTGGGGGGCTTCCTGGCCCTCTTCATCACCGACCTGACCCGCCAGGTAACGCGGGGCTTCCTATCTTCAACGGGCGGAGCCCTCCTCGTGATCGGTGCGATGGGGATCGCCGGGGAGTACACCCTGCCGGACCCCAGCCACTTCACGGACCACCGGCTCAACGCGGCGTGGGTGGTTCCCTCCCTGCGCTTGACCAGCTTCTTCATGGCCCTCTTCCTGGTCTACCTGCTGACCGTTTACCTGCGTCCGCCGGTCCTCCACGTCCTGGTCGGGTTCGTCACCGCCGCCGCCGGGGTGTGCTCGCTGATCGCCACCGCCACGGCCTTTCCCACACCTACCTGGGGCGTCTACGGCAGCATCGCCAGCTTCCTGTTGTCAGCCCTGACCATCGGCACGGTGACCACGGCGATGCTGCTCGGCCACTGGTACCTCGTGGTCCCCAACCTAAGCACGCGGCCGCTGCTGGCGCTGCTGGCCCTTCTCGCGGTGGGATTCCTGGTGCAAATCGGCCTGGCCGGCGCGGCGGTATTCGTCCTGGCGGGCCATGGGGACCAGGTGGCGAGCCGGCACGACCTCATCTATGGCGGGTTCAGCCTGACCTTCTGGCTGCACCTGGGGGCCGGTGTCATATTGCCGCTGCTGGTCACCGGCCTGGCGGCGATCAGCACCCGCACGCGCTCACTGATGTCCGCCACGGGACTACTCTACGTGGCGGTCCTCTGCACCCTGATCGGGCAGGTCACGGGGAAGATCGTCTTCTTCAACGGGAACCTGCCCCTGTAGTCACAGGCGCCGGCTCCTCGACGGTGGGTTCACCCTCAAGGAGGGACTTGACCCACCCGGGCAGGGCCGGCGGCGTGCGCCGAGTGTCGGGGTCCCGGTCGTCCCCACCGCGGCCGCCCTCAACTCTTTCCGAGAACGCCGACAGGAACAGGAAGGTGAAGGCTACAAAGAGCGTGATCTTGACGAAGGCGAAGAGCACGAAGCCGGCGTAGATCTGGTCATCCAGGCCCGGCAGCGGCGACGCGGCGGCGGCGTGGAAGGTGCCATATATGTCGCGCGGCAGCGTCAGGATGAACATCGCCGGCATGCTGATGGGGAGGCTGCCGGCGATGACGTATGCCGCTCCTGGCAGCCCGCGAAGGCGGGCGGGAGGGAGGACCACGGACCAGAAGCCGATCGCCATCAGGAAAAGCAGCGTCATGGCCAGCGCGCTCGCCACCCCGCCTTCACCGATGACCGCCACGACCGGGGGCGCCTGGAAGAAGAGTGTCCCGACGGACATCAGGGCCACCGCCGGGAATGCGGGAATGGAAAGGCGACGGCGGGCAGGCGTCCGGCCGCGGTCGAGGAGGCAGAATGGCGCCGCGACCATGGTCAGGAGCGAGCTGACCACGGCCTGGGTAACCACCAGGTGGGGAAGCCTGCCGCTGCCCGTGGCGAGGATGACGACGACGGCCAGGACCCGGCCGCCCACGGCGAGCGCGCGGCGGGGCCGGGTCGAGGTCAAACCGACTCGCTGAAGAAGGAGGACATCAGCTTCCCGAAGGCACTGCCGCGGGCATCCATGGCCGCCTCCATTCCCTTCTCGCTCATCAGGGACTTCATCATCGTGTCCCGGTCCGGGTACGTGGCCTCGAACATCCAGTAGAACTCGGACTCACCGCGCGGGCTGCCTGTGATGCGGGATGCGTGTATAGCGTCCACGTCCGGCCACTCGCGACAGATCGGGAGATGCTGCTCCAGGAACCACTTTTCGAAGGCGGCGGTGTCCTCGGGCTGCTTGTAGAGCGCGGTCCATTTAACCATTCGAGTTATCCATTCCTGGCGCCTCCAATTTGACCCGCGCCTGCGACCAGCACGAGGCCGATGTCTCCCAGCAAGTTTAGCCGGGCGGCGGCGAGCGGACCCCCCGCGCGTTCAGCCGGCCACGAGGCCGACGCTCTCGACCCAGGCGTGGTGCAGGCTGCCGTAATGGCCCGCCTGGTTGCGCACCAGGTCGCTCGGCGAACCCTCCTCGACCACCAGCCCGTCCTCCAGGACGATCACGCGGTCCGCGATCTCAACCGTGCTGAGACGGTGGGCGATGATGACCGCGGTCCGTCCCGCCAGCAATGTCCGCAGGGCCTCCTGGACCAGGCGCTCCGACGGGATGTCCAGCGACGAGGTGGCCTCGTCGAGGATCAGCACGCGCGGGTCGGCGATGAAGGCCCGGGCGAACGCCACCAGCTGGCGCTGGCCGGCGCTGAGGCGAACGCCCCGGCGCCGGACGTCGGTGTCATAACCATGAGGCAGGGCACTGATGAAGTCGTGCGCGCCGACCGTCCGGGCGGCGGCGACGACGTCCTCACGGCTGGCGCCCCGACGTCCGAACGCGATGTTCTCCGCGACGGTCCCACTGAACATGAAGGACTCCTGCGTGACCATCACCACAAGGCGTCGAATTTGGGCCTCGTCAAGGTCGCGAATGTCCACTCCGTCGAGCAGGATGCGGCCCTGCTGGGGATCGTAAAACCGCGAGACGAGGCGTGCCAGGGTGCTCTTCCCGGCGCCGGTCGCACCCACCAGCGCCACCACCTCGCCGGCCTGGATATGGATGTCGACGCCGTGGATGACAACATCCTCACCGTAGGCAAAGCGCAAATTCTCGAGGCGGAGGTCACCGTGCGGCTGTTCGATCGTAACGGGCTCCGCCGGCTCGGCGACGCGGGGAGTCTCGTCGACCACGGCGGCCAGTTTTTCCAGCGCCGCGGACGCGGCCTGGATGAGGTTGTAGAACTGGCTCAGGTCCTGCATGGGCTCGAAGAACTGGCGCACATAGAGGATGAATGACGTCAGGACACCGAGAGTTATGGAGTGGTGCACCACCACGTACCCGCCATAGCCAAGGACGGCGACCGTGGTCAGGCGGCCCAGGAGGTTCACACCGGGGGAGAACGTTGAGGCCAGTCGATTGGACCAGATATTCGCGTCGCGGTAGCGGGCGTTGACGTCCTCGAATATCTCCTGGTTACGCTCCTCACGCCGGAACGCCTGCACCGCGCGTATCCCGCCCAGGGACTCGACGTAGTGGACGATGAGGAGCGCCACGGCGCGGCGCACCGACCGATAGGACCGGGCCGAGTTGACCCTGAACCAATAGCTGAGCAGCAGCACGAGTGGGAATGAGGCCAGGATGGCCAGCCCCAGGCGAAGGTCGAGGCGAAGCAGGATGACGGCCGTCGCCAGCACCGAGAGTCCTGAGGTCAGCACGCTCGCCAGGCCGGTCGCCAGCAACTCCTGGAGGGCGTCGATATCGGAGGTCAGACGCGCGATGATGCGTCCCGACGTGTAGCGCTCGTAGAACTCCAGGCTCAGCGACTGCACGTGCCGGAAGATCGCGACGCGCATGTCATACAGAACGGATTGACCGATGTAACCGCTGAGCATCAGGAAGCCGTACCCGCTGGCCGCCAGCACCGCAACCACCACGGAGAGCATGGCGGTGTACCGGAAGAGCGCGGCCGGCGCCGCGGCACCGCCGACGGAGATAGCGTGGTCGATCGCCTGGCCCACCAGCCACGGGATGGCCAGGATCGCGGCCGTCCTGAGCGCGATCATTGCCGTGCTCAGCGCAAGGTGCGGTCGATAGGGACGCGTGATCTCCCACACCAGGCGGCGGCTGCGGGCGCGCAGTCGTTTCGAGGTTGCGGGATCCACGTTGTCCATGTCCTCAGCACCGATGCCACGCCACCCCGCCGAGCTGCCCTGGTGCTCCGCGGCCCGCCGCGAGTTGCGGAACAGCGACCAGATGGACGTGCCGAAGGTGCTCACGAGGGCCCCGCCACCACCGCCGCCGCGTGTGTCGCCTCGCCTCCCATTCGGCCGCCGCTGCCCGAATCCTGGGAGATCAGTTGACGGTACAGCGGAGCGTTACGGAGCAGCTCCTGGTGGGTGCCGACGGCCACGATGCGCCCGCCGTCGAGGAGGGCCACGCGGTCGGCCAGCAGCAGCGTCGACGGGCGGTGGGCGACCAGGATCGCGGTGACGCCCTGCAGGACGGAACGAAGCGCCGCTTCGATCTGGCCCTCGGTGTGGACGTCCACCGCCGAAAGAGGATCATCCAGCACCAGGATCCGCGGACGAGCCAGGATCGCGCGGGCCAGGGCCAGCCGCTGGCGCTGGCCGCCGGAGAGGGTGTGGCCCTGCTCCCCGATCCGCGTGTCGAGACCGGCAGGGAGGTGGAGAACAAACTCGGCGTGGGCTACAGCCAGCGCGTTCATGATGTCGTCGTCGCTGACGCGGGGCCGGCCCATGTGCAGGTTCTCGCGGACCGACGCCGAGAAGAGGATGGGATCCTCAAATGCCGTCCCGATGACCTGGCGCAGCGACCGCAGTGTCACGTCACGGACGTCGCGGCCGTCGACCAGGACGCGGCCGTCGTGGGCGTCGAATAGCCGCGGAACGAGCATCGCCAGCGTGGTCTTGCCGCTGCCGGTCCGTCCCACCAGCGCCATCGTCTCGCCCGGCTGGATCTCGAGGTCCAGGCCCTGGAGCACCGGCCGCGACTCCCCGTAGGAATACCCGACGCCCTCAAATCGAATGGCCCCGGTGGGTTCGACCAGGTCGGTGGCGCCAGGGTTATCGGCCACCTCGGGGACGCTGTCAAAGACCTCCGATAGCCTGAGAGCGGCGGTGTGCGCCTCGTCCCCCATCGCCAGCACCCACCCGAGGGCGTCCATCGGCCATATCAGCATGAACAGGTACGTGACGTACGCCACCAGGCCGCCCAGCGACAACTGGTGGTTGATCACCGCGAGCCCGCCGGCGGCGACCACCAGGGTGAGGGCGATATTGGGGAACAGGGTCATCAGGGTCCAGAAGGTGGCGCGGGAAGAAATCGACTCCATCGTGGCGGACCGCAACAACCTCACCTGCACGTGGTAGCTCTCGAAGAGCTGGTCGGCGCGGCCAAAGCTCCGAATGATGCGGGCGCCGGTTGCCATCTCCTCGATAACCGTGGTCACGTCGCCGGTGCGCTCCTGCACCTCGCGAGCGATATGCGCGTATTTCCGGAAGAAGGAGCGCGAGATCATGGCGATGGGAACCGTGACGACGAGGGTCATCGCCGCCAGGCGCGGGTCCAGGCGGAAGAGCATCACCATTACGGCGGCGAACTGGACGCCGAAGATCAGCGCGAAAACCGCACCGAAGCCGATAAACCGTCGCACCGCACCGATATCGGAGATTGCCCGCGAGAGGAGCTGGCCCGACTGCCAGTTGTCATGGAAACCAACGTGCAGCCGCTGGAGCTGAGCATAGAAGTCATCCCGGAGATCCTTCTCGACGCCCAGGCTGACCAGGCCCGCGAGGTTGCGACGCACGAAGTTGGTACCCGCCTCCACCAGGGCCAGCACAACGATGACCAGGACCGGCAGGGTCAGCGCGGCGGCGTGACGATGCGCGACCGGACCATCGATGATCTGCTTGATCAACTGCGGGATGGCGACGCCGGTGCCGATCGCCAGGAAGGCAGTCGCCAGCATGAGGGCCAGCCCGTTTCGGTAGGGACGGAGGTAGGGCACGTACCGCCTTACCCCCTGGCGGCGCGAGGACACAGACACGCTCCTTCACCCGCGCGTTGGCACCCCGAGAGCGACAGTGCGGGTACATTGATTGTACGGGGAGGAGAAACTCCGGCGTCGACGGTAGAAGAAGTCTTTTGCCGCAGTGACGCCCTGGTGGAGCATGGCGTTCGGCTTCCGGACGGTTAGATGCACACCGCGAACCAGCTCACGTGCGAGCCGAATCCGCGGCCTCGCCTGGCGGCCGTCGAGCAATCACGTGGATCAGGTGCCAGTGCTTGATGCCGCCGATAGCAAGGCGACCTTCCCGCTCCTCCTCTTCGATCCACAGCACCGTGAGTCCGTTCAGCAGTTTCCGTACATCCGCGGGGTCGGTGATCACCACGTCTGCCGCTCCTGCCCACTCGTCCCGGGGACCAAAGAACTGACCGGCGAAGGCACCCCCGGGGCGCAACGCGCCCACGATGTCCCGCATGACCCGGGCGAACTCCGACCCCCCGATAAAAGGGAGCGCAAACTGCGCATTGATGAGGTCATAGCCGCCAAAATCGAAATCCTCAAACCGGCCACGGACAAACTCGAAATGGCCCCCCGGAGGCAAAGATTCCAAAAACCCGTCGATGGGATCAACGAGGTCGACGGCGGTGACCCGGTATCCCAGGGAGACCATGTAGCGGGCATCGTTGCCGGGCCCGGGCCCGAGCTCCAGGACGTCAGCTGGTGGCGGCACCAGTTCCAGGGCGCGCAGCAGCAGGGGCCGCACCGGGCTCTGCGCCGTGGCTGCCTGCACCTGCCTCCACTGGTCGAGTGGATCGGTGTTCCTGGAAATTGCGCGCGGCGGCGCCTCTTCCAACCGCGCCCGGACCCGCGCCGCAAGCGGGATCGCGCCCTTCAAGTCATAAAGCCGCAGCGCCTCGCCGAGCGCCTCGCGCTCTCCCTCGGTGTCGCCGGCGCGCCGGCACAATTCCGCAAGCACCTCGCGGGCCTGTCCGCGGCGCACAGGCTCGTCGGAGCGGTCAACCGCCTCAATCGAGTCTCGGGCCAGGCCCAGGGCAACCTCCATGTCGCCATCCGCCGCAGTCGCCAGCGCCGCAGCGTTACGCCAGGCGCTCTGCGTCCCGTGGTCATCGTGGGCCACCCTCTTGCGCACCGACTCGGCCACGCGTCGCGCCTGCGCATACCGGCCCCTCGCGCACAAGAGCTCGGCGAACGTGGCGCGGACGAAAAGGCCCAGTGTCGTCTCTTCTCGGGCCGCCGGGCGCAAGATCGCCTCGGCCTCCGCCAGCCGCCCCTGCGTGGTCAGCACGATGGCGCTGACATTGCGCCAACCGATGTCATCCGACAGTCCCAGGTCGTTGCTCATCCGCCACGCGAGTTCCAGGTGACGGTGTGCCGCCGCAAAGTCGCCCAGCAGCCCGTGGAAGCCACCGATCCAGCGTTGCAGGAAGGCCTCCAGCAGCGCGTCCCGGGCGGCGGCCGCCAGCATCTCCGTACACAGCTGCAGCCCCAGGAGGGCGGGGGTGGTGCCATAGAACAGCGCGCGGGCACGGTAGCGCACCAGTTCGGAGATGAAGAACTGGTCCCCCGCCCTCGTAGCACAGGCCAGGCCTCGGGTCGCTGCCTGAAGCGCCTCCTGGTTATTCCCCTGGAAATGATTTGCATCGGCCAGCAACAGCCACGCGCGCGCCAGGCCCAGTTGGTCGCCGCTGCCTTCAAAGAACGTAATCGCCTCCGCTGCGAGCGGGGTCCACGCCGCTGGTTGGGCGGTCGGGTCGCTCAGCAGCAGGATGGTGCCAAGGTCCATGCTGGCGTTCCAGTAGACACTGTCCTGGCCGCTGGCCCGGGCCTCCCTGATCACCTCCTCGAGGAGTAAGCGGGCATCCGGGTACGCGCGGTTACTGCGGTGGGCGCGAGCCTGCAGCATCATCATGTCGAGGCGCCGGGGATCGTCGGCCGGTACCAGGCCGGCGCCACGGCCCAGAAGGTTGGCGGCGGCGGGCACATCACCGCGCTGCAGTGACCGCCGCCCTGCAGACGCCAGGCTCAATGCTGCCCGGGAGCCCAGCCTGCGGGTGGCGTGGTCCGGAGGCCGCAGGCCGGCCCGGAGGTGATAGGCCTGCTCGAGGTGGTAGGCCACGATCTCGTCGGGTTCTCCAGCATGCCCGGTACGTCGTTCCATCCACGTAGCCAGTTCCTCGTGCAGCGTGGCGCGGGACTCACGGGAGAGCATCTGGTAGGCGGCGTCACGGACCAGGATGTGCTGGAACTGATAAGCGCCGGGTGACCCCGCGAGGGTGTCTGTGGTAAGCAGGTCGCGGTTGCAGAGGCTGCGCAGACGGTCATCAAGCCGCACTGTTGTCCCGGCGGGGAGCAGCGCCGCGACGGCGTCGCGGCTGAAGTCGCGACCCACCACGGCCGCCGCGTGCAGAACGTCGCGGTCCTCACCCGACAGTCCGTCCAGCCTGGCGACCAGCAGTGACTGCACGGTGCTGGGGAGCTTGAGCGCCCCGCTCTCAGGACTCTCGTCGCGGAACATGTCGACCAGGTGGCGCACGAACAGCGGGTTGCCCTCGGATGCGGCGGCGATCTTGCGGCGCACATCCGGCGACAGCCCCAGCGAGGTGTCGAGGTCCGTGAGCATCGTGTCCACGTCGCGTGCGTCCAGCGGCCCCAGCCTGACCACGCGGCGGAGCTTGTCGCCGGCCTCCCACTCCGGGCGGGTTTCGAACACCTCCTCGCGAGCCGCGCCCAGCACCATGATGGGCGCGTCGGTGGCGTGCTCCACCAGGTGGTCAACGACATCGAGAAGAGTCGGTTCGGCCCAGTGCAAGTCATCCAGTACCAGCACCAGCGTGCGTCCCCGCGCGAGAGCGGAGAGCATCTGCCGCAGCGCGCTTGATATCTCTACGGCTGTGGTTTGACGGTCACTGACGCCGACCACCGCGGACATCACGTCAACGATCCGCCCGGCATCTTCACACCCTTCGAGCGCGGTGGCGAGTTTATCCCGGAAACCCTCCAGGGAGGCGCCGGCCGGAAGCCCTGCCGCCTGCCGCACGACCTCGACCAGTGGCCAGAATGTGACGCCCTGCCCGTAGGACAGGCAGCGACCGAAGAACAGCCGCGGGCCGGGTCCGAGCCCGGCCAGGAACTCCTCGACCAGGCGCGACTTGCCCACACCGGGCGGTCCCACCACGGTCAGCACCCGGCATCGGTTCTCCGCAGTGACCTCGGCGAGGCATTGTTCCAGCTCGCGCAGCTGGGTTGATCGACCGACCAGGGCTGCCTTGCCAGCACTCGGGGGGCGAACACCGAGTTCCACGAGGCGATACGCAGCAACCGCCGCCGTCCGTCCACGGATCTCCAGTTTGCCCATGGCTTCGACGGACACGGCGTCATGAACCAATCGCTGGGTTGCCTGCGTCATCAGGATCTCGCCCGGGGCTGCCTCTTGCTGAAGCCGGGCGGCAAGGTTGGGAACATCGCCCAGCACGTCCCCGGTGATCAGTGAGCGCCCCCCCAGGCCAGTCAGGACCTCGCCGCTGTTGACAGCGGTCCGCGTCGCCAGCTTTACGCCCCATTCGCCAACCACCTGCTGGTTCAGGCGCGCCAGCTCCACCCTCATTTCGGTGGCCGCGCGAAGGGCGCGTAGGGCATCATCCTCGCGCGCCCGCGGCAGTCCCCAGACGGCCAGCAGGCCGTCGCCGAAGACTTTGTCGACGATCCCGTGGTGCCCCTCGACGACCCGTTTCATGGCTTCCAGGTAAAGGCTGATCACCCGTCGGTATGGTTCCGGGTCGAGTCTCTCTCCGAGGGTGGTCGATCCAACGAGGTCACTAAAGATGACGGTGACGATCTTGCGCAGCTGCCGTTCCGAAATCTCTGCCAGGGGGCGGGCGCACCGCATGCAGTAGCGAGCCCGGTTGGGATTACGCTCGCCGCAGTCCGCGCAAGCCTGCAATCTATACCCCCGTCTGTGTTCAGGTTACGGGAAAGGAGGTTTTCCAGAATGCCCCCCAAAAGGGGGGTAATTACGGCTGGAGGGATTCGAACCCCCGACACCCAGTTCCGGAATTCGGCGTCAGCGATCCGGAAGACTCGGTCGCGAATTCTCGCATAGTGTCCCGAGAGACCAGAGGGCCCCCGGTCGAGTCACGTTCGCGCTGTCAGCCTTGCTGTCAGCCGACGCCCTGGCCTTAAGCCACGGCGCAGCCAAGAAGGGTGCATGGGCGGAGAAAAATTTGCGTCCGGCGACCAGCGACGCACCAGATGG
The DNA here is from genome assembly GCA_046262515.1 of Candidatus Dormibacteria bacterium. Taxonomy (GTDB): domain Bacteria; phylum Chloroflexota; class Dormibacteria; order DASZGP01; family DASZGP01; genus JAXDLW01. The sequence continues at coordinate 145 of JBHEMP010000036.1, read as the reverse complement.
AGTCAGGGACGGTCAGCCCACCAGCTAGCAAGTGGGCGGAAACGTGCGATCAAAGTCCACGGAGGCCATTTCGAACGAGTAATGACCGGTCACCCGGACTGGGGATGTTGCTTGGAACTGGTCGGGGAAATGTTCTCCATAAGCG
>JBHEMP010000035.1:0-5424 GCA_046262515.1 Candidatus Dormibacteria bacterium | reverse complement strand
GTCCAGGCCGGGATCGAGCGGGTTGACGGCGACACCGGTCATTCCCGGGACCCATTCTGAGTCGAAGGCGTAGAGGTACTGGCTGGTGGTCGAGATGGTCTGGAAGCCATTGCAAACGCCCGGGGGTACCAGTACCTGCGTGCCCTTCCGTAGCTCCACCGTGACGAGCTGACCGTACGTGGCCGAGCGGGGGCGCGCATCGACGTACGCGCCGAAGGCCTCGCCTTCCGCGACGGCCACGAGCTTGGTCATGTCCTCACCATGAAGACCTCGGATCGCCCCCTGCCGGCTCTCGGTCAGGTTGACCTGCAGCCACGGTCCCAGGGACGGGAGCCCGGCGGCCACAAAGGCACTCTCACGGTAGAACTCGCGGACAACCCCACGCTCATCCGCCACCTCCTTCATCTGGATGACCCAGAGACCGGCGATGACCGATTCGCGGGCGGCGAACTCGGTGATCGTCGGCTTCGAAGCAGGCATATGCCAAGCTTACGAGGTGACCCGGACTCCCAACCAGGCGCCCGGCGCGGCCATCATCGAAAGGGATGGCGTACGTCTGCACTACCTGGAATGGGGCGCGACCCGCCCGGATCGACCATCGATGCTGCTGCTACACGGGCTGAGCTCCAACGCGCGTTTCTGGAGCCGCACCGCTGAGCACCTGGACGGATGGCACATCGTCGCCCTTGACCAGCGCAGCCACGGGCTCTCAGACCGACCCCAGGCGGGGAACCACAACCCGAACTTCGTGGCCGACGCCCATGCCCTTGTGCTGCACCTTGGCCTGCAGCAACCGCTCGTGGCCGGGCACTCCTGGGGTGCCACTATCGCCCTCGAGTACGCCGCCGCGCACGCCGCGCGGACCGGGGCGGTCTGCGTCATGGACGGGCCCGTCTGGGTAACCAACACCCGCTGGGAGGACGTCAAGGATTTCGTTCAACCACCCTTCCCCGTCCACTCCACGCACGACGACGCCTACCGTGCGCAGGAGCGCTACATCCCGGGCGCCTGGGGTGATGACCTGCGACCCTTCGTCGAGGCCGGCCTGGTCGAGGAGAACGGTGGTTATCGGTCGACCCTCACGGTCGACGCCCGCCGAGATATCCTGCAGGGCATGTTCGGCGCGGACACCCACTCTCTCTGGACCGCCGTCTCGAAGTTGCCGGCCTCCGTGTTGCTCGCCCGAAGCGGTCCTCAGCAATTCCTGGAAATGAAGGAGCGAGGAGCCGTCGAGCTGGCGGCCCACGTCCCGGGGGTCCACGTCAGGTGGTTCGACACCCCTCACGACATCCCCCTCTATGAGCCGGCGGCGGTGGCCGCTGAGCTCGTCTCGCTGGCTGAGAGAATCCGCGCATGAGCTACGACGAGGCCCTTGCCGCTCGCATGCGGAGCATCATCGGCGACGACCCGGACGTCAGGGAGATGAAGATGTTCGGTGGGCTTGGCTTCCTGGTCGCGGGCAACATGGCGGTCGCCGCCAGCGGCCAGGGCGGGGCCATGGTGCGAGTTGACCCGGCAGACTCGGAGCGCCTGGTTCAGTCCACGAAGGCCCAGGTCATGGAGATGCGCGGTCGCAGAATGGTGGGCTGGCTCCGGCTTGACACCGAGGACCTGGCCGAGGACATAGAACTGGAGGAATGGGTGCGGCGCGGGATGCGCTACGCCCGCTCGCTACCTCCTAAGTAGCGGCCGCGGGATGTCGCTCCCGGGTCAGCTACCGTGGGGAGCGGTCTGACCCGCAACGGTGTCGATGGTGTCGTGCTTCAATTGCTCGGCGGTCGGGCTGCCGTCGCCCGGCATCACGATTACCGGCGTGCCGACGGGTGCCCAGTCGTACATCCAGTCCACGGTGGTGCCGGGCATGTGCACGCAACCGTGGCTGGCGATGTTCTGGTTGAACTGGCTCCCGGGGCCGTACATGGAATCCGGTTCCCAGTTGGCGTCGTGCATGCCCTCACCGGTGTTGGTGAACCAGACAACCTTGCGAACGGTCGTGTCCGGGTACCACCACTGTGAACTGCGGGGCCAGGGCGAATGCATCTTCCAGGGGGTGACCTTCCAGAGCACGGACATCGGACCGGTGTCAGTTGGCAGCTGGGGGCGGCCGCTGGTGATCAGCGTGCTGAAGACCACCTTCCCGTTTTCGTAAGCCCACAGCCGCTGGTCGGTCAAGGACATGGCAACCACCTTGCTGGGCATCGCGGCCGCCAGGCTGGCGTGGAAATTGTCGTTGCGCACCAGCAGGGTCGCCGCCGCACGCGTGACCTGCTCGATATCGGCGCTGCCCAGCGAGGCGGAAGCCTCCTCGATGCGAGCGACCTGGCGGTCGAGCTGGTGCAGGTTGAGCCAGCCGGCCAGGACACCGTCGTTGCGCCCCGAGGTGAGCGCTGCCTGGCCCTCCTTGCGAGTGCCGTCGATATCCCCCGGGTGGGCCGCCTTGAGGCTCGCGATGCGCTGCTCGATGGCAGCGTTCTCCGCGGCCTGGACCTTGCCGAAGTCGGTGGCCTGGGAGATGACGGGGGCGAGGGCGGCGATCACGGCGCGGAAGTCCTGCGGCCGGCTGGCGTCGGCGGCGTTGGCGACGGCGGCGTCGAGGGCCTTCTGGATAGGTGCCAGGTCGCTGTTGGCCACGCCCGCGGCATGGGCCTGGGCGACGGCCGCCCGGGCGGCGGTCTCCTGGGCGTCCAGCTCGGAGCGGTACGCCGCCAGCCTGGCGAGGCGAAGTTCAGTCAGCTGGGATCGGATGCCCTCGGCGACCAGGCGCTGGTGTTGATAGAAGGCCAACCGATCGCCAAGGTGGGGCGCGGGCGTGGCCTTGAGGGCGGCCACCGAACTCAGTATCGGCTGCAGGTCCTGGGTCGTGAAAGTGGCAAAGCGGGCCGCGGCGACGTCCTGGTCAAGGCTGGCCACGGCGCCGTGGTACGCAGCGGCGGCGCTGGTTACGACTGAGACCAGGACCGCCATGGCGATACAGGCCGCGATGAGGAGCAGCAGGAGGGCGCGCGGCCACAGACGCAGGATCGACTCGCTGCGCCTGGGTGAAGTGGCTGGGGCTGTGATTACGGCCATAAAGTTTGAGGATTCGGGGTGGTGGTCGGATGAAGTGGAAATGTGCGAATAGCGCACTCAGGCTTCCGCCGGTGCGCTCTGTGGATATTGTGGCTGGAATTCCTTCCAAAGTCACGTTTGAACCGGGTTTCGGTGGCGTTCGACGGAGGGGGCGTCATCATGTCATCTCCTCGCGCGCCGCGGCCAGGGCTTCCTCGGGGTACCAGGACTCGGCCGACCGGGCAAGGCGATCCACCGTCGCGGGCGAGAACCCCATGGCCTTGCCCACCTCGCGGATGGCCAGCCGGGGCCGGAAGGTGACGACGTTGGCCACCATCCCGGTGCGCTCCCTCCCGTAGCGGTCATAGACGTACTGGATGACCTCCTCTCGCCGCGAACTGGCGAAATCGATGTCGATGTCGGGGGTCGACTTCTGTTCCTCGTGGAGGAAGCGCTCGAAGAGAAGGTTGTGCTCCACCGGGTCGACGCGGGTGATCCCCAGCAGGTAGGCGACGATGGAATCCGCCGCCGAACCCCTCCCCTGCCCGGGGATGCCGTGGTCTTTGGCGAACTTCATCAGGTCCCAGTTGATCAGGAAGAACTCCGCCAGGCCGGTCTTCTCGATCACCTCCAGTTCGGTCTGCAGGCGGCGGCTGACGGCGGCGGTCATGGGCCGGTACCGCTTCCTGGCCCCTTCCTGGCAGAGCTGGTAGAGGTAGCTGAACGGCGTTTCCCCGGGGGGCACCGTGAACCCCGGGAACCTGGAGCCGGAAAAGTCGAGCCTGAATCCGCAGCTGTCCGCCACCTCGACGGTGCGGTCCAGCGCGCCCAGGTAGCAGGCCCTGAGCCAGGGTTCCAGCGCCACCGGGGTGCGCCGGCCGCCCGGGCCGAGCAGCGCCTCCTCCATCTCCTCCCGGGTCTTCAGGTAGCGCTCGCTGTTGGGCGCCAGAAAGCCCCGGGCCTCCATGTCGTCCAGCGTCGCCCGCTCACGGATCGAGACCAGCACGTCCTGCAGGGGCTTGTCCTCGGCGCGCAGGAGGTGGACGTTGTTGGTGGCAACACAGTTGATGCCGAGCTTTTGCCCCAGTTCCGCCAGCTCGGCGCAGAGCCAGGGGTCCTCGGGCAGGAGGTGGTTCTGGAGCTCGAGGAAAAACCCCTCGCCGAAGACCTCCCGCAATCGCGACGCGACCTCTGTGGCATCTTCCCGGCGGCCGGCGCGCAGCAACCGCGGGATGAGCCCGAATCGCCTGCACCCGGAAAGCGCCACCAGGCCCGTGCCGTGCGCCGCCAGCAGGTCCCAGCGCGCGGCGGCAAACCCCTTGCGATGGAGACCCACCTTCAGCTCCTGGCCGTCCTGGGTGACGGTGCGCTCGTCGGCGAAGTTGGCCCAGCTGAGCAGGCGGCAGAGGTTGCGAAACCCCTCCTCCCCCCGCACCAGCAGGGTCAGGTGGTGGCGGCCGCGTTCCACCCGCCGAACCGCCTGGGTGGCGATGGGGTCCACCAGCAACCCGGGGTCGGGGGTGTCGATGCCGGGGAGCGCCTCAAGTGTCAGCTCACAGCCGATGAGAGGTTTGACCCCGGCCCGGCGGCAGGCGGCGTCAAATCGGACCATCGCGTAGAGGCCACCGTGGTCGGTGACCGCGACCGCCCCCAACCCTCGCTCGGCCGCCCGGGCGGCGAGCTCCTCGGGGTGGGCGGCGCCGTCCAAAAAGGAGAAGTTGGAGTGGCAGTGGAGCTCCGCGTAGCCCGTCACTAGTCGTAGAGGCGGCTCAGCCACCACTCCCCCGTCACCCGGTCCCGGTACAGGTCACAGAGCAGCGGCTCCGCGCCGCCCAGTTCGAGCTTCCAGTACTCCCGGCTGACGGGGCTTCGCCACCAGTCGCTCTCCACCCGCCAGCGCGAGCAGACGCGGTCCACGGTCCGCCGATCCTCCCAGGCGCTGACCGTGGCGGGGATCCCCGCATCCAGCTCAACCCGCGCGGGGATGGGCGCCTCCAGTAGCCGCGTCACCGCCGGGACCTCACCCGGCGGCGGGCAGGGGTCGGCCGGGACCGCCCGTTGATGACCTCGATGGGGTCGAGCCAGCGATGGCGGCGCTCCTCCAGCAGGGGCACGATGGCGCCGGGGGTGAGGGAGGAGGCGAGCAGGGCCGGCACCCGGACCAGCGCCGGGCCGTGGGTCTCGCCCAGGATCGAGAGCTGGCGAGCGATGTCCTCGAGCCGGCTGTCCTGGCGGGCCAAGAGGTCCATCTGGCGGCTCAGCGCTGGGCAGAAACCGCTCAACCGGAGCTGGACCCGGCCCACGGGGCGGCGCAACTCGAGGTGCTGCAGCAGCGCCTGCACCGGTCGCCAGAGGTCCTCGGGGGTGGTCATCGGC
>JBHEMP010000034.1:0-17869 GCA_046262515.1 Candidatus Dormibacteria bacterium | reverse complement strand
GACGACGACCCGCGGGGCGCCGGTGATTGTGGTTTGGCAGGTAACGGTACTGCCCACGATGGGATTGCCTGGGGAGCCCGCCACGCACACGCCGGCGAATTTGGGCCCGACCAGGTCGCCGTTCAAGTTGGTGGTCCCGGTCACCGTCGAGTCGCCTGTGACCGTGGAGTTGCCGGTGACCGTCGTGTTGCCGTTGAGTGAGATCGTGGTGGCGTTCACCGTGAAGGCGGTCAGCGGGGTCACTGGCCCGAGGGCGATCGTCGTGCCGCTCGCCGCGAGGAGGACGGTAGCACCATTCTGAATTGAGATACCGGTCTGGAAGGTGGCCGTCCCGGTGGCCACGGTGAGCCCTCCGTTGAAGGTGGCGACTGCGCCGTTCACCGTGAGGCCGGCATTGAGGGTGGCGACTGCGTTGTTCACCGTGAGCCCGCCGTTGAGGGTGGCTAGGCCGGAGTAGCTCGATGTGCCCGTCACCTGGAGGGCATCCGCCACGCCAGTAGAGGTCAGCACCGCCGTCGCGGCGGTTCCGCCGCTGGTGAGATTGATGTTGGCCGTCTGCGGACAGGGGTTGCCTGGTGCGGAGCAGTTGTGGATGAAGTCGCTCGCGGGGTGCCCCTGCAGGAAGTTCGCGTTCAGGTTGTTGACCAGCGTGGTTGACGCCACGACCAGGGGCGGCGTGCCGACCCCTGCGGTGGACACCAGCTGGCTGGCGGTGAGGGTCCCCGCCCCTGTGGTGAGGTTGCCTGTGACGGTGACGGTGCCTACCGAGGACGTGATCCCGCCGTTCAGGTTGGAGATCCCGCCGGCGGTGAGCTGGCCGCTGGTGTTGGTATCACCGCAGACTGTCAGGATCGCTCCCGAAGAGCACCCGGTCCCAACGGTTGTTGCGCCCTGGAGGTTGGTCGTCCCTGTGACGGCCGCGGGACCCGTCACTGTGGTGCCGGCGTTGGTCACGGCCACGGAATTGGTACCCGAGGCGGATCTGATCGTCGCGTCGCCCCCGCTGCTGGAGAATCCCGCGTTGGCCACGAGTGCCCCGCCGTTGACAGTGAGCCCGCCCGCGACCGTGGTCCCGCCGGCGGCGATCGTGATGCTCTTGCCGGGCACCGACCCACTAAGGCTCACATCACCGCCGCTGCTGGTCAGCGTGCCCGTGTTGACGAGGTTGGTGGTCTGAGCCCCGTTGAGCTTGGCCCCGGTGGCTGTGAACGGGCCGGTAACCACCGTCCCGCCGAGGTCGGTGATGGCAATCCCGTTGCCGTTGGGACTGTTCAGATTGACCGGCCCACCGGACGCGGTGAAGCCCTGGGTCGCGGTCAGCAAGCCGCCGTTTACCGTGGCGCCGTTCGAAGCGGTGAGGAGGCCTCCGCTGACGCTGGCACCACCCGTGGCCGTGAGTGCGCCGCCGTTGACCGTGGCGCCGGCGTTGGCGACTAGGGGCAGGCCGTTGATGGTGGCGCCATTCGCTGCGACCACTGCCCCCGACACCGTCAGAGGACCGGAAACCGTTGTCCCGCTGACCGAGGAAATCGCCACCGAGTTGGCACCACTGCTGAGGCTCACATCTCCGCCGCTGCTGGTCAGCGTGCCGGTGTTGCTGAACCCTGCCGTGCTCGTAAGGAGGCTGCCGTTCACGGTCGCACCGTTGTTGGCGGTCAGCAAACCGTTCACGGTCGCCCCGGCATTAGCGGTGACCAGTCCCCCAAATGTTGCGGCCCCGCTGCCCGTGAGTGGCCCTGTCACGGTGGTCCCGCTGGTGCCTATCGTGAGGGAGTGCCCGTTGAGGTCGGACAGGCTCACGGTGCCTCCGCTGCTAGTCAGGTTGCCTGTGTTAGTGAAGCCTGCGTTGCTCGTCAGGAGGCTGCCGCTTACCGTGGCGCCGTTGCTGGCTGTGAGGAGTCCAGTCACAGCGACGGTGGGGTTGAGAAGGTTGCCCGAGGTGAGGTTCAGGGGGCCGCCATTCGAAGTGCTGACCCCGCCGTTGGCGAAGATAGGTCCGGTTGCCGTGAAGCTCCCGGTGTTGGTCAGGCTCCCGGTCGTGAGGTTGTCGCGGACGAAGGCGCCGCCGCACACGGTCAGCGTCGGCGCGCCCGTGGGCGGGCAAGTTGTGGTCGGGGCGCCCAGGGTGGTGAGCCCACTGAAGTTGGCCGTGGTGCCGTTTACCGTGCTGATGTTCCCCGTCGACGAGTTCAGCGTGGTCAGGTTCCCGGTGCTCCCGTTCACCGTAGTGGCATTGACCGTCCCGATGTTCCCTGTATTGGAGTTCAGCGTGGTGATGTTCCCCGTCGTGGAGTTCAAGGTCGTCAGGTTGCCGGTGTTCCCGTTCACCGTACCGGCGTTGACCGTCCCGATGTTCGCCGTCGTCGAGCCCAGGGTGGTGATGGTCCCGCTGTTGGCGTTGACCGTGTTCGCCGTGACGGTTCCGCTGACGTTGGCGTTGCCGGTGACCCCGAGCCCGTTCTGGAGGGTGGTCGGGCCGCTCACGTTGAGGCTGTTGTTCAGGGACGTCGCGCCGTTGACCGAGAGCGGGCCGCCCACGGTGGCACTGTTGGCGACGCTCAGGTTCTGGACGTCGAGCTGGCCCAGCGTAGAGGTGCCGCTGACGCTCAGGTTGCCGCCTACGCTGGTGTTCCCCCCTATGGCCGCGTTGCCACCAACAGTCGCGCTGCCGGTGGTATTCAGGGTCCCTAGGGTCGCGGTCCCAGGGACCACCAGGTTGCCATTCAGCGTGGTGAGGCCCCCAACCGTGGCGTTACCCGTGGTGTTCAGCGTGCCAAGGGTCGCTGTGCCCGGCACGGACAGGCCGCCGTTCAACAGCGTAGGGCCCCCGATGGTCAAGGGTCCGGAGACCGTCCCGGAGCCGTTGACGGCCAGGCCACCGCTGGTCAGCGATCCCACCGAGAGTGCGCCCGCCTTGGTCTGGGGGCTGCTGGAGGTGTCGATGAAGAAGTTGATCGGCTGGCCCGAGAGCAGTTCGCTGTTGTTGGCGTGCAGGTTCGGGACCAGGGTGCTGCTGTTCACCACCAGCGGGGGGCGGCCGCTGCCGACGGTGAAGATCCCCTGGGTGGCGGTCAGCGTGGACTCGAACTGGGCGGCGCCGGTGCCGTGGACCGATGTCAGCCGGCTGGCACCGTTGACCGTCAGGTCGTTGAGGGTGCTGGCCCCCGTGACGTCAAGACTGCCCGAGATGGTGGCGTTGCGGTCGACGTGGAGGTTGCCCTCGGCCCTCAGGCTTCCCGTTCGGGACGAGCGGTCCGTGGGCGCGAGCTTGTTTCCGCCGCCGATCATCCCAGCCGCGTAGAGCCCCGCGATGAGCAGGGCGATAACAGCCAGGACAAATGCGGCGGCCGAGACCTGGAAGCTGCGCTGTGGTGTCACGAGAACCTCGGTAGCCGGATTGCCCTATTCGACCGGAATATAACAATCGCTCCCCATTTCGGGAACGGCTGTCCCACAGGTGTGACGCCGCTGTCACGGCGCAGCAGGAGCCCCGCGGATGCATACTGAGGGCCAGTAACCATGTCCACTGACGAGTTCAGCGCCTACCTCAAGGACCGCTGCGCGGCCCGCGGCCTTTCGCTGCACCGGCTCGCCGTCCAGGCCGACCTCAACCAGATCTACTTCTACCAGTCGGTGAACAAGAACAAGGAGAACCCCCCGCCGTGGGTGCTGCGGCGGATCGCGCCCCTCCTCGATGTGCCCTACGTCGAGCTGCTGATGCGCGCCGGGTACCTCAGCGAAGGGGACCTGGCCGAGTTCGCCACCGCAAGGACCTGACCGGGGCCCGGGTCCAGCCGTGACCCCGACGTCTTTCACGCGCTGTATCGCGCACGTCGACATGGACGCCTTCTACGCCTCCGTCGAGCAACTCCGCCGCCCGGAGCTGCGCGGCCGGCCGGTGGTCGTCGGTCATGACGGCCAGCGGGGCGTGGTCGCCGCCGCCTCATACGAGGCGCGACGCTTCGGGATCCGATCGGCCATGCCATCGGTGACCGCGAGGCGACTGTGCCGCGAGGCCATCTTCATCGCGGCCGACTTCGACGCCTACCGAGCCGCCTCGTCGAGGGTCTTCGAGGTCCTCGCGCGGCACACGCCGGTGATCGAGCCGCTGGCGCTGGACGAGGCTTACCTCGACCTCAGCGGTGATCGGGATGCGCGCGCCGACGCGGAGACCACCGCCGCCCGCATCAAGGCCGAAATCAAGGCCGCGACCGGGGGACTCACCGCGTCAGTGGGCATCGGGTCCTGCAAGGTTGTCGCCAAGGTCGGCAGCGACCTGCGCAAACCAGACGGAACGGTCGTGGTTCCACCTGGGGCCGAGGCTGCGTTCCTCTCGCCGCTGGCGCTGCGTGTGCTGCCGGGCCTCGGCCCATCAGCCCAGAAGCGCCTCGACGGGCTCGGTCTGCAGACAGTCGGCGAACTCGCCGCCCTGCCCCTGGAAACCCTCCGGTTGCGTCTTGGCAGTTCGGCGGAAGCGCTGCAGGCGCTGGCGCGCGGGCAGGACCCACGCGCCGTGACGGTCCCCGGCATGCCCAGGAGCATCTCCCGTGAGGTCACCTTCGAAAGTGACGTCGGCGAGGCCAACCACCTCCGCCAGGAGCTCAGGGCGCTGGCGCAGGACGTGACCCGCAGCCTTCGCCGCCGCGGTCTCTCCGCCCGCACGGTGCGCCTGAAGGTGCGTTATACGGCCAACTTCGAGACCCATAGCCTGCAGGCCACGATGCCCGTGGCCACCGATACCGATCGAGCCTTCCTGGAGACGGCGGACCGCCTCCTGGCGAACGTGGTGCGCGACGGGCGCCCCGTCCGGCTCATTGGCATCGGTGCCGCGAACCTGGTCGAGGCGGCGCAGGCGGAACTCCTGGATGGCGGCGATTCCCGAGACCGTGCCCTCGACGCCGCGATGGACCAGCTTCGCAGCCGCTTTGGCAACACCGCCGTTCGCCGTGGGCCCGCAATCAACGGCCCACAACTGGACTTTCGCCGTGATGACATCGACACCGTGCGGGAAAGCTAGAGCCGGGAGCCAGCGATCCCGGCTAGAGTACGACTGTGCCGCAAACCGTGATGCTGGTCGACGACGATCCCCAGTTACGGCGTGTCGTCTCGATGTTCTTCGAGCTTGAGGGCTTCAACGTGGTCCAGGCCGAGGACGGCAGGCACGCCATCGAGATGCTGGCGGAGTACGTGCCCGATATCGTTCTGCTCGACCTGATGATGCCGGAGGTCAGCGGGGTCGAGGTATGCAGGCACATCCGCGCCAGCGGCACCCTGAAAAAGATCCCGGTCGTCGTCTTCACGGCCGCGGAACTGCAGGAGGAGGAGTTGACCGCCGCGGGGGCGGATCGCTTCATCACCAAGCCGTACAGCCTCGAGGGCCTGCGTCGGGTGGTGCGCACCCTGATCAAGGACGGCGCGGCGTCAACGGGTTGACGGCGGAGGACCGGCTTTCCCACATCGACCCCTCGGGACATTCCCGCATGGTCGATGTCACTGAAAAGGCCCCCAGCCCGCGGCAGGCGAACGCGACCGCCGTTGTTCGCATGTCCCCCGCGGCCTTCACCGCCGCCCGGGACGGGAACCTGCCCAAGGGCGACCTTGTAGCCGTCGTCAGGTTGGCCGGCATCATGGCGGCCAAACGGACCGCGGACCTGGTGCCCTTCTGCCATCCCCTGCAGGTCACCAACGTGGAGGTGCTGGTGACCTTCGACGAGGCAGCCACCGGTGTCCGGCTCGAGTCGGCCGTTCGCTGCGTGGACCGCACCGGCGTCGAAATGGAGGCCCTCACGGCGTGCGCCGTGGCTGGCCTCACGGTAATCGACATGGTCAAGGCGGTCGACCCCTGGGCACGCCTCGACGAGGTGCAGGTCCTGGCTAAGTCGGGGGGCAAGTCCGGCAGGCGCGACCGCCCTTAGCCGGGACCCAGTCAGGCTGGGTGGTCCCCACCCGCCAACTGGTCGAGCGCGTGCGGGATAACCGGCAGCAGGGCCTCCAGGCTCTCCACGGCCCCCCGCGGCGAGCCTGGCAGGTTGACCACGAGGGCTCCTCCAACCACTGCGACCACGCCACGCGAAAGCACCGCCATGGGGGTGCTGGCCCGTCCTGCTCGTCTCATCTCCTCGGAGAGCCCGGGCACGAGGAGCTCTGCCACCGCGACCGTGGCTTCCGGGGTGCGATCCCGAGGGGAGATCCCCGTGCCTCCGGTGGTCAGGACGAGCCCGGCGCGCCCAGTCGCTTCCACGATTGCCGCCGAGACAGCCGCCGGGTCGTCGGCGACGACCACCACCGAGAGGGGCTCGAACCCGTTACGGGCCAGCACTTTCGTAAGGGCGGGTCCGCCGGCATCCTCCGCGGTGCCGGCGGCGACGCGGTCGCTGACGGTGATGACAGCCGCTCTCCTCACGCGCGGATCGTACGCCGCCGCGGGGCAAACGCGTCAGGAGCACGCCCCCCAGCGCGCATAAGAAAAAACCCGGTCCTCGCGGACCGGGTCTCTTCTGGGTTAGGGAGGGATGATTCCTGCAGGACCATTTCACCTCAAGCGGGCGTTGCTTCCAATACCCGCGGCGCAACAGCTCTGTGTCAGTGCTCAGCGCACCAGGGTGAGGTCGTGGCGACGGCGGGAAGGCGCACCCTCAGGTGCGTCGGTCGCAGTTGCAATCGCCACCGTCGGGTTGACCGGGAGTCGCACTGAAAAGACGGTGCCGCCTCCTTCGCGGTCGTCGACCTCGATCTGACCGCCCTGCACCTCCACCAGCTGACGCACGATGAAAAGCCCGAGGCCGCTCCCCCCGATCGAGGCAGTCGCCGGGCTGTCGATACGATGGAACTGTTCAAACACGTGGGCCTTCTCCGCGTCCGGGATCCCCATGCCGCGATCCGCGACGCGAATCACGACACCGCTCGGCTCCGCCACAAGGTCGACGTCAACCTCGCGCGCGCCGGGCGAATACTTGACGGCGTTCTCGACAAGGTTGCGAAGCACCACCAAGAGCTTGTCCCGGTCCGCGGTCGCCCGCAGTTCCGCTTCGGGCAGCCGGCTGCGGATGACGTGGTCAGCGCGCTCGGCGTCCGCCTGCATGGACTCCACGACGTGGTTCACCGCTCCTCGAACGTCAAACTCCTCGAGGTTGACCCTGAGCGTCGGCCCCTCCGCTCGAGAAGCTTCGAGCATCATGTGGACCAGGCGATTCAGCTCGTCAACCTTGCGTTCCAACTGGCTCATGGGCTTGGTCCACGACGCCGGCACCTCTCCCAGGGAGCCATCCTTCATCATCTCGACGTAGCCGCTGAGCACGGTCAGAGGCGTGCGCAACTCGTGCGAGACCGTCTTGAGGAAGTCTGACTTCATCTGGCTGATCTCTTCCATGCGTACAAGCGCCTCGATCGTGGAGCGGTACGCGCTGGCGTTCTCCATGGCCAGCCCGAGCTGGTTGACGATCGCCGATGCTATCCCGACCTCCTCGTCCGTCCAGGTCCGTAGCCTCCGTGCCCCGAGCAGGACAACTCCCGAAGCCTCCCCCTTGACGAAAACCGGTAGCGCAAGCCTGGCCTCCATGCCATCCTCGACGCTGGAGGGTCTGAGGTCAGGGTAGAGCGCCTTGAGCGCGGCGCGCGAGTCCGCGCGCACCAACTCGCCGCCTCGCACCACGCGACCCATGGTGCCCTCCCCCAAAAGCGCGACCTCACGGGCCGGTGGCTGCCCGCAGGAGGCCAGGAGCGTCAGCGTCTCGTCCCCATCCATGGCTGCCCGGCGGAACATCCAGGCGGTGTCCAGTTCGAGGTCGCGGGACAGGCTCGCCAGGCTGTGCTCAGCGATGGCCTCCCAGCGCTTCGACGTCACCAGCTCCTGGCCCACCTTGGTCATGGTCTCGAGCATCTGCCGGTGACGGCGCTCACGCTGGTTCAACAGGTCCACCAGGCTCTCCGATCGCCGCGCCCATTCCGAGGCCGCGATGGATACCACGGTGACCAGCACCAGCGCCGGCAGTGAAACCGGCAGGGCTTCCACGGCGCGCTGACCAACCACCGCCACCAAAACCGTGCCGAGGACAGCGAAGGCCGCGACGCCGGCCCCCATCCAGCGACCGAATAGCCACGATGTCATGGCGATGGGGAACGCGTAAAGGATGATCACGCCGTACGCGACGTTAACCAGAAAGGCGACCGACAGAAGGATTAGGCACGCGGTCACGCCGAAGACCACCGCGGCGGACTCGTCTGCCGCCACCAGCCGCAGGGAATCGAGACGGAAGCCGCCGGCGTCACGCACGAGCCCGTCCCCCACCGGAGCCTCGATGGGGTCACCTCGTATTAGCACGTCACTATCACTTTATCTGATGCTTTTCCTGTTACCCCAACCCTATCACAGCGTAACTTCCCATCGGAGGCCGGGCACCATATAATGGCGCCTGCGAGAACTGTCGGGGCGCATCCCGGCGGGCAAGCGGGGGTCATGTGGACGATAGAGGGCGGCGGGAGAGACTGCAGAGGCTTGACAGCATCCTCGATCGCCTGGAGAGGCTGAACCTCGAGGATTCCAACCGACTGACGCCCGAACTGCGGGCCGACCTGGCCGGCGAAGGCGTGAGGGCCCCGGCTCAACCCAACGTGACCGCGTTGATCGAACGTATCTGGGAGCTGCAGGAGGAATTCCTTGACCCCGAGGAAAGCGCCGACGCGCGCGGCCTCCCGGCTCGTCGCCCCACGCTGAACTAGCGCGTCGGGGCATTGGCTGGTCACTGCTAAGGTGCCAGCAAAGCATGCCGAAGTTCCGTCGCAACCCGTTCCTCTTCCTTGTCCTGGTCCTGCTCGCCGCCTGCAGCGCGCCCGACGGGGCCGCGGTGGCCGCTCACCCGGCGGGACGCAACCTCCAGGAGGCGGCCAATGCGACAACCCGGGCCCAGGGACTCTTCTACAGCAACCGCTACACCGATGCCGAGGCGGCGTACCGTGAGGCGGCTCGGCGATACCCGTGGTACGCGGACGGCCATGCCGCCTTCGGGCTTTTCCTGAATTACCTACACCGTTTCAGCGAGGCGGCCGCGCAGGTGGCCATCGCCAGGAGCCTGGATGCCCGGTCACCCTACGCCGCCGCCATCGACACCCGCGTCCATGATTGGGCGGCGCGGAGCACCGCGCAGCTGAAAGCCGCCGCCGCGCTGGGAGCGGAAGCGGTGCGGCTGGGACCGCACTCGGTCGCGGCGCACACCTTTTACAGCGAGGCGCTGGCTGACAGCGGCCAGGCGGCCGCCAGTCAAGCCGAGGTCGAGATCGCCTCCGGGCTCGCGCAGACCGCCTACGAGAAGGCCGAGGTTGAACGGGAGCGAGCCAACCTGTCGCTGGTCAACAGTGACCTGCCGGGACAGCTGTCTCATCTCAAGGCATCCCAGTCACTGCAGCCGAACTGGGCCGAACGTACGCGCGAGCTGGCCGAGTATTACTTCGTCAACAGCAACCCCGACCAGGCTGTCGCGCTGGTGCGGGACGCCGTGTCGCTGGCACCGCGGGACGCCACCCTGCGGGTCACCCTGGGAGCCGAGGCACTGCTGCGGATGGACGTGCCGCTGGCGGAGGAGTCATACAGCACGGCCAATGACATCAAGCCTCATGACGCCGGCATCGAATCCACTCTGGCCATGTGTCGTTTCACACTTCACCACGACGTGGCAGAGGCGGAAACGCTGCTGCGGGCCGCCGCCCTCGACGCACCGGGTGACCCCGCGGTCACCGGGCTCCTGGAGGGTTTTCTGCGGTACCTGAAAAAGGATTCCGCGGCCGCGGACCGCGTGGCCATCGGTGCTTCGCCCCGCGAGCCATTGAACCCCCGCGCGCCCTTTCCGACCGGCCTCGACACCCTCCGGCAGCAAGAGCAGCAACAGGCGCTGGACGCCCTCAACCAGGCGCGCGCCAAGGCCCACCTCGCGCCGGCCCGGATCGATAACCGAATCGCCAGCGGCGCCACGGCCCATGCCTACTGGTGGCTGTTCAACCTTTCGCAGCCCAAGATCGTCGGCCTTGGCATTCACCGTGAGGTTCCGGGAACGCCCGGCTTCACCGGCATCACAATGCGTGACCGTTCCACCACCTTCGGTTACCCCGTGGCGTCCATGGCCGAGGACATCACCCACCGTGGGGAACCCGTACCGGCAATTCGAGACTGGGTGGACAGTGTTGCCCACCGCTTCCCCCTGATGATCCCCGAACTTGACGCCATTGGCTTCGGGGAGGCGGTCGGGGGGAACCTGCCCATCGATGTCCTGGACATGTCGTATAAGAACCAGCCGGGCGATCCGCACCAGTCGGTCCCCTTCCCCGCGGACGGCCAGGCGGACGTGCCCACCAGCTTCTTCGGCAACGAGCTCCCCGACCCCGTCCCCCCGGGCGGCAAGTACCCCACCGGTTATCCCATCACGCTGAACTTCAACCGGTTCATCGCGGTCACCACCCCCACCGCGGAGGTGCGCGACCACGCCGGCAAGCTCGTGGACAGTTACGTCCTGCCGGCCACGCCAGAGGAAGAGAACGTCCTCACCATCCTGCCCAAAGCACAGCTGACGCCCGGCGCCGGTTACACGGTCCACGTTGCGGGAACCGCGGGGGGCGCCGCCTTCAGCCGCGACTGGAGCTTTACCACCGCCCCCTGATCCGGGCGCGGGCGCGCGGAGGGGCGCCGATAGGATTGATCTGTGGCGGCGCCGATATCGAAGTCATTAATGTGAGTGAAACAGCAGCGTTGCCCGCGCTCGACGAGCCACCGGCGCGCCTGCAGGAGTTGCTCCTGGCCGTCCGTGAGGGGCGCCCGCTCCCGGGCCCCGACCATGAGGTGCTGGATCGCTACGTGGCGACAGCCGACGCGGCGGCCGGGGGCCGAGGGTGGGGCCCGGTGGCCGAGGCCGTGGTCGCGGCCGAACTGGTGGACCGCGGGTTCCGCTTCCACCACATGACCGGGGACGCCGCGTGCCGCCGTGACGAGCTCCTGCTGGGAGACTACTGCCTGGTCTGTGCCGCTGAATTGCAGACCCGCCTTGGTCGCTCCGACGTCGACTCGGAGTTCGCCCACGCGGCAATGGCGGCGGCGACGGGCGAAAGGTATGACGAGCGGCTGCGCGCGGCGGTCGAGCTGGCGGTGCGGCCGCCCGGACCGGCGGTGGAAACGCCGCCGACCGAGGTAACCCGCGGCTCGGTCGACAGCGCCAGCGTGCTGGCGATCATCGAGGCCCGTCTCGCGGAGGTCGTCGACGCCGACCCCCCCCGCGTCGGCAACCCCATGCGCACCATGCTCTCGGCCGGCGGCAAGCGGCTCCGTCCGCAGCTCAGCTACCTGGCCTCGACCCTGGGCGCTGCGCATCAGCCCGAACGGGCGGCGACCCTGGCGTGCGTCATCGAGTTCATCCATAACGCCACCCTGGTGCACGACGACCTGGTCGACGAGAGCCCGCTGCGGCGGGGGATGCCGGCCGTCCACGTGGCCGACGGGGCGCAGACCGCGGTGCGGGTCGGGGATTACTACTTCGGCCGGGCGGCGGCCCTGCTGGCCTCGCTCGACAACCCCGAAACCACCCGGCTGGTGGTGGTGGCGGTGGCGCTGGTCTGCCAGGCACAGATCGAAGAGTTCGCGTCACGCGGCATGGACCACCTGGACGAGGGGCGCTACCTCGAGATCGTCGAGGGGAAGACGGCCGCCCTCTTTTCGGGCGCCTGCGCTTCGGGCGCGGCCCTCTCTGCCGCGGGGGCGGAGGTGGTGCGCGCCATGGCCGATTACGGCCAGAACCTCGGCATCGCCTTCCAGATGGTCGACGACATCCTCGACTTCTCACCAACCTCGGGCAAAACCCTGGTGCAGGACCTGCGCCAGTCCGTGGGGCTGCCCCTGGTCTATGCCGCCGAGGACCTCGCGGTCAAGGACGCGCTTGCCTCACTTCTCAAGCAGGAGCAATTCGACGCCGCCTCGGCCGTCCGCATTGTTCGCGAGAGCGGGGCCCTTGACCGTACCAGGGAGCGCGCCGAGCACTTCCGCGACCGCGCCCTGGAGGCCCTGGCGCCCCTACCCGACGGGCCGGCGCGCGAGCGCCTGGAGGAGATTGCCCGTTTCGCCGTGGGACGCGAATCGTGAGCGCGGTGCGGGAGATGTCCGCTCCGACCCCCCTGACCCTGTCGCGACTCCTCTACAACTGGCGCTATTCCATAGCGACCTGTAATTGCCCCAGTGGCAGCCAGCTCGACGGAGTGACGCGCTGGCTCGTGTTGACGCGGGCGTGCGTCCAGCCGATGACCCTTATCGCAGTCTTCACGGCCGGGCTGCTGGCGGTCCGAGTGCCCGGCTTCAACATCGTGCTCTTCGCCCTTGCAGCTGTCGGCGCGGTCCTGGCCCATGCCAACAACAACCTCATGAACGACCTTTTCGACCTGGATGTCGGCAACGACCACGACCAGTACCCGCGTGCCCTGTACGCTCCCCACCCAATCCTCTCGGGCATGATCAGCCGACGAGGACTGATCCTGGCCGTGGTGCTCATCAACCTCGTGGACCTGGTCATAATGCTGGCCCTGGTCAGCCAGCGCGGCCTCCTGGTGATCGCCTTCGCGCTGGCCGGGCTCTTCATTTCCGTGGCCTACACCGCACCGCCGCTGCGGCTCAAGAAGCGAGGCATGGGCGAGCCGGGTGTCTTCCTCATCTGGGGACCGCTCATGATCGGGGGAACCTACTTCGCCGCGACCGGGTCTTTGTCCTGGCAGGCCCTGCTGGCTTCGGTACCTTATGGGCTACTGGTCACCTCGGTGCTGATGGGCAAGCACATCGACAAGCTGCCCTGGGACGGTCCCCGCAAGGTGGGCACCCTGCCCTACCTGTTGGGCGAGGAGCGCGCCCGTAGCGTGACCGTAGTCCTGATGGTGCTCTTCTACGCCACCACGGTGGCCCTGGTCATCATCGGCGCGCTCAGCATCCCCGTGCTGCTGGTCTTTTTCGCGCTACCCCGGCTGGTCACTGTGATCAAGCACTACCGCAAGGCACGGCCCGCGGAGCCGCCGCCGAACTATCCTGTATGGCCCCTGTGGTACGTGGCCGCGGCCTTCGTGCACACGCGCCGGGCCGGCGGCCTCATGGTCCTGGGCCTGCTCGTCGGAGCTGTCTTCCCCGTCCTTACCCTCCACCTCATCTGATCTCTAGGGGACGACGAAGACAGGCTGGCTCCACGCGCGCGCGCCGTCCGCCCCGTCGGCCACCGCACGCACGTAGGTCTCATCCCAGTGCACGCGGTATGTGCCGGCCGAGCCTTGCGTCGTCGCCAGCAAGCTGCCCCCGCGGCCGTACCAGCGGATTGAGTTGGCGTTGGTGGTGATTACCCGGATGGTGTCACCGCTGCTGGTGTCGACGCCGAGAATGCGTACCCCCGCGCTGGCGACGAAGGCGCCGGAGCGCACGGCCTGCAGCACCAGGGCCTCGCTCAAGCCCGGCGCCTGGACGTCCACAGAGGTCAGCCCGATGGTCGACATCGGACCATCCAATTCGATGCTGTCATCGCCGACCACACCCCAGGTGCGACGTCCCGCGCTGAGCAGGCGGTCCCAGGTCTGGGTGGCCTCGGCCAGCGAGGGCTGCTCGCGCGCCACCCGCGCGTCGAAGATCTCCACCGCGTCGAGGTTGCGCAGTGCGAGCGCCTGTTCGGCGGTGACGGCCGGCGCCACGTTGGGATGGGCGAGGACGGCCAGGCCCGCCTGGCCGCGGACGAAGTCGATGTTCTGCTGCAGGCTGGCGGCCTGCGGGATCTCGTCGACGGCATAGTCCAGCAAATGTCCGAACGGGAACGCCGCCTCGGTGCCCCGCACGGGGCTCGTACCGGCCACGGCGAACTGGTCCGTGGGTGTCAGCGTGTTGATGTCGGTGATGGCCATCCACTCGTACCCCAGGCGCTGATAGGCGTGGGCGACGTCGCGGGGCAGGCCGTGACCGATGGCCCGACTGGACTGGACGTGCAACTGGCCGCGGTGGAAGGGCTGGGCCTGGTAGGGGTTTTCAAGCAGGTGATGGGGGGCGCCGGCCTGGGGTGTCGCGACCCTATGACGCAGGATGACCACCCCGACGGCCACGCCGAGGATCACCATCGCGGCCACGAACACGGTTCCTCCGAGGTCAGGACGACGCGGTTTCACTCGGCCGCGAGCAGCGGCCGCACCGCGCCGGCCAGGTAGAGCGAACCAAGGACGAGCACCAGGCCACCCTGGCCCGCCCGGGCCCTGGCGCGTTCCAGCGCCGCTTCCGGGGTGGCCTCGCCGGCGTCGTCGCGCCGGCCGGTGGCGTTGGCGAGCTCCAGGAGGCGTCCCTCGGGGATCGCCCGCTCGTCTTCGACGCGCGTGAAGACCGCCGGCCAGTCCGCGGGAAGCGCGCCGAGCATCCCCTCGAGGTCCTTGTCCGCCATCGCGCCAAACAGCAGCACCGGGGCGCCCTCGGTTCCAAGGTCTCGCACCGCGGCCACGACCGCGGCGACGGCGGCGGGGTTGTGCCCACCGTCGAGGAGCACCGCCGGCGGTCCGGGGAACAGCTCTAGCCGGCCGGGCCACCGGGCGGAAGCGATGCCAGAACGAATCGCCGCCTCTTCGACCATCAGCCCATGGCGGCGGCGCAGCGCCTGGGCCGCGGCCGCCGCGACAGCGACGTTTGCCGCCTGGTGGGCGCCGAGCAGCGGGGTGTGGAGGCCCGCCAGGGGTTGGAGCCAGCCGGCGCCGTCAGCCACGAAGTCGAGCGTGGTGCCCTCCCAGGTACACCGCATCGATCGGGCGTCGAAGTCTTCGCCACAGCAGACCAGCTCGGCATCCTGCTCGCGGCAGCGTTCCCTGACCACCGCCAGCGCCGCCGGCGGCAGCGAGCCCGCCACCACCAGGTCCGACCCCTGGATGATCCCCGCCTTTTCCGCGGCGATCTTCGCGATCGTGTCCCCGAGGTACTGCTGGTGGTCCAGGGCGATGGAGGTGATGACCTTGACGCCCAGGTCGGTGACGTTCGTGGCGTCAAGGCGTCCCCCCATTCCCACCTCGCAGACCAGCACATCCGCGCCGCGCTGCCGCGCGAAGCGCAACGCCACCGCGGTGAGGATCTCGAACTCCGTCGGCGGGCCGTGCGCGGGCGTAACCGCGTCGACCGCCGGCACGATGTCGGTCACCGCGGTGGCGAAATCCGCCTCGGAGATGGGGACGCCATCGATCACTACGCGTTCGGTATAGGAGACGAGGTGGGGTTTGGGCATCGCCGCGACGCTGAGCCCGGCCTGATCCAGGATGGATCCCAGCACCGCACAGGTCGACCCTTTGCCATTGGTGCCGCCCACCAGCGCGCCGATCATCCCCCGGTCGGGGGCGCCCGCCGCGTCAAGCAGGGCCCGGGTGCGATCCAGGCCGAGCTTGATCCCGAAGCGGCCCGTTGCCGCAATGTATGTAAGCGCGCCCTCGTAGTCGAAGGGCGCTCTGCCCTTCATGACCTATGCCTGTGCCCGGCGGGCAGCATCCAGGGTATTCCGGAGCAGCATGGCGATGGTCATCGGGCCAACGCCGCCGGGCACGGGGCTGAGCCGCCCGGCCACGGCGCCCACCGAGTCGCGGTCGGCGTCGCCGACCAGCCTGTCCCGGCCCCCGGGCGCCGCTGGTGGCAGCCGGTTGGTGCCGACATCGATGACCGTCGCGCCCGGCTTGACCATCTCGCCGGTGACCAGGCCCGGGCGGCCCGCGGCGAGGACCAGGACGTCGGCGCGCCGGGTCACCGCGGCAAGATCGGCGGTGCGGCTGTGGGCCACGGTCACAGTTGCGTCGGCCAGCACCAGGAGTCGCGCCACGGGGCGGCCCACGAGGTTGCTTCGGCCGACGACCACCGCCTCAACGCCTTTGAGCGGGACGCCTTCATGTCGCAGCAGCTCCATCACCCCCGCGGGCGTGCAGGGCAGCACGTGGGGTAGGCCCATGGCCAGGCGAGCGACGTTGTCGGGATGGAGACCGTCGGCGTCCTTGTCAGGGTGGATCGCCCTGACGACGATGTCCTCATCCACGTGCGGGGGTAACGGGAGCTGCACCAGGATGCCATGGACCCTCGGGTCCTCGTTGAAGCCGGCCACCGCGGCCAGCACCTCTTCCTGGGTGGCGCTGGCGGGAAGGTTCACCTGTTCGGAATAGAAGCCGGCGCGTTCGCAGGCGGCCGTCTTCATGCGGACGTAAACGGCCGACGGCGCGTCATCCCCCACCAGCAGCACCCCCAGCCCCGGCGGCCGTCCGCCCGCCTCGACGATCTCGGCCGCGCCGCGCGCGACCTGCTCGCGAATCTGCGCGGCCACCGCGGTCCCGTCAACAAGGCTGGCAGTCATTCGTCTCCCTCCATGTAGGCACGCCGCGCGTCGGCGCTGGCTCGGCGGTGGGCTTCGACCACCGGAAGCCCCAACTCCGCCGCCCGCTGAGCCACGTCGTCGTGCTCCGGAACCGCGTCGACCACGACGCCCTCGACCAGCTTCACCTTGACCGCCATCTCACCGATGCTGGTTCGCATTCGCTCCAGGCGGCGTTCGGCCACGACACGCTGCTGTTCCCGCACCCGCACTCCCAGCGTGGTGGTCTCCCGCACCAATCGCTCGGCCAGCGCCGCCGAGTGCTCGGGTCGGCAGACCACGGTCAGCAGGTGGGCGGCGCGACCCTTCTTCATCAGGATGGGGGTCAGATACGCGTCGAGGGCCCCGCCTTCCAGCATGGCCGCGGCGACCTCCGCGAGCAGGTTGGAGGGCATGTCATCGATGTTCGTCTCCAGGACGCTGATGGTCTCCTCACGCAGCCCCGCGCCGGGGTCCACGAGCGGCGCGTCGGCGTACTCCGTGGCCACGTCCTCCTCAAGCTCACCGACGACCACGCGAAGGACGTTAGGCCACTCCAGGTCGGCGGTCCCGGCGCCGAAGCCCTCAAGGTCGGTCGTCAGGCGGGGCAACTCGAAAGCTGCGCACGCCGCCAGGATCGCGGCGCCGGTCGGGGTAACGAGTTCGGCGCCCCCGTCCCTGTCGTAGGTCGGCGCGCTGACGGCCCCCAGGATGTTCACCGTGGCCGGAGCGGGCAGGGGGATGACGCCGTGGGCGGACTCCGTCTGCCCCGAACTGAGCGGTAAGGCGGAGCAGTAAAAGGCCTCCACGCCGAGCGCATCAGCGAGGGCGAAGGTTCCCACGACGTCGATCACGGCATCGATCGCGCCGGCCTCGTGCAGGCGAACGCGGTCGGGGGATATGTTGTGCGCCGCCCCCTCGGCCTGGGCCAGCAGGCGAAAGGCCAGGCGAGACCTCTCCTTGACGCCCTCATCAAGGTGGGATCCGGCAATCAGGTCGTCGATCTCCCCCACGTGGCGCCAGGGCTTCGGTGAGCGCACCTCGATCTCCACATGAGTCGCTTCGAGGTTGCCCTTGCGTCGCCGGGTGACCGCCACGGCAGCCGCCGCGGAGAGATCAAGCGCCGCCAGCGTTGCTTCCAGTGTCGCCATCGGCGCGCCCGCGTCCAAAAAGGCGCCGAGGAGCATGTTCCCAGAAGCCCCGGAGAGGCAGTCGAAGTAGGCGGCCCTCAACTGCCCGGCTGGGCTGGTCGGGTTATTTCGACGGCGAACTCGCCAAAGGCCCCCCGCACCGGGGGCACCTTGCCCACCCGCACCGACACCGCCCGGACCCGGGGAAGGGCCAGGACGAGGGTGGCAATGGCCTCTGCCATGGATTCGAGCAGGCGGTGCTGCTGGTCCTCGACGACCTGGCGGACAAGCTGGTAAACGTGAACGTAGTCGACCGCGCTGTCCAGGCTGTCGCTCTGGGCGGCCTCGACAAGATCGGTTTCTATCGCGAGGTTGACCGTGTACCGGCCTCCC
>JBHEMP010000033.1:0-20360 GCA_046262515.1 Candidatus Dormibacteria bacterium | reverse complement strand
GGGGGCGGTTCCTGCTCCGTGCCATCGCTTACGAGCGGCGTCGGGGGAGGGCTGTAGATTTCACGCCCGGCCGGTGGGCTCGCATCAGCGGGTGGGCCGGCCGGCTGCACCGGCGCGAAGATCGGCGGGGGGGAATACAGGGAGACGTCGTCCGGGGGCTGCATATCCAGGGCGGCTGGCGGGGCATAGTCCTCGGCCGGCGCCGCCGGTGGACTGTACATGGGACGCGCAGCGGCAGGCGCTGGGTCCGGGACGTGAGGCGGCGTCGGCGCGGGCTCGCGCCCCGGGTCGGGGCCGGGCACCGCCAACGGTGCCTTCTCGGCCCTGGCCGCGACTGCGGCGGGTGACGAGGGCGGCAAGCCGGCGGCGTTGGCTCCCAGGTCGCTCCTGTCCACGATCTGGATGACGTAGGTGCCGGCCAGCGTGTCGTGGAGCCCTCGTTTCTGCTTCAGCACCAGGAAAACGGCGTTGAAGGGCCCAAAGATGAGCAGCGCGACCAGCCGCAGGAGGGCACGGAAGAAGCCAATACCCTCGGCCCGCGCGTTGGTCACGCGCAGGCTGAGAAGGAGCTGCCCGGGGGTTCCACCCATCATTGCCCACGAGCCGGCGAAGTAGAAGACCAAAAGAGCTAGGACGGCGATTTGGAACGAGGCCTGCCGTTGCAGCAGCTGGCCACTGATATCCCCGGTCTGCTTGACCTGGATGGCCGCCAGCTGCGACGCCCACAGCGCGTAGAGCGGGAGAATCACCACCACGAGGATGATCGTGTCGATGACCAGGGCTGTCAGGCGGGGGATGAATCCCCCGGGTTTGGCCACCCGGGAGGTGACGATCCGCTCGTCCGGCCGGGACAGGGTCTTGCCCGCCACGAGCATGCCCGGGCGCGAGCCGAGCGGCTGACCGCACTTGGCGCATTTGGTCAGGGCGCCGCTGTTGGCCCAACCACACCGAGGGCAGGGAATTTGCCAGGACGGTGTGCTCACTGGGCCATTCTGACCTACACCAGCGGCCAGGGGAACGACCAGGAACTCGCAGGGGAGGGAAAGCGACCACCGGCAGCCAGGGAGGCCGCCCTCTGCGCGAGACCGCGCACCTCCGCGGGGTCCAGAAGGGTCGCCAGAACTGAAGCGATCTCACTACGGCCGTCTTCAAGGGCGGCGACGAGCCGCGCTGCCGCCCTTCGCTCGACCGCGGGAAGCGACTCCCCCGCGAAATCCCAGATCACGGTGCGCAGCTTTGGGTCTTCGTGGAAGGTCAGCCCGTGGTCAATCGCCCAGATCCTCCCCGCACGATCGACGATGCAATGGCCTGACTTGCGATCCGCGTTATTGGCGAGCAAGTCAAAAAATGCCAGGCGCCTGAAGACCCGTCGGCGGCTGTTCATAAGGCTGAAGTAGTGCTGCTCGGGGTCATGCTCGATGAACAGCTGCATTGACCCCGGACCCAGCGGACCGGCTTCCCGGCCCACGGTTGTGGGTACCAGGTCCCACCGCAGCCACCGGCTGAGTTCATATGCCGCCACCTCTCGGCGAAAGAGACTGTCCGAGGGGAAGTCCCAGAGTGGACGTTCGCCGGCGACGGGTTTGTACACGGCGGTGACCTGCGCGTTGTCCCGCCCGCATGTGACCAGGAACGTGGCGTTGCTCGAATGGGCCAGCCGATCCACCACCTCAACGTGCCCGGTCGCCATCAACTCGGCCGCCGCCGCGGGGGTCAGAAGACGGGGCTCTTTCCGTTCTTGCGGGGGCAAAGGTGCCCCGCCGGGTCCACCGGGAGGCCACAGATGGCACACAGCGGTCGCCCCTGGTTGACCAGTTCGAGGCCGCGACGACCGAGGGCCGCGAGCTGGGAGGGCCGCAGCCATAGCCTCGCCGTCGACAGTCTTTCGGTGTCGACGTCCTCGTCCTCGTCATCCGTCGCCGGTGCCTCTTGTGCGACGAGCAGGGCAAGGCGCCGGTCGGGGTCGAATCCCAGTCCCAGCTGGCCTGCGCGCCAGTCGGCCTCCACGGGGGGCACGAGGTCCTCGGGCTCCTCGTCGGGGAGGCCGTGCTGGTCTTCCAGGATCGCCAGGGCTCGCTCCGCCAGCGCCTGGACCTGGACTTTTTCCACCAGCATGGTCAGGTTCTGGTAGCTGCCCTCAGCCTGGATGAAGAACGCACGGCGTCCGGGTTCGCCCACGGTACCTACGGCGATTCGGTTGGTCGGGTCCAGCTCGACTTCCTCAGGCATGCGCTAATTCTTACGCCTTCGGGCCGGTGGCGGCTTGAGGTCATCGAGCGTGGCGGTGGCGCCAAGGGTCACCAGGGTCGAACTCCCGCGGCCCACGTGCAGCGCGGTGATAGACCCCGGGCCGACGCTGGTGCGCTGGTAGAGGTCCAAGGGGAGGCCGATGAAGTGCGCAACCGCGAGCTTGATCATGTCGGCGTGGGTATATGCCGCCACAGTGCCCCCGGGGTGGCGCTCCGTCAGTTCCTCGACCGCCTGGACGACCCGCGCCTGGGCCTCACGTACGGCCTCTCCGCCCGGGAACCGAACACGGGCCGGCTGGGTTTGCACCAGCTTCCAGGTCTCGGTCTTGCGGAGCACCTTGTACTCCTGTCCCGCCCATTCGCCGTAGTCGACCTCCAGGAGGCCCTCCATTCGCGTCAGCGGAAGCCCGCTGACCTCGGCCAGGGCTTCCGCAGTCTGGATTGTCCGTTCGAGGGGGCTTGTGTAGATAGCCTGGATAGGCAGCCCGCGCAATAGTCGGGCCGCTGCCGTCGCCTGCTCGTGTCCCCGCTGGTTAAGGCCGATCCCGGGGAGGCGACCGATCAGGCGCGACGCCGTTAGGTCCGTGAGCCCGTGGCGGACAAGCAGGAGGAGCACGCTTGGAGGCTACTCGTATGTCACTTAATTGCTGATTTGGTTACACCAACGTACGGAATATAGGGGCTACCTTACTTGTCACCTTAATCCAGATCCAACACCACTGCGTTTTAGTGGTGTCAGCCGAATACTCAGAGGATCACCACCCATGGAAGAGAGCCTGGTCGCCTTCAAGGACCGTCACGCATTGCTCCTCACCGAGATCCGTCGTCTATCGGAGGATCCCGATGACGCCACGCAATCGCGGAACAGGGAGCTCCGCAGCATCCTCAAGGTGGTTGCCCGAAGCTACCTGCGAGAGAATGTGGACCCACAGGTTTCGGAGGAAGCACTGATCGACTGGCTCACCCGCCTGGAAGCCGCCTAGTCGTCCCGGGGCGGGCCCTACGCCTCCCCTAGAATCGCCTGATGGCTGAGGAACAGGGTCGCCGGCGCCGGCCGGTACTGACCCGCTCGGAGCAGCGCTACAACTACGCGCTCGCGATAGCGGCGGTGGCGATAGTGGTCATCCTGGTGGTGGTTTCACCAGCTGTGACCTTCGACGGCCAGTCTGTCCCGGTCCTGGTGGTGGCGTTGCTGGCGGGGGCATTCCTGTTCGGCCTGGGCCAGATGGTGGCGGGCATCAGCCGTCGCCGCGCCTACCTTCGTACCCTTCGGGGCACCGGCGAACCGGGCGAGGGGTCGGTTTGAAAGCGCCGGCCACGGGTATAAGTTCACCGAGCATTCGTCGGCATCAACAAGAAATTGAGATCGAATTAGGAGCGGAGTAATCATGGCAAAGGCAGTAGGGATCGACCTGGGGACGACCAACAGCGTGGTGGCGGTGATGGAGGGCGGAGAAGCCGTGGTCATCCCCAACGCGGAAGGCGGCCGCACGACTCCATCGGTGGTGGCCTTCACCAAGGGCGGTGAGAGGCTGGTGGGAACGCTTGCCCGCCGCCAGGCCGCGGTGAACCCCGAGAACACCGTTTACTCCATCAAGCGCTTCATGGGCCGCCGCCTCAAGGAAGTCGGCAGCGAGAAGGGAATCGTTCCCTACTCCGTCGTCTCGGGGAAGGATGGCCGCGTCGAGGTGGACGTCCTCGCTGAGAAATACACCCCGGAGCAAATCTCCGCGATGATCCTGCAGAAACTCAAAACCGACGCCGAGACGTACCTGGGCCAGCCGGTCAAGGACGCCGTCATTACGGTCCCGGCTTACTTCAATGACGCTCAGCGCCAGGCCACCAAGAACGCTGGCGAGATCGCCGGCCTGAACGTCATCCGCATCATCAACGAGCCGACGGCCGCCTCCTTGGCATACGGCCTGGACAAGAAGACCAACGAGAAGATCCTGGTCTACGACCTGGGTGGCGGAACCTTCGACGTGTCCGTGCTGGAGGTGGGTGACGGCGTCTTCGAGGTCAAGTCCACCAACGGTGACACCCACCTCGGTGGAGATGACTACGACCGGCGCATCGTGGACTGGATCGCCGACGAGTTCAAAAAGGACCAGGGAATCGACCTCAAGGCTGACCGGCAGGCCCTGCAGCGGCTCACCGAGGCGGCGGAGAAGGCCAAGATCGAGCTCAGTTCACGGCAGGAGACGGACATCAATCTGCCCTTTATCACCGCCGATGCCTCCGGGCCGAAGCACCTCGATATGAAGCTGCCGCGGGCCAAGTTCGAGCAGCTCACGGATGACCTGACCAAGCGCACACGGCCGCCCGTCGACGCGGCCCTCAAGGACGCCGGCCTGACGGCCAGCGAGATTGACGAGGTCATCCTTGTCGGCGGCTCGACCCGGATGCCGGTCATCCAGGAGACGGTCAAGCAGATGATCGGCAAGGATCCGCACCGCGGCGTGAACCCGGATGAGGTGGTGGCGATGGGCGCCGCGATCCAGGCCGGCGTTCTCCAGGGTGACGTCAAGGACGTCCTACTGCTCGACGTCACGCCGCTGAGCCTTGGGATCATGACGGAGGGTGAGGTCAACACTGTGATGATCTCGCGGAACACCACGATCCCCACCAGCAAGACCGAAGTCTTCTCCACCGCGTCCGACAACCAGAGCAGCGTCGAGATCGTGGTCCTTCAGGGTGAGCGCCCCCTGGCCCGGGACAACCGCGAGCTGGGCAAGTTCAAGCTGGACGGGATCCCGCCGGCTCCTCGCGGGGTGCCGCAGGTCGAGGTGACCTTCGACATCGACGCCAACGGCATCATCAACGTGCACGCCAAGGACCGCGCCACCAACCGCGAGCAGAAAGTGACGATCACAGGCTCGACGACGCTGGATAAGACCGAGGTGGACAAGATGGTGCGCGAGGCGGAGTCAAATGCCGCCGACGATGCGCGCAAGCGTGAGGAGATCGAGGCCCACAACAACCTCGACGGCCTGGTTTACCAGGTGGAAAAATTCATCCGCGAGAACGACGCCAAGATCCCACCGGAGGTCAAGGCCGAGGTCGAGGGGAAGATTCCCGAGGCGAAGTCGGCGCTGGAAGCCCGCGAAACCGAGCGGATGCAGACCGCCTTCCGTGACCTGTCCGACTCATTCCAGAAGATCGGGAGTGCGATGTACGCCGATGCCCCCGGGGGCGAAGGCGCCGAAACGCCTGCCGGTGCGGCCCATGAGGGCCAACCCGCCGGCGACGTCGTCGACGCCGAGTTCAAAGAGGTTTAGCCGCCGGGGAGGGGAGGATCAATATGGCGATAACGACCGGCTTCGGGTTGGCGGATCCAATGGTTCGCCGGGACAGCAAGCACCCATCGTTCTTTGGGCGCACGCCCTATGACAATGCCGATTGGTACGACGAGGAACTGCTGCAGCGCGCGCGCGACTACGTTCGCCCGCTCAAACGCCTGCGCATCGCCTCGACGGCGGTGGGATTGGTCATCGCCGTCCTGACCGTGCTGTTATTGGTTGGGCCGAGGGTCGAGGCAGCGCTGCCGAGGCTTCCGTGGCCTGCCCAGGTCCTCGCCATTTTGCTCGTCTTGGCGATCATCGACATGCCGTTCTCGCTGGCCAAGTCGTGCTGGACCACGCTTGTCTACCATCGCCGGTGGGGTTTCAGCACACAGACGCTCAGAGGCTGGCTCGCTGACCAGGCAAAGGAACTTGCCCTGGGACTGACGCTGGGAACCGCCCTGCTCAGCCTGCTCCTGGAGTTGATACGTCTCACTCCGTACTGGTGGCTGGTGGCGACGGCCGTCAGCGGTGGCCTGGTGCTCATCGTCGGGTTCATCTTCCCCGTCGTGATCATGCCCGTCTTCAACAAGCAAAAACCCATGGAGGGCGAACTGCTTGAACGCATTCAGCGGATCGCGCGGCTGGCCGGGGTCCCGGTCTCGGGGGCCTACGTGATGGATGCCAGCCGCCGCTCGACCCGCGACAACGCCGTCGCCACCGGCTTCGGCAAAACTCGGCGTGTGATTGTCTTCGACACCATGCTCAACCACCCCGGGTACGTACTGGACCACGTCATCGCCCACGAACTGGGCCACAACCGCCGCCGCCACAATTTCGTCTCAGTACCGCTCGCCATGGCGACGGTCGGCCTGCAGTTTGTGCTGGTCGCACTCCTGGCATCGATACCCAGCGTCCGCCACCTTGCGGGGATCACCAGCCTGGCGGACCCCGCGGCGCTACCGCTGATCCTTCTCCTGATGGCGATCTGCAGCCCGGTTATCTCCCTGGTCACGGCATGGGCATCGCGGGTGTTGGAGCGCCAGGCTGACCTGGAGGCGCTGGAGCTGCTGGGCGACCCCGGCGCGTTCATCGATTCATGGAAGCGCATGATGACGAAGAACCTCGGCGATTTCGAGCCGAGCTGGTATTCGCGCGCTACCCACGACCATCCCGAGACAGCCGAGCGTATGGCGTTCATCAAGAAATGGGCCGAGGCCAACGACGTACCCATCGTTGAGCCAACGGACACCCGTAGCCTGGCGTCCGTCGTCAGCCCGGAGGAACCCGCCCCGGCCTGACCACTCCCCCGGCGCTGCCTCGACGTTTCCCGTGGCCGGATCGGGGGTAGATTTTTCCCATGAGACTTGATCGCTTCACGGAGAAATCGCAGGAGGCCCTGCAGGCCGGCCAGGAGGTGGCTCGCGACGCGGGCCAGCAGGCGTTCGAGCCGGTGCATCTGCTGCTCGCCCTTCTCAACGAGACGGAGGGCATTGTCCGCCCGGTGCTGCAAAAGCTGGAGGCGCAGCCGGAGGTGGTGGTCGCGCGCTGTCGTGAGGAGGTGGGCCGGCTCCCGAAGGTCAGTGGTGTCGACAGCGCCGCGTATATGAGCGCCGACCTTAAGGCGGTCCTCGACACCGCGTGGGGCGAGATGGAGAAGCTCCGGGACGACTACGTCTCCACGGAACATTTGCTGCTGGCCCTGGCCGGCAGCGGCCGTACCGGGACGATCCTGCGGGAGGTGGGGGCGGACCGCGAAACGCTGTTGCGCGCGCTGGCAGACCTGCGCGGAAACCAGCGTGTGACCGACCCCCACCCGGAGGGCAAGTTCCAGGCCCTTGACAAGTACACCCGGGACCTCACCGCTGTTGCGCGGGCCGCCAAGCTGGACCCCGTTATCGGGCGTGACGACGAGATCCGGCGGGTCATCCAGGTACTCTCCCGCCGCACCAAGAACAACCCCGTGTTGATCGGCGAGCCGGGGGTGGGCAAGACCGCGATCGCCGAGGGGCTGGCAATCCGGATCGCCAACGGTGATGTCCCCAGCACGCTCGAAAACAAGCGCCTGGTCTCCCTGGACCTTGGCGCGCTGATCGCCGGCGCGAAGTTCCGGGGCGAGTTCGAGGACCGGCTCAAGGCCGTACTCAAGGAGCTGGAGACTGCCGCGGGGGAGACCATCCTGTTCATCGACGAACTCCACACGCTGGTGGGCGCGGGCGCCGCCGAGGGGTCCATGGACGCGTCCAACATGCTCAAGCCGGCGCTGGCGCGAGGGGAGCTGCGGTGCATCGGCGCGACCACGCTTGACGAATACCGCAAGTACATCGAGAAGGACGCCGCGCTGGAGCGCCGGTTTCAGCCCGTGCTCGTGGACCAGCCGAGCGTAGAGGATGCGATCTCTATCCTGCGTGGTCTCAGGGAGCGCTACGAGGTCCACCACGGCGTCAAGATCAAGGATTCCGCCCTGGTGGCGGCCGCCGTTCTATCGCAGCGCTACATTACGGATCGTTTCCTGCCGGACAAAGCCATCGACCTTGTCGACGAGGCCGCGGCGCGACTGCGTATCGAGATCGACTCCCTGCCGGCGGTGCTGGATGAGGTCGAACGCGTGGCACGCCAGCTCGAGGTCGAGCGTGAGGCGCTCAAAAAGGAGAAGGACAGTGCCAGCCGCGATCGGCTGGGGAAGCTGGAGAAGGAACTGGCCGAACTCGACGAGCGTGACCGCTCGATGCGCGCCCACTGGGAACGGGAAAAGGCCCTGATCAACCGCACCCGCGAGGTCAAGGCCCAGATCGAAGAGGTGCGTGCCGACGCCGACCGGGCCGAGCGCATGGCCGACTTTGGCAAGGCGGCGGAGCTCAAGTACGGCCGCCTGAGCCAGCTCGACACCGAGCTCGCCGCCCGTACCCATGAGCTGCAGGAGCTGCAGAAAGTGCGGCGGATGCTCAAGGAGGAGGTCGACGAAGAGGACATTGCGGAGATAGTGGCGCGCTGGACGGGCGTGCCGGTCACTCGCATGCTGGAATCGGAGTTGCAGAAACTGCTGCAGATGGAGTCGAGGCTCCATGCCCGCGTGATCGGCCAGGAGGAGGCGATCAAGGCCGTCTCGGACGCCGTTCGCCGTGGCCGCGCCGGGCTGTCCGACCCCAACCGGCCGATTGGATCATTCATCTTCCTCGGGCCGACAGGGGTCGGGAAGACGGAGTTGGCGCGGGCGCTGGCGGAGTTTCTCTTCGATGACGAGCAGGCCATGGTGCGACTTGATATGTCCGAGTACATGGAGAAGCACACCGTCGCCCGGCTGGTCGGAGCACCGCCCGGCTACGTCGGCTATGACGAGGGCGGGCAATTGACCGAGTCCGTCCGCCGCCGGCCGTTTTCCGTCGTCCTCTTCGACGAGATCGAAAAAGCCCACCCGGACGTGTTCAACATCCTCTTGCAGATCCTCGAGGATGGGCGTCTCACCGACGGGCAGGGACGCACAGTCGACTTCAAGAACAGCATCGTCGTCATGACCAGCAACCTTGGCTCGACGCTGATCCAGGCGCTCAGCGAGGACCAGGAGGCGATGCGGGAGGGCGTCATGGAGGCGCTGCGCCAGCATTTCCGCCCCGAGTTCCTGAACCGTGTAGACGATGTGATCATCTTCAACCCGCTGACGCCGGAACAGTTGCGGGGCATTGTGGAGATCCAGTTGGGGGGCCTGCGTGGGCGACTCGCCGACCGGCGGCTATCCCTCGAGGTCAGCCCGATGGCGGCCGACGTCCTTGCCCGTGACGGTTACGACGCGGTGTACGGCGCCCGGCCCCTCAAGCGGGTCATACAGAGGCTCCTCCAGGACCCGCTGGCAATGCGCATCCTGCAGGGTGAGTTCCTCGAGGGCGACACCATCGTCGTCGATGAGTCCGGTGGCAAACTGGAGCTGTCCCGCCGGGCGGCGGTCAGTCCTGCGGTAGCCGCCGGACAAACTCCTTAAAGGCCGGTCGGTCCCGCCAGACCGGGCCGTGCCCGGCGCAGATGACCTGGGGGTCCAACTCGGCGAGCTTGCGGATTGAGCGGCGGTTCTGAACCGGGTCCGGGGTGAAGCCGGTCGGTGGTTCGTGCAGACCGCGGGCGGTTGTGGCGAGGTTCATGGTATTCACCACGTCGCCCACTATCGCCACGCCGTCGCGCTCGCGGAAGAAGACCACGTGCCCCGGGCTGTGCCCAGGGGTGTGATAGACGGTGAACCCGGCGACGTCATCACCTTCGGCCAGGACGCGATCCACCCGGTGAGGCGGACCGGCAAAGAGCGCGACGGAGATGCGGGCGATGAGCGGAAGGGACCCGCGGTCATATTCGCCCTCCATCAGAGCCTTGTCGTCCGCGTGACAGGCGAGGGTCGCCGCGTACTTCTCACAGATGAACCCGGCAGCGCCCTGGTGGTCAGGGTGGACGTGCGTCAGGGCGACCTCGGAGATGCTTCGATCGCCGAGTTCCTTGACTATCCCCGGTCCGACGCCTCGTCGCGATGCATCGACGAGGACGTCGCCCACGAGGTAGACGTTTATCCAGCCCGGCGGCCAGCCGGGAAGGTGCCACACGTCGGGCGCAACCTGCTTCACGGCGTCCAGTTTAGGCGCCGCCAGGGACCCGGAGTTTGCAGGGGAAGCTGCCCTATTTCTGCTCGAGGTTCGACCAGGCCGCATGCCGCAACTCGGCAACGGCGACCGCGTGAAGGACCGCGCGCGCGGTGGCGACGTTGGTTGCGAGGGGGATGTCGTGCAGGCTGCAGGCCTTCATGACCGGCTCGATCCGCCGCTCGTGGGGGCGCCCGCTGAACGCGTCGACCAGGAAGACGACGCAGGCCACGCGGCCACCCGCCACCGCGTCGGCCACCTGGCGATCTCCGCCGGCCGTCACTGACCGCACGCATTCGACCTCCAGCCCCACCATCTCCGCGAGCATCCGACCGGTCGTGGCGGTCGCCAGCAGGCGGTGGCGGCTGAGGATGTCCCTGTAGCAGACAGCGAAGTCCACCAGGCGCA
The DNA here is from genome assembly GCA_046262515.1 of Candidatus Dormibacteria bacterium. Classification (GTDB taxonomy): domain Bacteria; phylum Chloroflexota; class Dormibacteria; order DASZGP01; family DASZGP01; genus JAXDLW01. The sequence goes on along the minus strand of JBHEMP010000033.1, from coordinate 9,803 downwards.
CCTTTTCGCGGTCGTGGGCGATCATGGCGATGGTGGGCGGCGGGGAGTGTCGTGCCGCGAACTGGGTTCGGTCCGACGCGAGCATCGAGGGCGGTGCCGCCTGTTCGTGGGTTATCGCCATCTCACCGCTCCATGTCCTCCACCCCTTGCTCACGGGTCATGCTGCCACCGTCGTGGGGACGGCGGGAGGACATTTCTGTAGCAGAGGTTGAAGCGCAGGTCACCGGGCATCCGGGCGGCACGCACTGTCGTACTCTTCCCGCGTGCGAAGCGTTGTGGGCGTGGACGTCGGTGGGACCAAGATCCAGGTGGCGGTCATGCGGGGGCGAGCGGTCATCGGACGTGCCCGGGCGCAGACGCCCGGAGGGGAGGCCGGCGCCGTGGTGCAGGCGCTCGTATCCACCGTCGGCGCCGCCGTGGGGGAGGCGGGGCTCAGCCAGGGCGAAGTTGGGGCGGTAGGCATAGGTTTCCCGGGACAGTTCGATCGCGCCAGCGGCGATACCCTGTACGCGACCAACATGCCCGGCTTTCACCATCGCTTTCCCTTGTCTCGCGAGGTTTCGGCGGCGTTGGGCGGCCTGCCAATCGCCATCGATAACGATGTCCGCGCGGCGCTGATCGGTGAGTACCGCCTGGGATCCGGCCGCGGCTACAAGAACGTCCTCGGGGTCTTCGCCGGCACCGGCCTGGGCGGCGGCCTGGTGCTCGAAGGAAGACTGCGCCATGGCCGTGGCGCCGCGGGCGAGATCGGCCACACCGTCGTCAAGGACGGCGGTCGCGAGTGTGGCTGCGGACGGCGGGGATGCCTCGAGGCCTATGCGGGCCGAGGTCGGATGGAGGTGCGCGCGCGGGAACTGGTCAAGAGCGGGAAGCGCACCGTGCTCTTTGACATCCAGAGGCGAAAGGGCCGGGATCGGATGACCAGCGGCGTGATTTACGCCGCGCTCCAGCAGGGCGATCGAGTGGCGAAGTCGCTGGTGGATGAAGCGGTCTGGGCGCTGGGGATCTCCCTGGGTTCAATCCAGAACGTTCTCGACCTGGAGGCCATCATTCTCGGCGGCGGGCTGGGCGACCGCCTCGGCGAGCCCTTCCGGGCCCGCGTTTTGGAGGCCGTGAAGAAGCATCTCCTGGTGGGCCAAACGCCTCCCGCGCTGCTGGGCACCGAGCTCGGCGACCTCTCGGGCGCGGTCGGTGCCGGGCTCCTGGCCCAGGACCTGCTCCGGCGGGGCACTGACCCGTCTTCGAGGCGACCTGGACCGGTAGGGGAGGGCCTGTCCGCTGGAGGGGGCCTCGGGCGAGACCGTAAGGCGGATCCCGGCTGAGGGGTCTCCCCATAGACTTTCCGCATGGTGTCGAACCAGTGAGGCCCCCGTGCCCGTAAGGACCAAATCGGACGGACCGCGTCCCAAGCGGAGCCGCCACGGTGATGCCCGGCGCAGGGCCCCGCTGTACTTCAACCGCGAGCTGAGCTGGCTTGACTTCAACGCCCGCGTGCTCGCCCTGGCGGAAGACGCGGCGGCGCCTTTACTGGAACGCGCGAAGTTCTTGGCCATCGCCAGCTCGAACACGGACGAGTTCTTCCAGGTCAGGGTCGCCGGCCTCCGCGAGCAGGTTGCCGCCGGCGTCAGGACGCGGTCGTCCGATGGCATGAGCCCGGTCCAGCAACTTGACGCCATCCGCATCCAGTGCCTTGGCCTGGTGAACCGGATGTCGGTCGCTTTGAGCCAGCAGGTCGTCCCGGGGATGGAGGCGGCGGGGATCACCATGATCGAGCACAGCGCGCTCAGCGAGGACGAGAAGACGTGGCTGAGCCAGGTGTTCGAGGAGCAGATCTTCCCCGTGTTGACGCCGTTGGCCGTGGACCCCGCGCACCCGTTTCCCTACATCTCCAACCTCTCTCTGAACCTCGCGGTGATGGTCCGCGACCCCAAACGGCGCCTTACGCGCTTCGCCCGCGTCAAGGTTCCGCCCCTCCTGCCGCGCTTCGTGGAGCTCCCCGACGGGAAGCGCTTCATCCCCCTGGAGCAGGTGATCGCGGCCCACCTCAACCTGCTCTTCCCCGGCATGAAAGTGATGGAGCACCACCCTTTCCGGGTCACGCGCAACGCCGACCTCGACGTGGAGGAGGACGAGGCCGACGACCTGCTTGATGCCATCGAGACCGAGCTGCGCCGCCACCGCCGCTCGGCCGACGTGGTGAGGCTTGAAGTCAGCGCCACCATGTCCGAGGAGGTCCTGAACCTGCTGATGCGCGAGCTCGACCTGCAGGAGGAGGACGTATACATAGTTGACGGCCTGGTCGACCTGTCGTCGCTCTGGTTTTTCCACGGCCTCAGCCGTCCGGACCTCAAGGACGACCCATGGGTTGGCACCACTCAGCCGCAGTTGGTCCTCGACAACGGGCCGGAGGTTCGCGGCAGTTTCCTGTCCGTGGTCCGGGAGCGGGACGTGCTCGTACACCATCCGTACGAATCTTTCGCGACGTCGGTGGAGGCATTCATCGACGAGGCCGCCCGCGATCCCCAGGTCCTGGCGATCAAACAGACCCTCTATCGGACGTCGGGTCCGGAGGGAGGGATCATCAGGTCGTTGATCCGCGCGGCTGAGACCGGCAAGCAGGTTGTGGCGCTGGTCGAGCTGAAGGCCCGCTTCGACGAACAGGCCAACATCGTCTGGGCGCGCGCCCTCGAGCAGGCGGGGGTGCACGTGGTCTATGGGCTGGTGGGTCTCAAGACACACGCCAAAGTCAGCCTCATTGTCCGCCAGGAGGGGCGGAGGATCAGACGCTACTGCCACCTCGCGACCGGCAACTACAACCCTCGCACCGCGACCATCTATGAGGACCTGGGGCTTTTCACGTCACAGCGAAAGATTGGTGACGACGTCGCGGAGCTGTTCAACCACCTCACCGGCTACAGTCGCCAGGAAACCTGGCGCAAGCTGCTGGTGGCGCCCATCGGCCTGCGCGGCGGGATCCTTGACCTCATCGACCGCGAGGCCGAGGCCGGCGACGGGCACATCGTCATGAAGATGAATAGCCTGGTGGACGAGGAGATCATCCAGGCCCTCTATCGCGCCTCGGGCAAGGGCGTCAAGATCGCCCTCATCATCCGCGGGATCTGTTGCCTGCGCCCCGGGGTCGCGGGACTTTCCGAGAATATCCATGTTCGCTCGCTGGTGGGACGCTTCCTCGAGCACTCGCGCGTCTACCGCTTCGGCAGTCACAAGCGCGGTTATGACTACCGCGTCGGCTCCGCCGACATGATGAACCGCAACCTTGACCGGCGTGTCGAGACGCTGTTCCCCGTTACTGAACCGGACCTCCAGGAGCGCCTCGAGGAGATGCTCCAGCTCAATTTGCAGGACGACGTACTGGCCTGGGAGCTCGACGCCCAGGGGTGGCGCAAGGTGCCAACGACCACCGGGGTGAACGCCCAGGTCGAGTTGATGCGGCGGGCTTCGCAGCGTTCGCGGGCACCCGTGGCGCGCGCCCGCGCCTGAGGTGGGAATACTTCGCCTGGAGGCCGCCCCTCACTTTCGGCATCCTTCCTTCTCCGACCTCGGGGAGGACCTGCGATCGGTTGACGAAGGCCGCAAGCAGATGGCCTCCGTGTACTGGGACACAATCGACCTCCGGTTGGCCAGGTGGGGCGCCTCGCTGGTATGCAGTGACGGCGAGGGCTGGCGGCTGACCCTGCCCGGGGTAGCCCAGGGCGCCGAGGGGCGCCCGCCCGGAGCCAACGGGGACGATGCGCCTCCGCGGGACCTGCTGGATCTCCTCCATGGTTATGTCCGGGGCGCCCCGATCGGTCCGGTCGCGAGGCTGCGCCGGGTCCGCCGATCAACCTCGGTCCAGGACGCCGCCGGCGATGAGCTCGTCAGGGTGATGAGTGATGAGATTTCGGTGCTCGACGGCCGGCGTGTGGCAGCCCGTTATCGCCAGATCGTGCTCGACAACCACAGGGAGGCCGACATCGCCGTTGTCCATGCCGTACTGACGCGGCTCCGCGCCGCCGGGGCCGGTGGCCCCGACCTGGTTGACGAGCATGTGCATGTGCTCGGGCCGGTGGCCGACGAGCCCGCCGAGGTCTCGATCCCGTCTCTCGGCCCTGGGGCGACGCTGCTCGAGGCAGTGCAGGGAATCGTGGGCGCCTCGGCAATCCGGCTGCTCCGGCACGACGCCGGGGTCAGGTTGGGCCGGGATGACGAGGCGGTGCACCAGGCTCGGGTCGCAACTCGCCGCCTCCGATCCGACCTTGACACCTTCAGCGCGATCCTCGACCCGAGGGCGGTCCGGCGCCTACGGGCGGAACTGAAATGGTTGGCTGACCTCCTCGGGGAGGTGCGCGACGCCGAGGTGATGGCCCTGCGCTTCAGGAAGCAGCTTGACGACATGGGAGCCACCGACGGCCGCGCCGAGCCCATCGTCGCGGCCCTGGTCGCCCGTCGGGATGACGGGCGGTCTCGGCTTCTTGCGGGCATGAGGTCGGCCCGGTACAGCCGCCTCCTGGACGCGGTGGTGGAATTTGCCCACGCACCCGGCCTTCGAGGCGACGGCGGCCAGGCTGCGAGTGAGGTCCTACCGGGCCTGGCGGCCGCACCTTGGAAGGCGCTGGCCCGCGCGGTTGAAAAGCTGCCCCGTCACCCCGCTGACGAGCAACTGCACCGGGTGCGCATCGCGGCCAAACGGGCTCGTTACGCTGCCGAGGCCGCGGCCCCGGTCATCGGTGATGCCGCAGGTCGCTTCGCGGAGGCGGTGGCCGCCCTCCAGGGTACCCTTGGCGACTTCAACGACGCCGTGGTCGCGGGAGCGTGGCTGGTCGAAATCGGGCCGCACCTGGACGGCCCGTCGGCCTTTTTGGCCGGCGCCCTCAGCGAGCGCCAGCGCGCGATGGGCGCCGCGGCGGCGGCCGGCTGGAAGCGGGAGTGGAAGGAAGTAGACCGCTCGCGTCTGCTCCGCTGGATGTCCGGTGGCTGAGGCCGGCGCCCCCAACGCCTTGATGGCCGAGGCCCTGGCCGCCCACCTCGAACCAGCGGACGTGGTCCGAGCTGCCGGCGGGGTGGTGTACCGGCTTAGTGTCGAGGGCAGGGTTGAGGTGGCCGTAGTGCACCGCCCGGCCTACGACGACTGGTCCCTGCCGAAGGGCAAACTGAAGCCGCAGGAGCGCCTTGAAACCGCGGCGCTACGCGAGGTGGAAGAGGAGACCGGCATGGCCTGCCTCCTCGAGCGTTGCCTTGGCGTCACGCGGTACCTGGACCGCCGCGGCCGCGAAAAGGTGGTCTGGTACTGGATGATGCGGGCGTACGCGGGCGAGTTTAAACCGCTGTCAGAGGTCGACGAGGTGCGGTGGTTGGGGCTGGTGGAGGCAATGGCAACCCTCTCCTTCGACCACGACCGCGACATCCTTCTGCGCGCTGGACTGCCCAGCTGAGTGGCGGTGGCACGGTAATCTCGCGGCGTGAAAGTCTTTCTGACTCGACACGCGCATGCCGGTGACCGTTCGGAGTGGAGCGGGGATGACCGTTCACGCCCGCTCACCGGCCGGGGGCAGGCCCAGGCCCGCGGCCTCTGCCAGGCGGTCGCCGCAGAGGGAATCACGCGAGTCATGACCAGCCCCTTCCTCCGTTGCATTCAGACCGTCGAGCCGCTGGCTGAGGCGCTGGGACTCCCCGTGATGACCGAGCGCCTGCTGGCCGAGGGCTCAGACTGGCGGGAAACCCTGGACCTGGTGCGAGACTCGGCAGGGCCTACGGTCTTCTGCAGCCAGGGTGACGTCATCGGCGGCATCGTTACCCGCCTGGCCGAAATGGGACTGGTCAGTCAGGGCGCCGCCCGCTGGCAGAAGGGCTCCACGTGGGCGCTCGAGGTTCACGACCGCTCGGTTGTGTCCGCCACCTACATTGCCCCATTGGAGGTCTGACCTTTGCGACTTAATTTCATGCCCCGGGAGCGACGCTTCTACCGATTGTTCGACCAGAACGCGGCGAACGTGGTACTGGCCGCGGAGGCCCTGGTCGCCGTGCTCCAAAACCCCGCGGCCGCGACGGCCCTGCAGGATCGCATCAGCGCGCTCGAGCACGAGGCAGATGAGATCACCCACGAGATTGCCCGAAGCATCAACAAGACCTTCGTGACACCCTTCGACCGCGAGGATATCTACGCGCTCTCGTCGGGAATCGACGATGTCCTGGACTTCATCAAGGAGGTGTCGGACAAGCAGTCGCTGTACGACATCACCACCGCCTCTCCGGCCGCCGTCGACCTGGCGAGGCTGCTGGTGTCGGCCACCGGCGCGCTGCGCGATGCCATAGGCAAGCTGGAGTCACTCAAGGACCTCGAGGGTCACTGGATCGAGGTCAATCGCCTGGAAAACCAGGCCGACCAGGCGTCTCGCAAGGCCATCAGTGACCTTTTCCGCAGCGGCACCGACCCCATCAACGTGATGAAGATGAAGGACGTTTACGACACGCTCGAGGATGCCCTCGACCGCTGCGAGGATGTCGCCAACGTGATCGAGAACATCGTCATCAAGAACGCCTAGTGTCCAACATCCTCCTGGTCCTGACCATCGCGGTCGCCCTGGGGTTCGATTTCACCAACGGCTTTCATGACACTGCCAATGCCGTCGCGACGACGATCGGCACCCGCGCGCTGCCGGGAAAGGCGGCGATCATTTTTTCGGCGACACTGAACCTGGTTGGGGCCGTGGTGGCGACCCAGCTGCTGCACACCAAGGTGGCCAACACGATCGGCGGGCTGGTCACGGTCAAGGGCATCGCGTTGCCGTTCATCGTGGCAGCGCTGGCCGGCGCCATCGCCTGGAACATCATCACCTGGCGCGCGGGGCTCCCGTCGAGCTCGTCGCATGCCCTGATCGGCGGCCTCCTCGGCATGGGCATCGCGGGGTACGGCCTGCACTCCATCAAGACCAGCACCCTGGTCTCCACGGTCACCGCGCTGATCACCTCGCCGATCGTGGGCCTGGTCCTGGCGTACGTGGCGATGGTGGTGTTGTCCAACATCCTGCGCAAAGCCCATCCTCACGCGGCCGGCCGAGTTTTCCGACGGCTGCAGATCCTGTCGTCGGCCTTCGTGTCGTTCAGCCATGGCGCGAACGACTCCCAGAAGACGATGGCGGTGATCACGCTTGCGCTCGTCAGCACCCATCACCTGGCCAAATTTCCCAAGGAGCCGCCCTTCTGGGTGGTAATCCTGGCGGCGGTGACGATCGGCCTTGGGACGTATGCCGGGGGCTGGCGCATCATCCGTACAATGGGGACCCGGATCATCAAGCTCGAGCCCATCAACGGTTTCGTGGCCGAGACCGTGGGGGCCCTCGTGATCCAGGTCGCGACCCAGTTCGGTCAGCCGGTCAGCACCACGCATGTCGTCTCCGGCGCCGTGATGGGGTCAGGAGCCACGCGCCGCCTGTCGGCGGTCCGCTGGGGGGTGGCACGCAACATTGCGTACGCGTGGGTATTGACGATTCCAGCCGCCGCCATCGTGGCCGCGGTGTTGACGCTGGCGCTGAAGGCGGCGGGCGTTCACTGAGGCCGTTCGGTCCGGCGCCGCACGCGATGCCGGCGCCACTGGTCAGCTTCTGTCTTCGATCTCCCATGCGTGGTCGAGCGCGTGCCAGGTGGCCCGTCGCACCGCATACCGGAAGGTCCACCGTTTCGGTTTGACGCCGGCGGGCGGCGCAGGCCGCGCCCCCGCATCGCGCAGGGCCGCGATGAAGCTTTGCCGATGCCCATCAAGGGCGGCCTGGTCCCTGCTCGTAACCTCGTGGAGCTTCGCGCCGACCGCGCTGGCATAGTTCCGTTCGGCCTCGAGCACGTGGGCGTCGATCTTGTCGCGGTCCCGCCCGCCGCCGCGCGGACCCTTGCGCAGCTCGGCAGCCCCCGACGCGCGGGCCCGGTCGTAGGCCTTCCAGCTGGCCTCAAGCAGTGCCAGGGAGCGGCTGACCTCCGCTTCGCCGAGGGGGTCCCGGTCGGAGGCCAGCTCCGCCCCGGGTACGCCGAAGTCCGTGTAGGTGCTGCCGGCGATCCGGTCCACGATCTCAATGCCGGCCGCGGCATTGAACATCTGCCCGGCAGCGCTGGAAACCAGCGCAAAACGCGGGACGGAGGCAATCAGCGCGGCGACGGCCGCGTCCTCGTTCCGCCCCCCGCGGCTCCAGCCCGGCCAGTCCAGGGCCGTGGCGAACGCGCGCCTGGTGGTTGCCTCCACAACGACGCGGTGAGCGCGGGTGCTAGCTCCCATCTATCTATTGTCCAGTCCGGGCAATAAAGGACCCGTCAGACGGGTTACACATGCCATGAATGTTGAGGTCTGGTCGGACATCGTTTGCCCTTGGTGCTACATAGGCAAGCGCAACCTGGAAAGCGCCCTCGCCCGGTTCGAGCATCGTGCCGAGGTGGAGGTGGAATTTCGTAGCTTCGAGCTTGACCCCGCGGCACCCTCGTCGGATGGACGTGACCTGGCCGAGCGGCTGGCGGCAAAGTACGGCGTGCCACGGGCGGAGGCCGAGGCCATGAATGCCCGCGTCACCGAGGTCGCGTCGAAAGCCGGCCTGGACTACCACCTTGACGTTGCTCGGCCGGGGAACACCTTCGAAGCCCACCAGCTCATTCACTGCGCCCGGGAGGAGGGGCGCGGCGCCGACATGAAGGAGCGGCTGATGGCAGCCTATTTCATCGAAGGGCGTCCCATCGGCGAACGGGAAGAGCTTGTCCGGCTGGGGCAGGAGGTGGGGCTGGGCGCCGGCGTCGTTCAGGACGCGTTCGAGAGCCGGCGCTTTGCCGAGGCGGTCCGTGCCGAGGAGCGGGAGGCGGCTGAGCTCGGGATCAGCGGCGTTCCCTACTTCGTGATCGACCGCCGGTTCGGTGTGTCGGGTGCGCAGCCGCCCGACCTTCTTCTGTCCGGCCTGCAGCACGCGTGGTCCGCCGGGACTTCCGCCCTGGACGCGGCCCCAGGCCTCGGCTTCGGCGCCCCCGCTCTGGGTCACCGCATCCCGTAATCTCTCTGGGCGCCCGGCTCCGCCGGGTCGCGCCGGTACCTGCCGACGTAGCTCAGGGGTAGAGCAACGGTTTCGTAAACCGTCGGTCGGGAGTTCGAATCTCCCCGTCGGCTCCATTATTTCGAATACGAAATGGGCGTTTCGGGACTTCCTTTGACCTCTCCAGTGAGTCGCTGTGTGCCTATTGTGTGCCTATGTTTGGTACAGTGCGGATATGGCGCAGCCTGGGGCCCGCAGACGGGTCAAGGGGGAGGGGTCGATCTTCGAGCAGCGGCCCGGGCTCTGGCGCGGGGTGCTGGAGCTGGGGACGGTCAACGGCAAACGCGTTCGGAAGACCTACCTGGGCAAGACGCGCAAGGAGGTCGCCCAGCAGCTGGCCGCCGCGGTCACCGACAAGTCACGGGGCAAGGCGGTCGTAGTCGGCTCGAGCCAGACCGTCGAGGACTACCTGGAGTCCTGGCTGGAGTCGATAGGGAAGGGGAAGGTCCGGGAGGGAACCCTCCAGCGCTATGAGGAGATCGTCCGCAAGCACCTGGTGCCTGAGCTCGGGAGCATTCGCCTCGACCGGCTGACCCCGGCCCGGGTCCAGGCCCTGATGGATTCGAAGTCGAGCGAGTGGGACCCCCACCGCAAGAAGGTGCTGGCCCCCCGGACCGTGGGACGGATCCGGGACGTTTTGCGGAACGCGCTGAACCAGGCGGTTGACCTCGACCTCATCCCCAAGAACCCAGCCGTCCGGGTGCGGATCCCCCGAGTCCCGTTCGCCGAGACGCAGGTCCTCAC
>JBHEMP010000032.1:0-16390 GCA_046262515.1 Candidatus Dormibacteria bacterium | reverse complement strand
GTCGTCCGACCGCTATTCTTGGCCGCGATGGGACGCGGCAACAGCGTCGAGGTGGAGCTGAAGTACCTCGGTCCGGACCTCGCTGACACTCGCCGGCGGTTGCTGGAGGCCGGCGCAAAGGTGGCGGGGCCTCGCGAACTCGAAACCAATGTCGTCTTCGACGACGAGCGGCAGTCGTTGAGAAACTCCGAGCGCCTACTCCGGCTGCGCAACGGCGAGGAACTCACCGTCAAACTTCCCGTTCAGGACGACCAGTACAAGAGCAGGCGCGAGATCACCATCCACGGGTCTGGCGGCAGCGTTGCGGAACTCCTGGGCGGGCTGGGTTTTCGGCCGACGTGGGCATATGAGAAGTACCGCGAGGGCTTTGACATGGACGGCATGTTCGTCACCCTGGATGAGCTGCCATTCGTGGGGGCCGTCGTTGAGATCGAGGGGGACCGGGAGCGCATTGACGAGACCGCGGCCCGCCTCGGGCTCGCCTCACTCACCACCTCGACGGCGAGTTACCGGACCCTCTATGAGGAATACGCGGCGGCCAATGGCATCAGCCGTGGTGACATGACCTGGGAAGCAGAGGCCGCCCTGCGCCACTGAAACGACGCGGGTTGGGCCCTGGCGGCCCCGACCCGTCGGGGCTCAGCCCCGGTTGATCGGCTTGTCGGCGGCCTCCCAACCATCGGTGCCGCCCGCAATCGACGAGACATCGCTGCGACCAGTGGCCGCCTCCGCCATTGACGCTGCGACCGCAGAGCGCACCCCTTTAGCGCACACGAAGAGAATCCGTCCTTCCGGCACCTCGGCCATCCGGCCCGAGAGTTCGTCCAGGGGAATATGCAGGGATCCCGGGATGTGCTTCACCGCGCGCTCATCGGGACGGCGAACGTCCACGATCGTGGCGCCTTCCGCCCGCAGGTCCTCGGCGGCGTCGAGCGAGACCTCGTCGTACTCGACCTCGCGTCCCTGCTGGACCTCCTTCTTCCTCACGCCGTCACGCCGGCCTGCATGCGCCGGATGATGGCATCCGCCACCTGGCTGGTGCCCACGGCGGTCGGATCGTTGCGGTCGGGCTTCATATCGTAGGTGACGTCCTTGCCCTCGCGGATGACATCGGCGATGGCGCCCTCGAGGCGAACGGCCGCTTCCTTCTCCCCGAGATGGTTGAGCATCATCACCCCGGACAGGAGCATCGCCATGGGGTTCATCTTGTTCTGCCCTGCGTACTTGGGGGCGCTGCCGTGGGTCGCCTCAAAGAGGGCCACCTCGTCCCCGATGTTGGCGCCCGGCGCCAGCCCCAGGCCGCCGATCAGGCCCGCGCCGAGGTCGCTGACGATGTCGCCATAGAGGTTGGGCAACACCAGCATGTCGTAGAGCTCGGGCTTCTGAACCAGCTGCATGCACATGTTGTCGACGATTCGATCCTCGAACTCGATGTCGGGGTAATCGGCGGCGACCTCCTGGGCAACGTGCAGGAAGAGACCATCCGTGTGCTTCATGATGTTCGCCTTGTGTACCGCGGTGAGCTTCTTGCGGCCGTTGGCCCGGGCGTACTCGAAGGCCGATTTCACCACGCGGCGACTGCCGAAGACGGAGATCGGCTTGATCGTTATGCCTGAATCTTCGCGAATCGGCTTGCCGGATTTGGAGTTCAGGAAATCGATGACCTCGTGCGTGTCCGCCTGGCCTTCCTGGAACTCGATACCCGCGTAAGCGTCCTCCGTGTTCTCGCGGACCATCAGGATGTCGATGTCGGCATACCGCGAGCGCACCCCTTCGTAGCTCTTGCAGGGGCGGAAGAGCGCATAGAGATCGAGTTCCTTGCGCAGCGCGACGTTGACCGATCGGAACCCCTTGCCGACCGGGGTGGTGATGGGGCCCTTGATGGCGACCTTGTTGCGGCGGATGGACTCCAGCACGTTTTCCGGCAGGGGCGTACCGTGCTCGGCCATGACGTTCTCTCCCGCCTGGACGATCTCCCATTCGAACTGCACACCGGTGCCCTCAAGCACCCGCATCGTGGCCTCGCTGAGTTCGGGGCCCACCCCGTCCCCTGGGATCATCGTCACCTTGTGCGCCATGTATCTCTCCTTTCGTTCCTAGAAGACGAATTCGCCATCGCGCATCAGGTACTGCCCATCGACCTTGATGGTGGCCCGCGTAGAGACCACGTCGCAGTGCGAAGGGGCATCCCAATCGGCCCCGGTCGCCTGTGTGTACGGATGTCCGAAGGCAATGTGCAGCCCGGGGATCTTTTCGTCCTGCAAAAGGTTACCGGATAGGTTCTTCAGCCCGATGTTGGTGCCGATCGCGAATTCGCCGGCACGGTTGCTGTTCTCGTGCTGCGCCATGTATGCCTCCACCTCCCCGCGAACCTCCTCATCGGGGAAGCTGATGCGCTGGATTCGCGAGTCCCCGACCTCGAAGTGCATCGGTTGCGGCAGGACACCGTAGCGCTCTGAGAAATGATCACCGAGGACTTCGCCCCCGAGCACGCCGTCAACGCGGGCCGGGCTGGTAAAGGTCTCGCCGTCCGGCAGGTTGCTCCATTCTCCCGGCGCGTGGATCAGCCCTGTGCAGGGGATCCAGCGCAGCCGCCCGGGGTCCATGCGGGCGCGCAGGTCAGTTCCGGACGGTGCCTGCACCTCGATCTCGCGGGCGCCTTTGACGATCTCGTTCACCTGCAGCGTGACGCGCGCGATCGCCGCGTAATCGGAGGCCATCCCCTCCTCCATGAGCTGGTGGTCGATGCCGATCATGTGCGCGTGGCGCGTCTTGAGGTCGTTGTAGCAGTGCTGGACCAGTGGGCTCCGAAAAACCAGCTCGCCGGCCTGGCCGCCCGCCGCGTAGACACTGACCGTGGGTTGGAAATCGTCGATCTCCTGCAGCAGGCGCTCGGGGATCACTCGGGCGGGGCGCTGCACGAAGTCCTCGATCACCAGGACCCGGGTAGGTGCTTCCGCCAGCTCGCACTCCGCGGACAGGGCGTGGGCGATGTCATCTCGGTCCCGGTCGGTGATGATGACCACCCGGTCTTTGGACTCCACCGCCAGGCAGACGCCGATAGCGTTTGCCGCGCCACGCCTGAGATCGCCCACGAGTGGAGTCTATCGAGGCAGGAAGCATTAGCATCCTCGATCGTGACCACGCGCGCCATTGCCATCCTCGACGGGGACCAGACTGGCCAGGAGCTGCTCGAGGAGGCCCTGCGCGTCCTCGACCCCGCGGTTACAGGCCTGCCGCTTGAACTGCACCGGTTCGACCTCTCGCTGGAGAACCGTCGAGCCACCTCCAATTCAGTCGTCCACGAAGCCGCCGAGGCGATGCGCGACACGGGCCTCGGGTTGAAGGCCGCGACGGTCACTCCCGAGACGCGGGACGACGTCGGCAGCCCCAACCGCATCCTCCGCGAGGAGGTAGATGGGAAGGTGATCCTACGCACCGGCCGCCGGATCCCGGGCGTCAATCCCGTGGCCGGGGTCCATTCGCCAATCTCCGTGGTTCGGATGGCGGTGGACGATGCCTACGGCGCCAAGGAATGGCGCGAGGGCGAGGGCCTCGACGAAGAGGCCTTCCGGACCGAGCGCATCACGCGGCGAACCTGCCGGATGGTGGCCGAGTTCGCCTTCCGCCACGCCCAGCGAACCGGTGCGAAGGTGTTCGGAGGGCCCAAGTTCACCGTCAGCCCCGTGTACGAGGGGATGCTCAAAGAGGAGATGGACGAGGCCGCCGCGCGCCACCCGGGGGTCAAGTACGAACCGCAGTTGATCGATGCGACCTACGCCCTGCTGCTGGCCACCAGCGGCGACGCCATGGCCATCCCATCCCTGAACCGCGACGGCGACTGCCTGTCCGACCTTGTCCTGCAGATGTTCGGGTCCATCGCGGGGGCGGAGTCACTCCTACTCAGCTTTGACGACGACTGGAACGAGAAGGTCGTGATGGCGGAGGCTCCGCACGGAACGGCCCCTTCGCTTTTCGGCAAGAACGTGGCCAACCCCATGGCCATGATCCTGGCGGCGGCCTCGCTGCTGACCTACATCCCCGAGGATCCCAGGGCGGCCACCGCCTCGCGGGCTGTCTACGAGTCGGTACTGGAGGCGGTTTACGACGGCGTTCGAACCGCAGACCTGACTGGCTCCGCCAGCACCACCGAGTTCACCGACGAGGTCATTCGCCGGACCTGCTCCAAGCTGGGCGCATGGGATTCCCTCGGCGCTCGATAGTGACGCGCCGAGAGGCTCAGCCACAGCTATCCGGTAAACTCGGGCCCCGTATGAGGTGTCAAGATTCCTAGGAGAGGTCCACGCCGTCCACCCCGCGGAGGCCCACGCCGCCGCGGCAAGCCCGTAGAGGAGGCGGCCGACAAAAAGGAAGACACAATCGAGCTGGACGGAGAGGTCATCGAGGCCCTCCCCAACGCGATGTTCCGGGTCAAGCTGGACAACGAGCACGAGGTCATCGCCTACGCCGCCGGCAAGATGCGCAAGTTCTACATCCGCATCCTCCTCGGCGACCGGATCAAAGTCGAGCTAACTCCTTACGACCTGACCCGCGGACGAATCGTCTACCGCTACAAATAGCCGGCCCGGCGGCCGCCACCGCCGCGGCCAGGAGAAGGATTCCCGGCGCGGGGCCGAGCACCTCAACCAGGTAACGCGCTGAGTACAGCCCTCGAAGCTGAACGTTGCGATCCTCCGCGCCGCTAGCCCACGCCAGACCAAGGACCAGGCCGATTGCGAGCAGCACGAGGATGCCCGCGAGGCGAAAAGCGCGTTCGGCCTGGGAATCAGACAGCCGCGGGAGGGCCTCCAGCTGCAGTAGCACGACCGCCGGGAAAAGGGCGTCGAGAATACCCACGGCAAGCCCCTCCGCGGGGTAGATCAGCAGGGCGACAGTGGCTCCCGCGAGCATCACCCAGGCAGCCAGGCCGGCTGGCCGCAGCGCCCTCGGTGCGACCAGGAGCAGCACCAGCAGGGCACCCGGCAGGCTGTGCACGAGGATCGTCAGGACGAGGTCCGCCCAGCCAAGCCCGGGCACCAATGGGGCGAATGGCAGGACCGTGTGGATTGCCAGCATCGGGCGGGTGATCGCGTATACCCAGAGCGGCACGTGGGCCTGGCCGGGGTCGGAGTGAAGGACCAGCGTGGCAACGCCTCGGCCGGACGTTACGTCGTACACCCATGGAAGCTGGGCAACGAGCACGGTCACGCCGGCCAGGACCGCCGCCACCAGCGCGCCCCGGCGCCGCCAGGCCAGCCAGCCTCCAAGTCCCAGGACGTACCCCAGCATTCCCGGGTGGACCAGGAGCGCGGCGGCCGAGCCGACACCCACGCCCGCCGCCGCCGCCCTCCCCTTCCGTCCGGCGAGCCAGACGGCGCCCAGCAGGAAGAAGGTGGCAAGGGCCCACGGCCAGCTGTACGCCGTGTAGTACAGGACCAGGGGCGAAAGCGCCAGTACCAGGAGCCGCTCAGGGCCAGCGTGTGGGTCCGAAGCTCGCAGGATCAGGGTTGCGGGCCACATCCAGAGTCCGTTCAGCAGCAGCGAGCCCGCCTGGAAAACCCAGTACTGCGGAACGTGTGCCAGAAAAGCGGCCAGGACCTGCTCGCTGAGTGCCGTTCGGCTGGAAACGTACGCGGGGAGGATCAGGGACGGGCGGCCGGCGTAGCGCAGGCTCAGCTCATAGTGGCGCACCCAGTCCAGGACCATTCCACCCCCCGTCATGACCGGCACGAGCAGCTCCACAGCCCCCGCCAACGCCAGTGCGAGCAGGGCCACGCGCGACGGCAACCAGAGGCCGCCGACCACGATCAGCGCCGGCGTGACCACCAGTACACCAAGCCCAGGTCGGTGCGCCTGCAGCAAGAGCTCCTGGGCCGTGCCTGCTCCGACCAAAAGAAGCATCGCGGCGATCAGGCGGATCTCCGCCAGTGACGAGAAGGTGGTGCCGAGAGACGGATTCGAACCGCCGACACGCGGTTCTTCAGACCGCTGCTCTACCAACTGAGCTATCTCGGCAAGAGGCGTCTCTCGGCGCAATTCAACGGGCGGGAGATGCCGGGAATTCTATATCGCGAGTGGGCGGAGCAGGAGTCGAACCCGCGACCTCCTCGGTGTAAACGAGGCGCTCTAACCAACTGAGCTATCCGCCCGCGCTCGGCGCGGAGAGTGTAGCCCGGGGCTTCAGGCGGTGCGCAGACTCACTAGCCGGTCGCGGTCAACCTGCCGCTCAGCGTGGTAGGAGCTGCGGACGAGGGGGCCCGACTCCACCCAGCGAAACCCGAGGGCGAGCGCCTCCACCTTCAGCGCCGCGAACTCGTCCGGGTGGTAATAGCGGAGCAACTCATGGTGCTTCAGGCTCGGCCGCAGGTACTGGCCGATGGTGAGGATCTCCACGCCGGCCTCGCGGACCTGCCCCATCAGGTCCAGGAGTTCGTCCCAGGTCTCGCCGAGGCCGACCATGAACCCGGTCTTGGTCTGCGTCCCCGGGTCCAGCTCCCGGGCTCGCTTGAGCAACTCCAGCGACTGCGCGAGGATGGCTTTGGGGCGCACGGTTCGATACAGCCGGCCGACGGTCTCGACATTGTGGTTGATGATCTCGGGCCGGGCCGCCATGACAGTGGCCAGCGCCTCCCAGTCGCCCTGGAAATCAGGCGTCAGCACCTCGATCGAGGTCTGTGGCGAGAGCGCCCGCGTCCGTCGAATCGTCTCCGCGAATATCCGCGCCCCTCCGTCCGGCAGGTCGTCCCGGTCCACCGATGTGATCACGGCATGGACGAGGTTCATTCGGGCGATGGACTCGGCCACTCGGCGAGGCTCATCGTCGTCCATCCACGTGGGCCGCCCGGTCTTCACCGCGCAGAAGCTGCAGGCCCTGGTGCAGGTGTCCCCGAGTATCATGAAGGTGGCTGTTCCCGCCCCCCAGCATTCGCCGATATTGGGACAGTGCGCCTCCTCACAGACGGTGTTGAGGTTCTCCTCGCGCATCAGGTTCTGGAGGCGAGCGAACGTGGGCCCGGAGGGCAGCCGCACCTTCAACCACTCGGGACGCCGGCCCCCGAAATCCGCCGGGGAGCCACCGCGCAGGGGGTTGATGACGGGAACCTCCTCCATCAGACCGTGGTGTTCCCCGGGCTCATCGCCTCGAGGTGCTTCTTGACCGCGCCGATGAAGCTCGCGGCCTCCAGGCCGTCCATGACGCGATGGTCGAAGGAGAGGCCCATGAACATCATCGACCGGATCCCGATCAGGTCACCGGGAAGGACGACGGGCCGCTTGACGATCGCCTCCATGGTCATGATCCCGGCCTGCGGCTGGTTGATGATCGGGGCCGAGATCACGGTTCCGAAGGTACCTGGGTTGTTGACGCAGAACGTCCCACCCTCGATGTCCGGCAGCTTCAACTGGCCGGCCCGGGCCCGCTCCGCGACGTCGTTGAGCTTGTGCGCCAGTCCGGCGATGCTGAGCATGTCAGCGTCGTGGATCACGGGCACCATCAGTCCCGTCGGCGAACTCACCGCCACGCTGAGGTTGATCGCCCGCCGCCGCAGGATACCGTCCGACGTCCAGGTCGCGTTGACCGCGGGGTTCTCCTTGAGCGCCTGCGTGACGGCCTTGAGCACAAACGGCACATACGTCAGGTCGACGCCCTCCCGCGCCCGGAAGGCTGCGCGCTCGGCCTTGCGAAGTGCCACCACCGAGGACATGTCGACCTCGGTCGCGCACCAGGCGTGCGGGGAGGTCTGACGGCTGCGCACCATGTGCTCGGCGATGGCCCTGCGAACGGGGGTCAGCGGGACGAGCTCGTCACCCGGCCGGGCCTTGGCCGCGGGTGCGGCAGGCGCGGGGGCTGACGCCGTGGATGCAGACGGTGCCGCGACGGACGGCGTGGCGGCAGGGGGCGGTACGGCAGTGGGAGGCGGGTTCGCGCCAGATGTCCCGCCGGTCGTGGCCGCCGGGCCGCCAGAAGCAATGAAGAGCTCAACATCGCGCTTGGTGACCCGACCACCGAGGCCGGTCCCGTGGATAGTGCTGATGTCGAGGCGATGTTCGGACGCGAGGCGGCGGACAGCAGGGCTGGCGCGGCCGGCGAGATCGTGGCCGTTGCTGGAGGAACCTGTCGGGGCGACCTCTGAAAGGGGCCCGGGCACCGGCGTCGGAACGGGCGGAGGCGGCGATGCCGCGGGGGCGGGCGCTGGTTCGGGGGGTGCCGCGGCCTCGGCGACGGCCGGCGAACCCGGGTCTGCCACGGCGCCGTCCGCAGTGGCGGCCGTCTCACTGGTGCCGATGCTGCAGATGAGGGTCCCGACGGCGACGGTTTCACCCTCGTGCACGTTGATGCCGGACAAAACGCCCGCGACCGGCGCGGGGACCTCCGCGTTGACCTTGTCGGTGATCACCTCGACCAGCGCCTCGTACTTCTCCACGCGGTCGCCCGGCTGCTTGAGCCAGCGGCTGATCTGCCCCTCGGTCACGCTCTCGCCTAACTGGGGCATCGTCACGCGTGTTACCCCGTCCTCGGTCACGGGCCCTCCGTGTTGTGACATCTCAGTAGGCCGCCAATTGCTTCATCGCTCTGAAGATCTTCTCAGGGTTGGGCATGAAAAAGTCCTCCATCGGCGGGCTGAAGGGCATCGCTGGGACGTCCGGGCCGCCCAGCCGCAGCACCGGTCCGTCAAGGTGTTCGAAACACTCCTCGGCAATCATCGCCGCTACCTCCGCCCCGACGCCAAGGGTTCGGTTGGCCTCATAGACGATCAGTGCCTTGCCGGTGCGTCGGACCGACTCCAGAATCAGCGGTCGATCCAGCGGTTTGACCGTCCGCAGGTCCACCACCTCAACCGAGTGTCCCTCCCCCGCCATGAGCTCGGCCGCGGCGAGGCAATGGTGGACCATGAGGCCGTAGGTCAGCACGGACATGTGCTCTCCCTGTCGCGCAATCCTGCCGCGCCCGATCGGCACGGTGTAGTTCTCACCCTCCGGCACCTCGCCCTTGACCAGCCGGTATGCCTTCTTGTGCTCGAAGAACAGGACCGGGTCGGGATCCCGGATGGCGGCCACCAGGAGCCCCTTGGCGTCGTACGGGGTCGACGGGATCACGACCTTCAGTCCGGGGATGTGAGCGAACAGCGCCTCCACGGACTGCGAGTGGTAGAGCGCTCCGTGGACTCCACCACCGAAGGGAGCGCGGATGACCATCGGAACCCCGAAGTCGTTGTTGCTCCGGTAGCGCATTTTGGCGGCCTCGCTGACGATCTGGTTGAAGGCGGGGTGGATGAAATCCGCGAACTGCATCTCCGCCACCGGGCGCATCCCGTTGAGGGCGGCGCCAATGGCCACGCCGGCGATCGACGACTCTGCCAGGGGCGTATCGATCACGCGCAGGGCGCCGAACTGGGCCTGCAGCCCGGCGGTGACCCCAAACACCCCACCCTTCACTCCCACGTCCTCGCCGAGGACGATCACCGTGGGGTCGCGCTCCATCTCATCGCGAAGGCCGGACTGGATGGCCTGCAGGTAGGTCATCTGGCCCGCCGAGGTCTCCACCGTCCGGTGCGTTCCGAGGCCCGCCATCAGCCTCCCTCCCAGCTCACCCGCGGGCCGCCTGTGAGATCGTCGGGGGCCGGAAGCTCGCCACCGTAGACATGCAGCAGGGCGCTCTCCGGGGCGGGGTACGGAGCTGCCTCGGCGGCGTCCGTTGCCGCGTCCAACTCGCTGCGCAGGTCGAGCTGGAGGCGCTCGTCCTCTGCTTCGGTCAGCACCCCCTGCCGCGTCAGCAGCTCGCGGAAGCGGGGCAGGCAATCTTCAGCGGCCGCCGCCCGCAGCTCCTCCGCAGGCCGGTAAGCGCGCTGGTCGTCGTCCGAGGAGTGCGAGGTGAACCGATGTACCTTGGCCTCGATCAGCGTGGGCCCCTCCCCGCGCCGCGCCCGCGCCGCCGCCTCAGCGGTGACCCTGAAAACCTCCAGGACGTCCTGCCCGTCCACCACGACCCCCGGCATCCCATAACCATGGGCGCGGACGGCGACATCGGCGACCGCCATCTGCAGGTCCCGCGGCACCGAGATCGCGTAGTTGTTGTTCTCGACAAAGAAGATCACCGGGAGGCGGTGGACCGAGGCGAAGTTCATGGCCTCGTGGAAATCGCCCTGGCTGGTCCCGCCCTCGCCGACGTAGCTGATCGACACCGCGGATTCCCCCCGGGACCTGGAGGCGAGGGCCGTGCCCACGGCGTGCAGCGCCTGCGTCCCGACCGCGCTCCCCTGCGAGATGATGCGCAGCCGCCGGCTACCGAAGTGGCTCGGCATCTGCCGCGACCCTGAGTTCGGGTCCCCCTGCTTCCCCATCACCGAGAGGAGGATGTCAAGGGGGGTCTGGCCCAGCGCCATCACCACCGCCAGGTCGCGGTAGTACGGGGCAAACCAGTCCTGGCTGCGGTCCAGGGCGAATACGCTACCCACCTGCGCGCCCTCCTGGCCCTGGCAGCCGATTACAAAGGGGGCCTTGCCCCCTCGGTTGAGCAGCCAGCAGCGCTCATCCACCAGCCGAGCCTGGAGCATGGCCCTGTACATCTGCCGGAGGAGGTCGGCATCGGGCCGCACACCCGCGGCGGCCGCGGCGGGGCCCAGGTCGCGCTGAAGAGGCTCAGACGTGGATCGCGCGGCCATCGACAGCCAGGGCGGCCTCGCCGATGGCCTCCGAGAGGGAGGGGTGGGCGTGGACGCTGATCCCCATCTCCCAGGCTGTCCCCTCGAGCAGCTGTCCGAGCGCCGGCTCGGCGATCAGGTCGGTGACGTTGTGACCCACCATGTGGGTGCCCAGGATCTCGCCGGTGCCGGCGTCGGCGACGACCTTCACGAAGCCCTCGGTGTCG
The DNA here is from genome assembly GCA_046262515.1 of Candidatus Dormibacteria bacterium. Taxonomy (GTDB): domain Bacteria; phylum Chloroflexota; class Dormibacteria; order DASZGP01; family DASZGP01; genus JAXDLW01. Next base: position 5,523 of record JBHEMP010000032.1, on the reverse strand, counting down.
TTGTTGATCATGGCCCGGCCCAGGGCGGAGAACGGGAACCTGCCCACCTTCACCTCCACCCCCGCCTCGCGCGCCTGCTCCTCGGTCAACCCCACGCTGGCCACCTGCGGCCGGGAGTACGTGCAGCGGGGCATGTGGTTGTAGTCGAGCGCCTCCGTCTGCTCCCCGGCGATGACCTCGACGGCGTGGATGCCCTCGTGAGAGGCCACGTGCGCCAGCAGGTAACCGCCCACGACGTCACCCACGGCGAAGATATCCGGGTCGTCCGTGCGCAGGTCCGCGTCCACTTTAACGAAGCCCCGTTCGACCTTGACCCCGGTCTTCTCCAGGCCGAAGCCCTCAGTGACCGCCGACCGGCCCACGGCCATCAAAAGGACGTCCGCCTTGAGCTCGGCGGGACCCTCTTCGGCCTCGTATTTCATTGAGACTGCTGACGCGCCCGCCTTGATCGACTTGAGGTCGATACGCGCCCCCGTGATGACCTTGATGCCGCGCCTCGTAAAGCTGCGCGCAATCGTCTGCGACACCTCAGGGTCCTCAAGCGGGGTTACCCGGGGAAGCGCCTCGACCAGCGTCACGTCCGACCCGCAGTCGTGCCACATGGAGGCGAACTCAACGCCAATCGCGCCCGCTCCGATGATCACCGCGGAAGCGGGAACGGCATCCAGGGACAGCGCGTGGTCGCTGTTGATCACCCGCTTCCCGTCGATCTCAACCCCAGGCAAGCTGCGGGGCACGCTGCCGGTGGCCAGGATGACCTTGCCCGCGGTCAGGGTCCGTGGCGTACCGGTGCCCTCCACGCGGAGGGTGGTCGAGTCCTCAAGGGTCCCGCAGCCGCTCACAACCTCGATCTTGTTCTTCTTCATCAGGTACTGCACACCCTTGTGCAGCTGGTCCACGATCTTCTGCTTGCGCAGGTTCGCGGCCGGCCAGTCAAGCTCTACGCCGGACACACGAACGCCCTGGTCGGCACTGTTGCCGGCATCGTGGAAGAGCTCCGCTGTCCGCAGCAGGGCCTTGGTGGGAATGCAGCCCCAGTGCAGGCACGTGCCTCCCAGCTTGTCCTTCTCGACCAGGGCCACTGACTTGCCCAGCTGCACCGCCCTTATGGCGGCCACGTAACCTCCCATCCCGCCCCCCAGAACGACGATGTCGAAGCTGTCAGCCACGTCGAATCCACCTCACCGCAGCGCAATTGTATGTGGCCTCCCCAGGCCGGGGATCTACTTCAGGAGGGCCAGCGCCGCCTGGAGCTGGGTGTCCCGCCGCGGCTCGGAGGAAGCGTCGTCCACGAACCAGAAATCGGTGGGCGCGGGAAGGTCGACAACGCGGTCGGGGGTGATCCCGAGGAGGTTGATGGTCTTGCCCGACGGCCGGAGCCAGTAGGCGATCGTCAGGTGGAGGTCACCGCCATTCGGGAGGGGGAAATCATCCTCGACCAGCCCTTTGCCGAACGTCTTTTTCCCCACCAGGGTGCCGCGGTGGTGATCCTGCAGCGCACCAGCCGTGATCTCAGCTGCGCTGGCGCTGTTCTCGTCCACGAGCACCACCAGCTTCGGGCTGTAGGCGACGCCCTTGCCGGTCACCGTGTTCACCACCCGGCTCGTCCGACCCACCACGGTGACCGCCTCGCCCAACTGCACGAACTCGGAGATCACGTTCCTGGCCGCCTCGACGTATCCCCCTGGATTGCGGCGGAGGTCGAGGACAACGGCCCGGTCACCGCGCTTGAGCCCTTCGTCGAGCTGCTGGTGGAAATCGGTCGCGGTGTTCTTGCCGAACTCCGAGATACGAATGTAGAGGACGCCAGGCGCCACGTCCTTGTTGCTCACGCTGGGAACCTTGATCTGCTGCCGCAGGATGTCCAGGTCGATTGTCTTGCCCGCTCGCATGACGGTCAAGGTGACGTGGGTCCCGGGTTTGCCACGGATCCTTTTTGCCGCCTCGTCCACGGTCATCCCGGTGGCATCCTGGCCGTCGATTTTGGTGACCACGTCATTGACCTTGAGGCCGGCCCCTGCCGCCGGGTTGTTCGGCAGCACCAGGGTGACCGTGAGGCGCGCGTTGACGAGCTTGAAGGAGGCCCCGATACCGCCGAAGGCGCCGGCCAAAAACTCCTGGTTCTGGCGCAACTCCTCAGGAGTGAAATAGGCCGAGAAGTTGTCCTTGTAGGGGTCGGCCGCCAGGAGGTTGTGGACCATCCCGTGGGCAGCCGCGTTGAAAGCGTCGGTGGGGCTGAGCCCTGCCTTCGCGTACTCACGCTGCATGATCGAGAAGATCGCGTTCAGGGTGCCAAGGTCCAGCGACTTGGCCGGCGCGGCGAAGAGCGCGGGTGCGATCAGCTGGTCAAGGTCTGGACCGGCGTGGAACTGGAAGAGGACGCCAAGGTAGAACGACAGGGGGACCAGCAGTCCGACGGCCAGGCGTTTCGGCCACCGACGCGAGGGGTGCGCCCGTGGTCCGGCTGGCTGCTCCAGCCCCCCCGGGGGAAGCTCAGCAGCCAACGAAGCGGCAGGGGTCCTCGACCGCGTCGTTCAGCCGGATCTCAAAGTGCAGGTGGGGACCGGTGCTGAAGCCGGTGGAACCCTCGATGCCGATCCTGTCACCCTTGGCGACCTGGGCCCCGCTGGCCACTGCGAAGCTGGCGAGGTGCCCGTAGAGGCTGGAGTAGCCGTTGGCGTGGACCACGATGATGTGGTTACCGTAACCGCTGCTGCCGGCGTAGGTGTACGCGATCCCGCCGTCGGTGGCGGTCACCTCACTACCGTACGGAGCAGCGATGTCGATCCCGGTGTGGAAACAGCCCGTCGAGGTATGGCAGGACCCGGCGGGCTTGCACGCGTACCCGCTGGGAGGGGGCGGCTCGCCCCCGAAGTCCGTGCAACCGAAGGTCTGGGTGATCGGGCCCTGCGCGTCCGGCCAGGCGAAGGTCCCCGACGAGTGCGCGCGGCTGCGGGCCGCCACCAGCGCGGCGATCTCCGCGCCCACCGCCACCAGGGCCCGGGCGGAAGCCGCGGCGCGGGCTTCCAGGGACAGCTGCTGGGCGGCGAGCTGACCCTTGAGGGCGGCTTCCTGCACATACTGGCCTCGAAGGGCGTCCTGCTTCTGCCGGATCCCGATCACCACCGCCTTCTGTTCGTCCCGCTGCTGAGACTGGCGGGCCAGGAGCCCCTCCACGGAAACCTTGTCGGCCTGGATCTGCTGGACGAGGAGCTGGTCGGCGTGGGTCACGTCGCGCATGACGATGAAGCGGTCCAGGAGCTGGGAGAAGGTGCTGGAGGTGAAAAGGCTGTCTATGAAACTCACGTCGCCCCCGGTCTTGTACAGGCTGCGGGTGCGCTGACGAAGGACGGTCTCACGCTGGGCCAGGTGTTCCCGGGTGGCATCGAGGTCTTTCTGGGTCTTCTCGACCTGGCCGATGAGCGCGTCGAGGCGACCGTTCTCGGCGGCGATCTCGGCCTCGGCGCCGGCAATCTGGGAATGCAGCATATCCAGCTGGGCCTGCGCGACCGCCTGCTGACCCTGCAGCTGCTTGATCCGGGCCTGGTCGTGCCCGATCGAATTGTTCAGGTCCTGCTGCTGCTGCTGCTTGGCGTCGAGGTCGTCAGCACGGACCGGCAGGGAGGGCGCGATGGACGTGGCGACGGTGAGAATTGCAAGGACGTAGAGAAGACGGTGTCGCATCTGGAGTTTTCCGCGGCTACGCCTGCAGGAATCTCCTCACGCCAAGGTAGCTGCCGAAGGCGCCCAGCGCGATGCCCACCCCGAACATGACCAGGCAGAGCTGTCCCAGGAAGCCGGCGTCATAGCTGAGCGGAAGGAAGGGGACTGCTCCCCTGACCTTGTCAACGAAGGGATGGTATCCACCGGCGACGACCACCACCGCCAGTATGGAGGCAATCAGCCCGGCAAGCATCCCCTCCATCAGGAAAGGTCCGCGGACAAACCAGTCGGTCGCGCCCACCAGCTTCATTACCTCGATCTCCTTGCGGCGGACGAAGACGGCCGTGCGGATCGACATCATGATGATGAACACAGCCACTGCCCCAAGGCCGCCCAGCAGGACGGTCCCGGCTATCCCGACGAAGCGGCTGAAGAGAACCACCTTGTCGATGACCTCTTTGCGGTAGTTCGTCGCCCCCTGCTTGTCGAGCAGGGGCAGGCCCTGGACCTCACTGGCCACGGCGTTGAGGTCGTTGATATTGCGGACGTCAACGTCGATGGAGGCGGGTAACGGGTTCTGTCCCTCCAGGTTGTCGATCATGTCCTTGGGGATGTTCGGGTCGTCCCGGTACTTCGTCAGCGCCTGCCCCTTGGAGACGTAGGAGACCGAGCGGATTCGCGGGTCGAGGCGTAAGCGGTTCTCGAGGTTGGCCACGTTGACCGCCGGCGCTGAGTCTGAGATGTAGATCGAGACGGTGGAGGCCTTCGCCTTGAGGCTCTCAATGGTCTGGTTGAAGGAATGTCCCAGCACCAGTGCGATGCCCGTCATCAGCAGGACCACGAACATGACCGATACGGCGAAGATCGAGAGTCCGCGGTTGCGCCAGAAGTTCTGCCAGGCGGCTCTGGGCGCGTACGAAAGGCTAGCCCACATGCCCGTTCCCCCCCGGCCCGGCCTCGCCCTGGTCCTCGTGGTAGCCACCGGAGGCGTCGTCACGGACCACGGTGCCGCCATCGACCACGATGACGCGCTTGCGCAGGATATCCACGATCTCCTTGTTGTGGGTGGCCATGACGACGGTGGCACCACGTTCGTTGATCTTCAGCAGGAGCTGGAGGATCTCCCAGCTGGTCGCCGGGTCGAGGTTCCCGGTGGGCTCGTCGGCGACAAAAATCTTGGGGTCGTGACTGAGGGCGCGGGCAATCGCCACGCGCTGCTGCTGACCGCCGGACAGTTCGTCCGGGTACTTCTTCTCGGTGCCCTCCAGGCCCACGATGCTGAGTGCCTCCTCGACCTTGGCGCGCGTGAGCCGGTCCACCCCCCGGGTGACCCGTAGGGCGAACTCGACGTTCTCGAACACCGTCAGCTTGGGCAGCAGCTTGAAGTCCTGGAAGACGATCCCGATCTTGCGGCGCACGCGAGGGAGGTGCCGGTGCTTGAGACGGCCGAGCTCCTGGCCGTCAAGGAAGATCTTCCCCTGGGTGGCCTTCTCCTCGCGGATCATGAGCCGAACCAGGGTGGACTTACCCGCGCCGCTCGGACCCACGAGGAAGATGAAATCCTGGCGGGCGATGTTGAGATCGACGCCGCGAAGCGCCAGTGTCCCGTTCGGGTACGTCTTGCTGACGCCCTGGAACCTGATGATGGGAACCTCGACAGACTCCGTCTGAAGCCTGGTCTCGGGCGTTAATGACGTGAGCAAAATCTCCGTGACCCCGGTTCAACAACCCGGGGAGGCGGCCTCCTGCGGCTGGCCGTACCGTACTCGGTCCCGCCGCCACCATCGGCTTCAGCAGGACCAAGCCACTATAACATCGCGTATTCGCGCTCGATGCGCTGGTCGCTCGATGTCAGCGCCA
>JBHEMP010000031.1:0-5157 GCA_046262515.1 Candidatus Dormibacteria bacterium | reverse complement strand
ATGGGCAGTAGCCAGACCGTGAACGCGGTGGCCGGCGCCAGCTATACCCTCGTCGACTGCGGCGGGGCCGACAAGGTCACCCCGCCCTGCACCGTCACCGGCAACATGAGTGGCACGGGCACGGCGACTGTCGCGGCCGAGACCCAGACCGTCTGCTTCTACGAGACAAAATCGGCCGACACCGAAACCGGTACGGTCGCCGGCGTCATTCATCTCTGTGAGGACGGGCAGCAGACCGCAGGACCTGGGCCCGGGACGATCACCATCGGAGCCGTCAGTGGCGCCTCGCCCCAGACGGCCAGCGGCCTGCCAATGGGCAGCAGCCAGACCGTGAACGCGGTGGCCGGCACCGGCTATGCCCTCGTCGATTGCGGCGGCACCAACAAGGTCACCCCGCCGTGCACCGTCACCGGCAACATGAACGGCACTGGCGCCGCGACCGTCGCGGCCGAGACCCAGACCGTCTGCTTCTACGAGGCGAAGGTGAAGGGTTCGGACCTGTCCATCGTCAAGCAGGTCGATCACACCCAGGTGGTGGCGCCGGCGCCGCTGACCTACACCATCACCGTCAGCAACAGCGGTGACGCCGTCGCTGATCACGTCGCCGTCGTCGACGTCATCACTCCGGGCACCGTGCAATTCGATGCCCCGGCGCACTTCTACCCCAGCAGCGGCACCGTACTGAACAGCAACGGGCACTACTTCTGGACGATCCCCTCGATCGCAGCCGGAAGCACCGCCACCCTTAAGTTCACCGTCATCGCCAGGACCGCAGGCACAATCGCCAACGCGTCCGTCATCGGGGTTCCCGGCGACAACTGCCTGGCACCCACCTGCTCCCAGGTCCAGACCGTGGTGACCCAGCCGGCCGCCTCGACGATCACGGCGGTGATCTACAAGGAAGGAACCACGACCGTGGTCCCAGGCGGCACGGTCCAGCTTCAGGATGTGAGCCAGCCGACCGGGAACTACAAAGCGACCTACTCCAACCTCCCCGCCGGTCAGTACTGCGTCCAGGAGACCACGCCCAGTGGCTGGAACCTGGTCGGCAGCAACCTCCCCATGACCGGGACCCCCGGCCAGGTTTGCACTGAGGTCGCCGCCGGCCAGCAGGCCGACGTCATCTACTACGTGAGCCAGGCGCCCTCCGCCTGCGTGGGCGAGGAATACATGTTGCAGGGCACAACGATCGTCATCCCGGGAGGCTCCGTGACCCTGACCGGGCAGTCGCCGCAGTCCGCCCCGTACACCTACTGCAATCTGCCCGTGGGCAGCGTGACCGGCACCGCGGTCACCGCTCCGACCGGCTACCTCCTGGTCCCGGGTACCTCGCCGCAGAGCGAGGATCTCCACGCGGGCAACAACCCGACGATCATCTTCTACGTCAACATCCCGCAGCCCGGGTCGGATTGTGGTGAGGTCCTGGGGACGATCGTCCTCGCCGGCACCACCACCATGGTGCCCGGGGGCACCATCACCGAGGGCGGACAGGCCGCGGTTACCTCATACCCCGCGCTACTCGGGCCCTGTGTCGCAGCCGGCGAACTGCCGGTGACGGCCACGGTCCCGCCCGGGTACACCTTTGTCGGCCCCGGTAGCACCACCGTCACCGTCAAGGCGGGAGCCGTCACCCCGGTGGTCTTCCAGGTGACCCCGATCGCGGGTGGCGTCGAGGGCGCTCACTCCCCGGCCCAGGGTGTTGAGGCAGCCAGCGTGCAGCACGCCCCGATGTCGGGAGTGCTCGGGACGTCGATCGGGATGCCGCTGACGGGCTCCGAAGCCCAGGGCCGGCTGGCCCTCTCGATGGTCTGCGTGGCCCTTGGAATCTTCGCCCTCCTGATGAACCGGCGGAACAGCCGACAGGCGTAAGAGACTCGAGCACCGAAGGGGAGGCGCCAACTGGCGCCTCCCCTTCTTTTTTGTCCCCGGTCATGGCCGGCCGGGCTTCGCATATGCTGGGGGCCGATGGCCGCTCTCGTTCGACAGACCTACGCCACCACCAGCGCCCGCGGGTTGAGGACCGACAGCGTGCCAATGCGACTTTTCCAGAAAGCCAAGCGGCTCGGCACGTGGGACCCGATGGCCCTGGACTTCAGCCGCGACCGAGATGACTGGAAGGCGATGACCGAGGTCCAGCGCGATTTCCTGCTTCGCCTGCTGGTGCTGTTCCAGGCCGGGGAGGAGGCGGTGACGCTTGACCTCCTCCCGCTGATGCACGCCGTGGCCCAGGACGGGCACATCGAAGAGGAGATCTATCTGACCTCGTTCCTGTGGGAGGAGGCCAAACACGTCGAGATGTTCCGCCGCTGGCTGACCGAGGTTGCCGAGGTTGACTACGACCTCCACCGCTACATCACCCCGAGCTACCGGTCCCTGTTCTTCGAGGAGCTCCCCCGCGCCATGCACCGCCTCCTCACCGACCCCAGCCGCGCCAACCAGGCCGTGGCCTCAGTGACCTACAACATGGTGGTCGAGGGCATGCTTGCCGAGACCGGTTACTACGGTTTCCGCCGCGCCCTCAAGGAGCGGGGCCTGATGCCCGGGATCTGCGCCGGTGTCGAGCTGACCGCCCGGGACGAGTCCCGCCACATCCGCTACGGCGTCTTCCTGCTTCAACGCCTGGTCAGCGAGGACCCGGCCATCTGGGACGTCATCCAGGCGCGCATGAACGAGATCTTTCCCCTCGCGCTCGCCGTCACCCCTGAGTTCTGGGAGTTCTACGACGAGGCCGACGCGCCCTTCGGACTATCGATGATGGAGTTCGTGGAGTTCGCGTCCCAGAAGTTCGACAGCCGGATGCGCGTCCTGGAGCGAGACCGCGGCAAGACGCTGACCGAGATCGAAGCAGCCGTGATGAACGACATCACCGAGGACGAGCAGGCCCTCGACCTGGAACTGGCCCCCGCCTGACCAAACGCGACTCCAGCGCGCCAACGCACTCCTTCCGGCGAACCTCGCCGGGGCGTGCGGCGGCTCCACCCGCCGCACCGGTTGCCGGCCGGATGCGCTCGGCGCTTGAGCGAGCCAGCGGCGAGCGAGGGCAGTAGCTGAGGCATCGTCAGGCCGGAACCGCCCATTCGGACATCAAGTGCGAAGCGCGCTTGCGCGCTGATCACGCCAGCGAAGAGCCGCTTCCAGCGCCCTCACGCACCGGGCCAACGGGATGCGCTTACTTGCGAGCTTCGGGGGTCACCTTGTTGTTACGGGCCGTCGTCATGTCGTTGATCGCTTTGCACTGCGGGCAGCTGATCACGAGGTCAATCGGACGCGCCGGCGCCGAGGACATGATCAGAAACTCGCAGCTCCCGCAAACGATGCTGGCCGCCTTGGGCCCTCCGCGGCCGTTGAGCGTGCCCTTCAGGTAGGAAAGCGTCCGACCCTCCGGGAGTCGAGGCAGGATGTCGCACTTGTAGATCTGCATCTCCTCAAGCTTAGCTCGGGTGCGTTGACGCTCTTGGAGCGGCTCTTCGCTGGCGGGCACGGCGCGCATGCTGCGCCGAGCCCTTGACATGGGCGGCGAGTTTGCCCGAAGGGGAATGCGTCAGGCCGCTGGGAGCGGGATCTTCCGCGCCGCCCGCCAAAGCCGCGATCTCGCGGCAGCGTGCGGCGGCTGCACCCGCCGCACCAGTTGCCGGCCGAATGCCTCGGCGCTTGAGCGAGCCCGCGGCGAGCGAGGGCAGTAGCTGAGGCATCATCCAGGCCGGAACCGCCGGTTAGGACGTCAAGTGCGAGGCGCGGCTCGCGCGCCGATCACGCCAGCGAAGACAAGCGCCTCCCATACCAGCGCGTTAACAGGAAGAGGGCCGAGCGGCGCAACGCTCGGCCCTCACCTGGGAAAGGAGTTGGTTACTCCTTGAACTTATCGGGGTTCTTGGCGACGATCGCCTTGGCGAGCGGGTCTCCGATCATCTCCATGTGCTGGGCCGCAGCGCGGTCCTTGTTCGCCGCACCGGCGGCGTCCTTCGCACCCTGGGCGTCAACGACGTCCTTGGTGGTGAGCACGTGGGTCTTGGTCAGGTCCGCGACGGTACCCTCGGGCAGCCCGGTGGCATCGGCAATGAACTTGCTGAACTGCGGGATGTAGGTCCCGGTCAGGTCGCCAACTGCCTTGTCCATCTTGGCCTTGTCCTTCGTGGCAACACCAGTGGTGTAGTCGACGAAGAAGCCGTTGTGGGCGCTCCAGATGCCATTGAACTTGGTCTTGGCGGCGTCGCCGTAGACCGAGCCGATGACCTCGCCGAGGTCGGTGCCGTTGTCGTTGAGCGCACCACCGAAGGCCTTGAACTCATCAGCGCGGCCACCGAGGGCAGCACCCGTTGCGTCCGTGGCGATCAGGAGATGCTCCTGCAGGAGCAGGTTCAGCTTCACGCGGGCATCAACACCCTTGTTCTTGGGATCGCCAGGGAAGAGGTCGGACTTCTTGGCCGCGATGGCCTCAGAGACCGGGTCCCCGATCATCTCCATGTGGGCATATGCCTTGCGGATCGCGGCAACCTCGCCGGGGTAATCCTTGGCGCCCTGCTTGTCGACGATGTCCTTGGTGGTGAGAACGTGGGTCTTGGTCAGGTCAGCGACGGTGGCCTCGGGAAGACCCGTGGCGCCGGCGATGAACTTGCTGAACTGGGGGATGTAGGTGTTGACCAGGTCGTTGACGGCCTTGTCCTGCATCGCCTTGTCCTTCTTGGCCACACCGGTCGTGTAGTCGACGAAGAACCCGTTGTGAGCGCTCCAGATGCCGTTGAACTGGGTCTTGGCGGCATCGCCGTAGGCTGCTCCAACCATGTCACCGAGATCGGTGCCGTTGGTGTTGAGGAGTGCGCCGTAGGCCTTGAACTCGTCGGTGCGACCACCGAGAGCGGCACCCGTGGCCTTGGAGGCCAGGATCAGGTGCTCGCCGAGGAGCAGGTTGAACTTCGTGCGCAGGTCGGCGGCCTTGCTGTCAGTGACAGTGGCGCTTGCGGCGCTCGGGCTGGAGCTCGTGCTCTGGCCATTGTTGTTGTTTGCGTTGCCGCCGCAGGCCGCGAGCGCGAATGCGCCGGCTGCCGACAGGGCGACTAGCTTGACTGGAAACTTCAAAGGGACCTCCTTGTGGTTGATCGTGCGATTTCTCGCTCCATGGGCTTGTACGCCGGTGGCCCGGCAATCGGATCACCGCGG
>JBHEMP010000030.1:0-12225 GCA_046262515.1 Candidatus Dormibacteria bacterium | reverse complement strand
CGAAGTGCCGCACGCAGCGCGCCTTCTCGTTTCCGCGGACGCTCCGGCTGCAGTCCGGTCTGACGGCTGAGGTCAGCCCTCTCTTGGTTCTCGTGGCTCCTTTGCCGAAGGGGGCGGGGGGGGCGTGTAGCGCTCGCGTGCCGGCGCGTCGGCCCTGGGCACCGGGGCCTTTTTCTGCTTCTTCTTCTTGGTCTCCTTGGGTCGATCCTTGCTTCCCATGGCAAATCCTCAATAGCTGACGGGTGCGTGCAGCATACCCGGGCGCGCCACCGCTATGTGGTTTGCCCCGGGGCCCGCTCTTCGCGCGCGCCCACAGTTCATGCCCCTCCCGGCGATCCTCGCCGGGGCGTGCGGCGGCCGCACCCGCCGCACCGGTTGCCGGCCGCATGCGCTCGGCGCTTGAGCGAGCGCTAAGCGAGCGAGGGCAGTAGCTGAGGCATCATCCAGGCCGGAACCGCCAGCTAGGACGTCAAGGGTTCCGCGCAGTTCACGCGCGGTGCCCGCCAGCGACGACTCGCTCCCAGCGCCATCATGCACTCCCCCCCGAGCCGCGAGCCCGCGGCAGCGTGCGGCGGCTGCACCCGCCGCACCGGTTGCCGGCCGCATGCCTCGGCGCTTGAGCGAGCGCAGCGAGCGAGGGCAGTAGCTGAGGCATCATCCAGGCCGGAACCGCCAGATCGGACGTCAAGGGCTCCGCGCAGTTCACGCGCGGTGCCCGCCAGCGACGAGCCGCTCCCAGCGCCATCACGCATCAGCCCCCCGAGCCGCGAGCCCGCGGCAGCGTGCGGCGGCTGCACCCGCCGCACCGGTTGCCGGCCGCATGCGCTCGGCGCTTGAGCGAGCGCTAAGCGAGCGAGGGCAGTAGCTGAGGCATCATCCAGGCCGGAACCGCCAGTTCGGACGTCAAGGGCTCCGCGCAGTTCACGCGCGGTGCCCGCCAGCGAAGAGCCGCTCCCAGCGCCATCACGCATCAGCCCCCGAGCCGCGATCTCGCGGCAGCGTGCGGCGGCGGTGCCCGCCGGCTCCGGTGGTGCCGCCCAGAGGACTCGAACCTCCACGAGCATACGCTCACAACGCCCTGAACGTTGCGTGTCTACCAATTCCACCAGGGCGGCACGTGGGGACAGATCATACCGGCCTCAGAAGTGCCGGTGGGACCTCACAAACCAGTCCTGCGCGCGGTCGTATCGCTGGCCGCCGGTGGGCAGAGTGACGCCCCCGACGCTGTCCCGGAGGCCCGCCAGGCTGAAGGGGCTATACAGGAACACCGCCGCGTGCGCCGCGTCTATCAACTTCTGGGCGTCGACGTAGGAGGTGCGCCGGAGGGCGTAGTCGGCGGTGGCGCGACCGTCCTCCAGGTCCTTGTCGAGGGCCGCGTTGGCGGCCATCCCCGAGAAGTTGAACCCGCCCGGGCCGGCCTGGCTGGAGTGCCAGAAGACGTAGATGTCGGGGTCCGGGCCGTTGTCCAGGGCAGTCAGGGCAAGGTCGTACTGGTGGCTCTGCAGCCGGGTTAGCAGCGCCTCCGGGGGCAGCGATTGGACCGAGGCGGCAATGCCCACGGCAGCCAGCTCCCTGGAAATGCGAGCCGCGACCTCCGCGTACGGGGCACCCGACGGGGCGAGGACCTTCAGGCGCAGCGTCTCACCGTCACGGCTGCGCGGCTTGGCGCCCGAGCCGACCCAGCCCGCTTCCTCGAGTGCGCGCGCCGCGGCCGCCCGGTTGGCGGGCTGCGCGCGCGCCGGCAACGCGGCCCAGGTGACCGCCGGTGGTATGGGACCGTAGTCGGGCTTCGCATAGCCGCCCAACGGACCCGCGATCAAGCCCTGGCGGTCGAGGGCCAGCCCGATGGCGCGGCGAACGTGGTCATCAGCGAGTGCCCGCACCCTCTCGTTCAGCAGCAACTCGGCGTAGGCGAACGTCCGCCCTGTCACGACGCGCCGGTTGACCGTGCCCTCCACCCGGCGCGCCTCCACGGGGTTGAGCCCCGCCATCAGGTCGACCTCCCCGTCCAGCAGTGCCTGGAGCGCCCGCCCCCGGGAGCCGTACAGGCGCAGGTCAAGCTCGTCCAGGAAGGGCTGCTCGAAGGCGTGGTGGTTGCGGGCCAGGAGAAGGTGCTCCCGGCCGGCCGAAGCCACCGAAAAGGGTCCCGAAGTGGGAGCGTCTGTGATGGTCCGCAATGAGTTCACGGGGCGGGGCTGGAGCGCGTGCTGGGGCAGCAACCCGATTGCGGTGAGGGCCAAAAAGGCCGGGCTTGGCTGTGGCAGCGAATACCGGATCGTGCTTTTGTCCAGGGCGGCCGCGGTAACCCCTCCCCACGCCTGGCCGGCGCTCGAGCGCGCACCCGCGTCCGACTGCAGCACTGCCAGCGTGTAGATCGCGTCAGCCGATGTCAGCGGCGCTCCGTCGGACCACCGCAGCCCGGGCCGGAGATGAAAGGTGAAGGTCTTCGCGGCTGCGTCCACCTCCCAGCTCCGAGCCAGTTCGCCGACGGGCTTTCCGTCACCGCCGGTTCGGGTAAGACCGCGGTACAGGAGACCTCCGACGTCGCGCGAATTCGGCGTCTCGGCGAAGGCCGGGAGGACGGTCATGGGTCCGTCCACGACCAGCGCCTCGCTGAGGCGGCCGCCGCGGTCCGGCTGCAGGCGGGCGATGAAGTTGAAAACCAGGAGGAAGACGCCGGCAGCGAGCGCCAGGAACAGCCCGGAAATCGCCAGCGCGGGCAGGACCGCCCCCCGCCGGCGCCGTGGGGTCATCCCAGCTTGATGTTGGCCACCGAGAGGACAACGAAAAGCACCGCGAGCCCGGCAGTGACCTGGAAGAGACTCTTCTCGACCCCGCGCCGGGTCCGGTAACCGCCGCCGGAGTCACCGCCGCCACCGATAGTCCCGCCGAGGCCGCCGGTCGTGCGGGGTGTCTGCAGGAGCACGCCCAGGATAAGCAGGATGGCATCCAGGACAACCAGGACCTGGAGCGCGGTGTGGAGGGGGAACTTGCTGTGTGCCGCCGCGGCGATGATGAGGGCGGGCAGCGCGAAGAGTGGCGGAGTCATCGGCAGCAGGTTAGCAGATCAATTCAGGATCACCGCCATCTGGTCGAACATGGCGTACGCCGCTTCGAACGTGGCGCGCGAAATCCACTGGCGACCCGCGTGCGGGTCGTTGATGAGCACGCTGGCATCGGAGATCCCCACCAGGGTGACGGCGTGTTCCCACGGGGCGCCGTACATGACGACGCGGCCGTCCCACGCCTGGTAGGTGGTCGTGGCATGCGGTGAGTACTGCCAGGCCACCCACACCACCGAGGGGTGGCGCTGCTTGATGGCCGCGTAAAGGTCGGCCGGTGAGACCCGCTCGTCCGACCTGAGGACGTGGCCGCCAAGGGAGGTGGCCGCCCGGGAGATCGCGGTGTCGTAGGTGCCATACCCGGACCTGCTGCCGTACTGAGCCCCCTCGCGGTATCCGTTGGGATCCCCGACGAAAGATGTGTAGGGATCACCCCAGTGCACCACGTTGCCGTTGGAGTCGAGCTGGGGGGCGCGGCTGTCAACCCCGATGGTGTTGAGGATGGCGTCCTGGTTGGTGGTGATGCCCTCGTAGGCCAGCGCCATCTGCAGGCTCGCTTCCTCACAGGAGAGCGAGTAGATCTGGGCGAAGTAGGGCACGTCGAGGATGAAGGCGCCCGGCGGAGGAGGCGGATGGGCCGCGGCATAGGCGACCGCGTAGGCGATGGCGCCGTCCAGCGCCGTCCGGACGTTTCGGATGGCGTCCGCCGCGGCCAGGACAGCCCCCATGTCACCCGCCGCGTCCAGCTGCCTGGCGGCGGCGTCGAGGCGCGCGGTGTACGAGGCAACGTCAATCCCCATCGAGGCCGCGCGACCGTCGATCGCCCGGACCGCGCTTAGCTGGTTGTAGGTGGCCTGGCGGACGAAGAGCAGGTTCTCCAGCTGAGCCGCCAGCGCGGCATAGGACCCCGCCAGCGAATCCACCTCGGAGCCGTCGGTCCGGGCAGGGCGGGCATCCAGCGCGGCGATGGCGGCGGCTACGTCGGCGACCTGGAGCACCGGGATCGCCTGCGCCGCCTCCAGCGCCGAGTGCGCCCGGCTTCGCTGGTAAGCGAGGTTCGCGGCCGAGCTTGCCAGCGCGGCCGCGGTGGCTTCCGCCGCAGCTTCTGCCTGCGCCTTGTCCGCCGCGACCTTGGCGGCAACCGCCGCTACGACTTCCGCCTTGAGGCCGCTGAGTTGTTGCATGCGCATCGCGCTCTCGGTGGGTGTGACGATTTCCGATCCCCAACCGGCGCTGACCTGTGAGCGGTGCTCGAACTCATCCGCCGCCGGAACCCCGGCCTGTCGGGCCGCCAGCAGTTCGACCGTGAGGGCTCGTATGTCCGCGTCGAGCCGGCGGGCCATGCTCTCCTCCACCCGGCGCTGAGCCAGGCGAATGTCCATCTCCAGGCCCGCGGTCGCGCCGGCGCGCCGGCGGAGGTCAACGATGACCAGGCGGTCAATCCAGAAAGCGCGGCGCAGGGAGGCCCGTTGGACGGCTGCCTCTTCACGCACCGCCGGCTCAAGCACCGGGGCCGGCGTGCCGTCGGCCAGCGAGGCAGTCACGGTCGCCTGGAAGGATCGGTGGGCGGCCGCCAGCTCTGCCTGGGCCCGGGTGACCGCCGTCCTCTCCGTCGCCACGGACATCGATATCCCCGCCGCCGCGGGCACTGCCATCGTCGTGAACAGCTGCACCATGGCAAAGGCAACTCGCAGGTACTTGCCGATGATTCAGACCCTCCCGAGGCCATGTTAGCCGGGATTCCCTGATCGGTGAATCACGGCTTATCGCTTGTTCCGGGATAATCTCCGTCTGACCTACTCGATCGTCGCCCGCGACCCGATCACCGGTGACCTTGGCGTGGCCGTGCAGTCCAAGTACTTCTCGGTCGGCAGCGTCGTGGCGTGGGCCGAACCGGGGGTCGGCGCTGTGGCTACCCAGTCGATGGCCGAGATCACGTATGGCCCCGAGGGGCTGGCGCTCATGCGCTGGGGGGTGAGCGCCGGGGAAACCCTCACCAGGCTCCTCGGCCCCGACGCCCTCCGGGAACGACGGCAGGTGGGCATGGTCGACGCCACGGGTTCCGCCGTATCGCACACCGGCAGCGGATGCATCGCGGAGGCCGGCCACGTTGTCGGCGATGGCTTCGCTTGCCAGGCCAACATAATGCTGCGCGACACCGTGTGGGGCGCGATGGCCGGCGCCTTTGAGAGCGCCGACGGACCTCTGGCCGATCGCATGCTGGCCGCGCTGGATGCCGCCGAAGCCGAGGGAGGAGACCTCCGCGGGCGGCAGTCGGTGGCGCTGCTGGTGGTGGCTGGAGACCGCGAGCTGGCGCCATGGAAAAAAACCCTTGAGTTGCGCGTCGAAGACCACTCTGACCCGTTGGGTGAGCTTCGGCGCCTACTCCAGCTGCGACGTGCCTTTGACCGCGTCGACGAAGTTGAGGAGGGTCTGATGAAGGGCGGAGATCCCAGCAGCGGGCTCCAAGAACTGGAGACGTACAGCTCACTCGGCGATGCAAACATCGACTTCACCCGCGCCATCGGGTTGGCGATGGCCGGCCGGGAGCAGGAGGCGCGCGCGCTGGTGTCCAGGCTGGCCTCGGCCGACCCCGGTTGGGCCGTGGCAGCGCAACGTTATGCCGCGGCCGGCATCATCCCCGACGCCCTGGTGGCAGCCCTCACTCCCACCCAACTCCACTAGAGCTGCGGGTACCCGCCTGCAGGATCACCACGTCGTCTCCATCAACCAGGTACACGAGCCGGTGCGCATCGGTGATCCGCCGCGACCAGGCTCCCGCCAGCGCGTGACGGAGTTGCTCCGGTTTCCCGATCCCAGCGAATGGGTCCCGCAGGATCTCTTGGATCAGTCGGTTGACCCGTTTCAGGGTTGTGCGGTCGGCGCCAACCCGGTGGGTGTAGTCCTCCCAGCCGTTCGGAGTGAAGACCACCCTCAACGGATCAGCTCGTGGGCCTCCCTTGCGCCTCGTGCGGCCTGGTCAAGGCTCTCGAGGAGCCTCCGGGCATTCGCGGGCACCCGCAACAGGCGTGCTGTTTCCTCGAGCGCATCGTAATCCGGGCGCGAGATCAAAACGGCGTCTCCCCGTCGGGACGTGATCTCGATCGGAGTGCGATCGTCATTCACCTTCTCGATCAGGGGAAACAGGTTCTTGCGGGCCTCGCTCGCGGTCACTGCCATTTCGCCCATGGTACCAGAAGTCGTACCACACCGATATGCCTCAGGAGTGTCATGCCGGCCCTTCTGCAACACAACGCGGGAGAACGGGTGCGCGTCCGCAGCGGAGAACGCTTACGCTACGCAGCGACATCAAAACTTTCGGTGAACACTGGAGGAGCCCATGCAGAACCCACCACCCGCCCCGTACGAGCAACAACCCGGAGCGCAGCAATACGGCGGAGGTATGAACTATGCCAGCTGGTTGATGCGACTAGTCAGCGTCATCATCGATGGGGTCATCCTGATGATCCCCTACTTCATCCTCAGCCTGGTCGTTACCGGCATGATCGCCGCCGGCGGCCAGAATGGCGCTGGCGCCGCCGTCGGGTTGAGTTTCGTGCTCTACCTGGTGCTTATCGTCGCGTTCTTTGTGTACTACCCATGGGGTTGGTCCCACGGCGGGACAATCGGCCAGCGTATCCTCCACCTCCGGGTGGTGGATGAGAACTCGGGGGAGGCCATCCCAATGGGGCGCGCCTTTCTGCGGTTCATCGGATACATCATCTCCGCGATCCCCTGCTACATCGGCCTGATCCTCGCTGCCTTTGACGGCCGGAAGCAGGGCTGGCACGACAAGATGGCCCATACCGTCGTGATCGCCACCCAGTAGGCGGGCGCTCCCGGGGTTGCGGCGGACGTGCTGCTACCCCGGGACCAGGCGGGGCCGCGCCCCAGTCGCTCCCTTGAGCCCGCCCGCCTCCCGGCCAGCGGCGCCTGAAGTGTCCCGCAATAATTAGGTCGTCGCAATACCGCTAGACTGTATCGTGTCTCGCGTTTCGGCGATCCTGATGGCGACCATGCTTGCCGCCCTGGCCGGGTGCGCGCCCGCGACACCCACCGCGGTCCCACCCCCCGTCACTGTCCCGACGACGGCTGATGACCGACAGGGACCGGACGAGGTGCGGGTCTACACTGACGGCGGCGCCGCGACCTCAGCCATCGTCGGTGCGATGCGTTCGGCGCGCGCCACCCTGGACGCCGAGATATACGAACTGGGACGCCCCGACATCATCGAGGCCATGACCGCCGCGGTTTCCCGCGGTGTGCGGGTGCGCGTGGTCGGGGACCCCACAGTCGACGTCACCTCGGTTTCGGGCCGGCGGCTGGCCATGGCGGGGGCGGAGGTCACCTACTACCCCGTGGGGCCACGGCAGATCGACCACGTGAAACTGCTCGTTGTGGATGCCCGGGTCGCCTACTTCGGTGGCGTGAACTGGGGGGCCCACTCATATCTCAACCGCGACTACGAGGTCCGCATGCTGGGTCCCGCGGTGCAGCACCTGTCGCGCCTCTTTGCGCTGGACATGAATCGCTCGGGGCGCCAGGTGGCGATTCCGCCGGCGCCGCCGGTCGCTCCCGGCGAGCCGGAGATCCTGACCAGTAACCCGGATGACGACATCGGCCGCGCCGTGCTCGCGGCGCTGGCGAGCGCCACGCGCAGCGTCGTCGTCGAGAGCTTCGTCCTGACCGACCGTGGCACCATCGCGGCGCTCATGGACGCGCGCCACCGCGGGCTGTTCGTACGGGTGCTGTTCGACCCCGGGCAGGACCTGAACCAGTCAGCCATGGCGCAACTCAGGTCGGCGGGCATCGCGTGCCGCTTCTACCGATCTTCCGGGGAAAAGCTCCATGCCAAGACCGCGGTGATCGACGGGAACGTGTTGGTCATCGGCTCCGCCAACTGGACGGCGTCGGGATTCCGCCATAACCACGAACTGGACACCCTGCTGCACAGTGCGACGCTCGCCGCAGCGGTGCGCCTGCGCATGGATCAGCGCTGGGCCGCCGCGGCCTAAGCCTGGCCCGCTCGGAACTGCTCCCTGGCCGTCAGCATCGCCCGCGTCTCCCCTCCCAGCAGGAAGCCGAGGACCACGAGGAAGACCAGCCCCAGGACCAGTTCACCAAGGGCCCCGAGCGCGTTGGCATGCCCGCGCGCCCCCAGCAGTGGGACCAGGTAGAGGAAGATGTAAAAGGCGCGCAGGCCGACCTCCAGGCTGGCGTAGAGCACCGCCCCCTGCCACGCCCAGCGGCGCAGCGCCAGCAGCCACAGGGAGGCCGCGAACCCCCCCATGTTCACGATGAAGAGCAGCAGCTGGGGAGCATCGAGGCTGAAGCGCCCGAGCAGGAAGCCGATCAGGTAGGACCCGTGCCGCGAGATCGACACGACCGCGACCAGTCCCAGGAAGAGCGCGGCACCGATGAGCTCCTGCGGCGGTACAGGTGCACCCTCGGGCGGGGTGGTGTTGCCGTATGCCACGGATGCCGGCCTCAGGCCGGGACGATTACGGCGGCCTGGATGATCTTCAAAAAGTCCGGCGCGACCAGGCTGGCGCCCCCTATGAGTCCCCCGTCGATGTTCGGCTGGGCCATCAGAACGGCGGCATTGGTGGCGTTCATGGAACCACCGTAGAGGACCCGGACGGCATCCGCGACGGCCGTGCCCAGCGCCTCGGCCACGAGCCGTCGGATGCGCGCGCAGTTTTCCTCGGCGTGGCCCGGGGTCGCCGTCCTCCCGGTGCCAATGGCCCAGATCGGCTCGTACGCGATCACCACCTCCAGCCCCTGGGCCTCGTCGAGCCCGTTGAGGGCGGCAGGCACCTGGCGAGCAAGGACCGCTTCGGTCTCGCCCGCCTCGTTCTCCTGCAGAGTTTCGCCAACCGCGATGATGGGGCGGATCCCGTGAGCCAGGGCCGACTGGACCTTCTGGCTCACCGTCTCGTCACTCTCTGCGAAGAGCTGACGTCGCTCCGAGTGTCCGACCAGCGCGTAGCGGCACCAGCCCTCGATCATCAACGGTGAGACCTCGCCAGTGAAGGCGCCCCTGTCCTCCCAGTAAATGTCCTGGGCCCCGAGGACCACGCCATCGTCCGTGATCCCGGACCTCGACACCGGCCAGAGGCTGATGAAGGAGGGCAGCAGTGCCACCTCCACGTGGTCGAGTCGCGGCAGCCCCTGCTGGATCGCGTGGACCAGCTCCAATGCCTCGGGGACCGTCTTGTTCATCTTCCAGTTGCCCGCGATCAGCGGCGTCCGTCGGCTCATCAGTCGTCCTCCAATGCCATGATCCCGGGCAGGTCGCGACCCTCGAGGAACTCCAGGGTGGCCCCGCCACCGGTCGAGACGTGCGTGATCCGGCTCTCCAGCCCGAGCTGCGAAAGCGCCGCGCCGAGGTCGCCACCACCCACTACGCTGATGGCGTCACTGGCGGCGACAGCCCTGGCTACCGCCTCGGTGCCGTGGCGGAATGGTTCCATCTCATAGACCCCGAGCGGGCCGTTCCAGGCGATCGTCCCGGCTGACGCGATGACCGCGCCAAACTCCGCGACGGTGCGGGGGCCGACGTCCAGCATCATCCAGCCCTCGGGTATCGCTGCCGCGTCGACAACCCGCGTCTCGGCACCCGCGGCGAACGCGGACGCGACCACGGCGTCGCACGGGAGGAGCAGGCGGTCACCCGCGTCCTCAAGAAGCCGGGCCGCCATTTCAAGCTGGTCGTCCTCCACTTTGCTGCTGCCCACGCTGGCGCCGCGGGCCCGGAGCAGGGTGCAGGCCATCGCCCCGCCGACCAGCATTCGCCCCACGCGCGGCAGCAGGTTCTCCATGACGCCGATCTTGCTGGAGATCTTGGCCCCACCGACGATTGCCACGAGGGGCTCTCGCGGCGACTCCAGGACCCCGCGCAGGACCTCGACCTCACGCTGCATCAGCAGCCCCGCGGCCGACGGGAGGCGGTGAGCCACCCCCTCGGTGGAGGCATGTGCCCGGTGGGCGGCCCCAAAGGCGTCGTTGACATAAGCATCCGCCAGCGCCGCCATCCGCCCGGCCAGCCTGGGGTCGTTGGTCTCCTCGCCGGGTTCGAAGCGCACGTTTTCGAGGAGCAGGACATTCCCCGCGGGTAGGGACCCGACCTCGGCGTCGACGTCGGGGCCCACCACCGCCGGCGCAACCCTGACGGTCGCACCGAGCAGGTCCTGTAGCCGCGCCGCGAGCGGGCCGACCCGCAGGTCCTCCACCACCTTGCCGCCCGGCCGGCCCCGATGGGTCATGGCCACGACACGGGCGCCAGAGTCGAGAAGGCGCCGAATGGTAGGAACACTCTGTGCGATACGGGCGTCGTCCAGGATCCTGCCGCCCTCGATGGGCACATTGAAGTCAACCCGCAGGAGGACGGTCCTCCCATCCACCTGGAGATCATCGAGCGTGCGGAGTCGGGGCAAGCCAGCTTTAGTGCAGCAACCGGGATGTCGATCGGCCCGCGGGCATCAGGAAGCGGAGAAGCCCTGGGAAGCCATGAATCGAACCAGGTCGACGACCCGGCAGCTGTAGCCCCACTCGTTGTCGTACCAGCTGAGAACCTTTACGTGGGTGCCATCGATGACCATGGTCGACTTCGCGTCCAGGACGGACGAATGGCTGTCGCCCTGGAAGTCCGTCGAGACCAGTTCGTCCTCGGTGTAGCCCAGGATCCCCGCGAGGTCATCCTCCGAGGCGGCCTTCATGGCGGCATTGACCTCTTCGGCGGTCACCGACTTCTCCAGTTCAGCGGTGAGGTCGATCAACGAAACGTCCTTGACCGGGACGCGCAGCGCCATGCCGTGGAACTTGCCCTTCAGCTCGGGCAGGACCAGCGACACCGCCTTGGCGGCACCAGTCGACGTGGGGATGATGTTGACCGCGGCGGCCCGTGCGCGGCGCAGGTCCTCGTGGGGGGCATCGAGGATCTTCTGGTCGTTGGTGTACGAATGCACCGTCGTCATCAGCGCGCTCTTGATTCCGAAGGACTCATGGAGCACCTTGGCGACCGGTGCCAGGCAGTTGGTGGTGCATGAGGCATTGCTGACAATGTGGTGGGTGGCGGCGTCGTACGCCTTGTCGTTCACCCCGAGGACGATGGTGATGTCCTCGTTCTTGGCCGGGGCGGAAATGATGACCTTCTTGGCGCCGCCCTTCTCGATGTGGACCTTTGCCTTTTCCGCATCGGTGAAGAAACCGGTGGACTCGACGACGAGGTCCACGCCCAGCTCGGCCCAGGGCAGGTTGCCCGGGTCGCGCTCCGCCAGTACCTTGACGCGCTGGCCATCGATGACCAGGAAATCGCCGTCCGCCGAGACCTCTCCGGCGTAGTTGCCGAGAACGCTGTCGTACTTCAGCAGGTGGGCCAGGGTCTTCGGACTGGTGATGTCGTTGACCGCCACGACCTCGATGTCGTCAAAGCGCTTGCTGGCGCGGAACACGTTGCGCCCGATGCGCCCGAAACCGTTGATTCCTACCTTGATGGCCATGCCTTCCTCCTGTGGACTTAACGTCAGGCGCGCTACCGGCGGGTTCGGGGAGCGAGCGCCCGGGGGGCTCGGCAGGGCGGTACTTGAGCGGCCTCTAATCTACCAAACCAAGTTCGCGAGCCAGGGCCTCCATGCGCCTGAGCCGCCCGTTGGCTGCCGACCTACTGACGTGCATGCGGGCCGCCAGCATGGTCAGGCTCGCGGTGGGTGCCGCCATCCTCCCAGCGGCCGCCTCGCGGACGGCCACGGGCATATCGTCCAGGACTCCGAGCTCCTCCAGGCGACGCGCCAGTTCCGACTGCCGCAGGCCGGAGTTGACACTGCGGCGCAGGTTGCTGGTTTCCGAGTTGGCCACCCGGTTGGCCTGGCCGCGCACCTCGCGCAGTACCAGCTCATTCTCGAAGCGCAGGACCCCCTGGCTGGCCCCCATCGCGGTGAGGATCGTCAGAACGTCGTCCGCCCCCTTGACGTAGACCAGGGAGCGCGGCCCCCGTGAGCGTGCCCGGGGACGCACCTCGAGGGCGCTGAGGATGTCGCTGACATGCCTCGCGGACACTGCCGAAGAGAGCCGGAATTCGAGGTGTGTTCCGGTGGGACCGATACTGACGTCGCCGGCGGTCATGAACGCGGCCCGCAGGTAAGCCCGGCGGCAGCACGACCGG
>JBHEMP010000029.1:0-3013 GCA_046262515.1 Candidatus Dormibacteria bacterium | reverse complement strand
ACGCCAACCCGCCATGAAGGCGCCATCGGTGTCCGGTGGGATCACCCGGTTCACGACGACGGCGTCAGTCTGGTAGTCGTAAAGGTTGAGGTAGGTGTAGGCGCGCTGAGCCTCCTTGATGACCATCTTCTCAAGGTTCATGACGAGTCGGATGCTGGTCGTCTTCGGGTCCGCAAGGATGGTCCGGGTCCCGTCGAGGTCGGTCAGCAGGTCGTGGATCGAGGCGTAGATGCTGTCGTCGGGGAGGGGGATATCCGTCATCTTCTTGAGCATCGGGCGCGCCACCTTCATCACCCTGCGCTCGATCGGGAAAACCTTGTTCAGCCACCAGCGGGCGACCTCGGGGAAGGACAGGAGCTGGAGCGTCTCGCCGGTGGGGGCGCAGTCCACGACGAGGACATCGAACTGCTCCTCCTTGTAGTACTTGCGAATCCACATCAGGGCAGCGACCTCACCCATGCCCGGCGGCGACGCCAGCTCCTCGGCGACGATGTCGTCGATGCCCTGTGAGGCCAAGACGGTGGTCGCGTATTTATGGATGCGGTTCCAGTTGGCTTCCAACTCGGTGAGGGCATCTACCTCGTGGATGTACAGGTTCTCACTGAGCTTCTGGCGGCCCCCCGACTTGATGTCGAAGGAGTCGGCAACGGAGTGCGCGGGATCGGTGGAGAGCAGGAGTGTCCGCTTGCCCTGCCGCGCGCACATCAACGCCGTGGCGGCGGCCACCGAAGTCTTGCCGACACCCCCCTTACCGGTGTAGAGGATCACGCGCATCGGTCCAATTGTCGCTGCGGGGCGAGGCGGCACCCGGCTGGGCTAGACCAGGGTCCCATCCCGGGCCTTGCGTATGGCCTCGGACTCCTCGTCGGACATCGAATAGGTCGATCTCCAGCCCCGGACGGGTTTGGCGTAAACGCGGCAGTCCTTACGGTGGTACAGGCCGTTGAGGATGGTGCCGTTACCGTGCGCATCGAGCATGGCGACGGCAAAGCTCTGGTCACCGCCGGTGTCGTCGAAAGCGTTGTAACGAACGATGCCAACTCTCTGCACGTGGGACTGCACCTCCGTGCCGAGGCTGGCGATGCGCTCCCTGAGGACCTGGATCTCGCTCGACTCGAGCTCGCTGCGCTCCAGGATGCGCTCCAGCAGCACGTCCAGCTTGGCCTCGCCGGCGCCCCGCGCGAGGCGGCGGTAGTGACGCACCATGCGGTTGAGACGGAAATTGTTCACAGCCTGCCAGGCCGCCAGGAGGACCAGCGCCGCGATCAGCGCGAGCTCTACCGGGTTCAGTGCAGGATGAAGGAAAAGACGATGATGGCGACGATCATCGCAACCGCCGTCATGACGATCCGGCGGAGATCGCGGGCGAAGTACGGAACCCGCTCGTCGATGTCGATGGTCCCCGTTGCAGCACCCGCGATCGCGCCCCGTCGCGGCGCGGTCACGCTGCCCGCGTAACGGGAAGAGGGCGCGGGTCGGGCCGGAGCTGCGGCTCGACTGGTGACCCCCGGTGCAGGCGCGGTAGGCGTGGATAGGGCCTCGCCAATACCCGCGTCAACATCCGATGGGGTCGCGCTGGCGGCCTTTGCCGGCACGTTCGCCGGTCGCGCCACGCGACGGGCCTGGGACTGCTTCTTCCTGCGCTTTCCTGCCACGGTTGGACTAGGTTATCAGGGGGAGGCGATGTCACAGGATCCGACATCGGTTGAAAATCGCAGGGGTGGCAGGTTAGGGTCGGACCTGGCCGCTGGCTGATAACGCAGCGCGTCATACGAGGACATGGGGTCCTCGACCAAGGTCGGGTGTCGGCTTCAGGCTTCAATGGGGAATGGGAGCGGCCTGGATGCAGCGACGCATCATGCTCGACCGAAGGAGCATTCATAGAAACCCTTGGATCGGCTCGCGTTTCCATCAAAAACGGCTACGTTGTCTCTGCCGTCGACACCCTCAAAGGCAAGCGCTGGACTGCGCGTGACCTTCACAAGACGACCTATCCTCGGCGCCTCACCCACCTGCTGATCATGGCCGTGGCCGTGGTGCCAATCACCGCGACAGCGGCCGCGGCGAAGTCATCTCCGGCTCCTCATGCGCGCATCCAGCTGTTGGCCTCCGTGCAGGATCACCCTGAGAGCATCAAGGGCATCCCGGCCGACCCGCCGCCGCCCCCCCCAGCGGCGCCAGCGGCGCCGGCGCCGGTCGTTGAGGCTCCGCCACCACCGCCGCCGCCGAAGCCAGTGGTCGTTGTCCCGCGCCCGGTCGTGGCGACGGGGTCGATCGCCGACATCATCCGAGGCGCGGCCGCGCGGTACGGCGTCGACCCCAACCAGTTGCTTCGCGTCGCGATTTGCGAGTCGGGCCTCAACCCGAACGCGTACAACCCCTCAGGCGCGTCCGGGCTGTTCCAGTTCAAGCCGGCCACCTTCTACGGTCATGGCGGCCACAACATCTGGGACCCCGCCGACCAGGCCGACGTCGCCGCGCGGATGTTCTCCCAGGGCCAGGCCGGCCAGTGGACCTGCCGCTGAGCTGAATCGGCGGGCCAGCAGCCGCATGGCCAGCGCCAGCGCGGCGGTCACTCCGAGCAATTCCAGCACCAGCGTGAGCAGTCCCGGGATGCCGGCATCCTGCTCGCCGGGAACGGTGTGTAGCACCATGCCGAGGTCGTGGTGTCCGTCTGGCACACTGGAGGGACGCGTGCCGTACGCGGCGAGGTGGATGACGTTGTTGTCCGCCAGGCCGAGGTCGTACTGGACACTGCTCGCGGGCGCGGTCAACTGCACGTACGTCAGCCACGAGCCGGGCCGGACCCAGGCCATGTTCCGGTCGCTGGAAAGATCTCGGAACAGGCCGTCGTCGAGCCGTGCCTGGTAAGGGATGGTCATGCCGGCGGCGTGCGGAACCAGGGTTCCCTGCGGGGACTCGCCGTCGAACGCGGCGAGGTCACCGGTGTAGACCCGCTGGTCGGTGAGGAGATAGAGATCCGCGTTGACCACCTGCACACCGTTGGCCAGGA
>JBHEMP010000028.1:0-13468 GCA_046262515.1 Candidatus Dormibacteria bacterium | reverse complement strand
GCCGGGCCGGAGGGAGGGCAGCGCGGCCCGGCCCTCCTGCGCGATCGTGACGCCCAGGGCGCCGCCGCGGCCCTCTACGTGTGCAGGGGCTTTATCTGCGCCCGACCGGTCACCGAGGCCTCGGCGGTCGCGGCGGCACTGGGCCGGGTGGCGCCGCCGCCTCCGGGGTTCTCGGCCCTCTGATGTCCGCGGACGTTTCACCCGCGGCAAGCGCCGCGTCGAGCATGGCCTCCGCCTGACGCAGGACGGCGATGGCCAGCGAGGTGGGGTTCTCCCTGGCCCCGGTGTGGGCGGCCGCGAAGTCAACGATCGCAGTCTGCAGCGAAGCCTCGGCGATCATCAGCCGGTCACCGGCATCGACGTCCTCCACGCCCCTCGCCCGCCCCGCGGCGAGCGCGCGTCCGGCCGCTATCCACGCCTCAAGGGCCGGGGCCCGCAGTTCCTGGAATGCGCGCCAAGCCTCCTCGGCGCCCCCGGTGCGCCCACGCTCATTCGCCACGTTGGCTTGACGGTACACCGACAGCCCCCCGTCGACAATGCACCTGCGCGCATTGACCGATTGTGAGAACGCCTCTCAGTAGAAGGTGATAGATCCGCTATCATCATCCCCCAATGGCCGAACGTCGCTACCCGCATCCCATGCCCAGTGAGGGCATCAGCGCGCAGGTCGCCGACATTGCCGCGGATGCCCAGCGCCTCGTCCGACTGGAGATCCAGCTGGCCAAGCAGGAGATCTCGGCATTCATCAAAACGAACGCCGTGGCCGCAGGGATGCTGGCAGGGGCCGCGCTCTGTGCCCTTTTTGTGCTCTACACCCTGGTCGCGGTCATCGTTGTGGGAGTCCTCTGGCTCTTCCTGCACGGCGGGCTCGGACGAACGGAATTGGCGCTGCTGGTGATCCTGGTCATCTGGTCGATCGCGGCGGCGATACTTGGACTACTGGGCAAGTCGAAGCTGGTCCTGAAGATGCCTGACATGACGATGCAAACCATCAAGGACGACGTGGAATGGGCGAAACAGCAGATCAGACCCGCGACGAGATAGTCCGCCTGCGACAGGACATGTCGCAGAAGATCGTCGCCCTGCGCAAGGCTTCGGAGCGACCGCTGCGGATCGCCCGGATGGCGGCCCTGGGCACGGTGGTGGTGGTCGTGGTCGGCGGGACCGCGTTGATCGTGCTGCGAGCGCGCCGCCGGGCCGAGGCCCGAAGCCTGAAGGGGCGTGCCCGCGCCGTCGCCCACGCCGTGGCAGATCCCGGGAAGGCCGTCAAGCAAACGCGAAAGGGCGTCGAAAAAGCGGCGGAAGATACGCGCGAGAAGTTGCGGGCGGAGATACGCAAGGAACTCCAGGACCAGGTCAAGGATGTCCGCCCCCTGCCAGAAAAGATTTTCTCCGGCGTCGCCAACGCGGCGGTCAGCGCGGCCATCCCAATCGTCATGCGCAAGATCCAGGAGCGCGTCGACCCCGACATGGTCCCGGCGGCCGGCGCCAGGAAGTAACCCCGCCGCCGAGCCGATCAGGTTTCCAGTTCGTACTCCAGGTAGCTGAGGGATACACCCTCGCGCTCCAGCGAAACCTCGATCCCGATCGCCCCGGCGCCGCTGGCCTCCGCCTCGTATACCGCCGCAGCCTCATCGGCGCGGGGTAGCCAGACCTCCATCTCGCCGCCACGCTCCCGGGCGAATGGCAGCCATCCGCCGCTCTCGGCGGCGATTATCCGCCACCGAAGCGTGGCCGGGCCGCCCACCGCGGAGTCATCGTTGACGACGTGAAAGCGCATCCGGATGGTGTCCCGGTCCGGGTGGGTGGAGCACTCCAGGAGCGCCGCGGTCGCCGCCAGCGCACCCTCGGCCTCTCCCAGGTCAGGCAGCTCTCGCAGCACCAGCGCCGTCTGGGGGGAGAACTTCTGGCGTCGAACGCGCTCGACCTCTGCTCGCTCCGCGCCGACCACGGTGTAGGGCTCGTCCGCCGCTGAAGCCGTCGGCAGCAGGGAGCGCGCCGAGGCGGCACCGCGCTGGAGCAACACCGCCGCGCTGGCGTGCGAACTGACCAGCCCGATCGCCTCCCGCATGTGGTCCTGGTAGGCGGCCTCGTCTCCCTGGCCCGGGGCAAAGGCCGGCGGGTCGACAACGAGCATCACGCCGGCGGCGTCGGCCGAGGCGGCGCTGCGCTCCGACGGCACCTGGCCGCGAGATACGGCGAGATCCAATCCCGCCAGGCGCCAGGCGCCGATGGGATCACCCCCTTCACCGGGTGGAAGCGGCGGCAGAACGGCGCCGCGCGGGAAGTGCCGCTGACCGTTGACGGTCCAGGCGAGGCCACCGGCCGACGGTTCCAGGGAAATTTCGCGGATGCCAACCTGCCGCGCCGCCAGGGTGCTTCGCCTGCTCCCCTGGTCCACCTGCGCGGCGACGGTGTAGAGGTCCTGAGCACCCAGCGTCCACGGCCACCAGAGCTGGGGCCGGTCGACCGCCAGCCTGGTCTCCAGGGCGACCGACTGCCGCCCGCCGAGGCTCACCCCACGGCGAAGACGGACCTGGGCGGTGTCGGCCTCCGGTGGGACCAGCTGCCACCCGCAGACGGCCTCCATCTCGCGGGCGTCCAGGTTGCGCAGCGACGTACGCAGGGTCGCCTCGGCGAGTCCGGGCTGAATACGCCACGAGCATTCGAGCGACTCGACGATGACCGCTCCAACCTGCTCAAGCCATACCCGGCCGACCAGCCCGAGCGGCCACCATGGTCCGTCCTCATCTTCCATAGCCGACAGCGCCGCGGGTAGCTGGCCTGGCGCGCTGCCCGCCTCAACGCACACCGCGACCACGTTGGTCGGTTCCAGGAATGAGGAGATGTCGAACCCGAAGTGGCCGGGGAACCCGAAGTGGCTGCCCAGCAGGCGACCGTTCAGCCAAACGTTGGCCGCCGTGAAAGCACCATCGAAGCGGAGGAGGGTGCGCTCTCCCCAGCCGGGCTGGGTGAACTCGCTGCGGTACCACGCCGCCGAATCCCCGGGACGTCCCCTCAGCGTCAGTTGCTCGGGCACGGCCCACGATCCACGCGGCTCCTGGCTGCGGTGAAAACCCTGTTCCTCACCCTCGCCGAGGGCGAACCGGCTGCAGCGCCAGCCCTCGACGCGCTGCCGCTCCATCCCCTGGGGCAGGGCCAGGAGGAGGCAATCGGAACCCACGGCCCAGAGTGTACGGGCTGTGGGGGTTGGCTAAGCGAGGGCTCCGCGCACCACCTTTAAATGGTGGATCTCACCACCACGGTGCCCGGCGGCGCCCTGGGGGCTGAAGCGTTCGGCGATGACCGAGCGCGCCTCCTCCACCATGTCCGCCGCGACCAGCCCGATGACCGACCCGCCGAAGCCCGCCCCCATCACGCGAGCGCCGGTGCAGCCGGCCTCCATCATGATGTCGACCAGGCGGTCCAGCTCGGGCAGGCTGACCTCGCAGTCGCGAGCCAGGCTGCGGTGGGAGGTGATCAGCAGCTGGCCAAGGGCATCGAGGTTACCCGCCTCGAGGCAGGCGACCGCCAGACGCACCCGGAGGTTCTCGCCGACGATGTGCCGCGCCCGCCGATCGAGCGGGGGCGGTAGAACCAGCCGCTCCACCTCGCCCGGTACCAGGTCCACCAGCTGGCGAAGCCCGCGTCGCTGGCGCTGGGCGATCTCCAGCGCGCGGGCGGCCTCCTCTGGGCGTCGCGCATAGCCACTGCCGCGCAGGCTGCGCTCAATCCCTGATTCGACCACCAGCCATGCAGCTTCGACCGGCAGGGGGACCCCCTCGACGATCTCGGTGTCGGCGTGGAATAGGAGCGCCATGTCGTCCCTGCCCATGACGCAGGCGACCTGGTCCATGAGCCCGCTGGGCACGCCCAGGAACTCGTTCTCGGAGCGACGGCTGAGGCGGGCAAGGTCATACGGTTCGATCTCAGCCCCCGAGGCACGGATGGCCGCCAGCGCAGTCGCGATGCTCACCGCGGCGGAACTGCTGAGGCCGGCGCCTGGCGGGATGTCGGAGACCACCGCGACGTCAACCGCGGCCCGGATGCCAAGGTCGCGCAGCTGCGCCAGGGTGCCCAGGACGTGGTCCGCCCAGCCTCCCGTGGGCGCAAGCCCGTCGATCGCGGCAACGACGGGATCCCCCGGGAACATCTCGCTCACGATTCGAACCCCACTGCCGCCTGGCCCAACGGCTGTCGCCAGGTAGCGGTTCACCGCCGCAGGGAGGCAGGTACCGCCGGCGTAGTCGATGTGCTCGCCGATGATGTTGATGCGCCCGGGCGAGACGGCAACCTCGGCCGCCGGGCGCCCGTAGCTGCGTTCAAAAAGTTCAGCCGCGCGTGCCTCCACGGCGCCGCGGGTCAGCTCGCCGGTGCTGATCGGTGGATCCCGGGTTAGCTCAGCCGATGGGGGTGAAGTTGGGGCCGGGCCTGAACGGGAGAGCGCCCATGGCCGAGACAGCCGCCACGCTGACCTCGCCGGCAATGGCCTCCGCCACGTTGTTGAAGACCTCGCCCAGTGGGGAGTGGGGCTCGGCGACCATCAGGGGTACGCCGTGGCCACCGCCGAGACGGACCCTGGGATCCAGCGGAAGGGCGCCCATGAACCGAACACCGAGGCGCTGGGCGAGCTTCTCTCCGCCGCCGTGGTCAAAGATCTCGGTTCGCTCCCCGCAGTGTTCGCAGAGGAAAAAGCTCATGTTCTCGACGACCCCGAGGATGTTGACAGAGAGGGTGGTGAACATCGTCGCGGCCTTGGTGACGTCCTCAACGGCGACGTCCTGGGGGGTCGTCACCAGCACCGCCCCGGTGATGGGAATGCTCTGCACCAGCGTCAGGGGCGCATCGCCCGTCCCCGGGGGAAGGTCCACGACGAGGTAGTCGAGCTCACCCCAGGCGACGTCATAAAGGAACTGCTTGAGGGTGCCGGCGATCATCGGTCCGCGCCAGATCACGGGCTTGTCCGGGGGCAGCAGGAAGCCTATGGACATCAGCTTGATGCCGTGGGCCTCAAGCGGAATGATCTTGTTGTTCTCGCCAAAGGGTGTGCCCTGGGCTCCCATCATGGTGGGGATGTTGGGCCCGTAAACGTCGGAGTCGACCAGCCCCACCGTCGCCCCCGAGTTGCGCAGCGCAACCGCCAGGTTCACCGCGACCGTTGACTTACCAACGCCGCCCTTGCCCGCGCCGACCGCGATCACGTTCTTGACTCCCGCGATGGGCTGCTTGTCGCCAACTCCGCGGAAGGACACCACCTGGGCGCCGAAATCGATATTCACCGCCGACACCCCTGGGACCCGCTCCAGCACGGCGCTGCGCACCCGGGCCCCGATCTCGTCCTTGAGCGGGCAGGCGGGGGTGGTCAAGATCACGGCCAGTGACACCACGCCGCCGTCGATGCGGATGTCGCGGATCATGTTGAGCTCGGTGAAATCGCGGTTGAGTTCCGGGTCCTGGACGCCGCGAAGCGCCTGGAGGATGTCTGTCTCGGTGATCTCGGGCACCCAAAAGTTTAATGGTGCCCCGAAGGTCATCGCCCGGCGGCGAACCTGTAGATGATGTTGTCGACGAGTCGCTCGACGGGCGCGAGGTCGTCGGTGTAGATGGGCAGGTGGGGCTCGCTCAGAAGGACGGGTTTGTCGCGCGACTGGCCCACGATGTCAGCCAGCAGCGGGATCCCCGCGGTCGCGGTGCGGTCGAGGTTCTGGCGAACCTCGGTCGGCTGGGTGGGCAGGTTGGGGGCGTATATGACGGTGTTCAGAAACCGCGGCGTGTCCTGCTGGTATACCTCGGGGAAGACCACGCCCATGGTACCGGTGAGGGCGTCCACAAGTCGGTAATCGCCGGGGGCGCGGCCCGCGTTGACCGCCACCACGCCATTGGTCGTAAGGTGCCGACGGGTGCTGAGGAAGAACTCGCGGGTGGTCAGCTGGAACGGGATGTAGGGCTGCCTGTAGGCATCTACGAGGATCATGTCGTAGAGCGTGCTGGTGTTGGCCAGGAAGTAACGACCGTCGGCGACGACCGGGTGGAGGTTGGACTCGGTCATCGCGAAGTAGCGGCGGCCGACGTCCACCAGCCGGGGGTCGATCTCCACCCCATCGATCTGCACGCCCGGGCCAAATGCGGCGGTCAACTCGCGGGCCACGGTGCCCCCGGCCAGGCCAATGATCAGGACCCGCTTGGGGCGCTCCCCTTTCCACTCCCGATAACCGAACAGCGGGGCCAGCACGGCCAGGTCCCAGTAACCCCCGGTCAGCACCCGGGCGGGGTCGTAGATCGAGTGCACCGCCTGGCCCTCGTTGAGGATGAGCTCGCGCTGGGTGCCATCCTGGACGACCTGGATATACCCGTACTCGGAATCCGCTTCGTAGAGGAGCGTTCCCTCGGACGCCGGTTTGATCCGGCCGCCCGTGATCCCCACGAGCCCCGCCACCATCAGCCCAACGGCCACGGCCGCCCCGGCGGCGCGAGGGTTGCCCCGAAACCACCCAATCGCCGTGACCAGCAGCAGGACGCCTCCGAGACCGAGGATGGTGCCGCGCGTCCCGTAGCTCGGGATCCACCAGAAGGCCGGCAAAAAGGCCCCCAGGATCGACCCCGCGGTGGAGATTGCGTAGACCTGGCCGGCGGCCCGCCCGGTCTCCCCGACCGTGCCGACACGAAGCCGTATGACCCACGGCGAGACCATCCCCAGCAGGATTACCGACGGCGCGAACAGCAGGATCACGGCCACCAGCGCGCTGACGAAGCCAGGGACGTCGTACCCCGAGCCCGGCCCGGGGTTGAGGGCATGTTGCGAGAAGAGCAGGATCGGCTGCGAGACGAGCGGGATCAGGAGGACGAGGATCGACGCGGCGGCGGTGACGCCGTAGAGGTAGTCTGCCCGCGGCCAGCGGTCCGCGGCCGCGCCGCCGGCGTAGTAGCCGATGGTCAGGTAAAGCAGGATCAGCCCGATCAGGGCTCCCCAGATGTACGTCGAAGTACCGAAGAACGGCGCCAGCAGCCGCGACGCGGCGATCTCGATCCCGAGGCTGGTAATCCCGCCGACAAAGGCGAGCAGCAGCAGGATCAACCCACCGCGCGCGCTCACTTTGTTGTCCGGTGGAGCGGGCACGGGATATGATAACGGCGGCTTTTGTATTCGAGTCGGCGCCTGCAGAGTGCGAGCCGGGCTTTACCCGGCGCCCCCCTCCAGGTCATCCAGTCCGCCGCCTCGCTAACGCGTGCGCAGAACAGGAAAGGAGCGAAGATTGGCAGAGAAAGGTCGGAAGGTCACGGTCAGCCTGATCAAGGCGGACGTCGGCGGTTGGGTGGGGCACAGTTCCTCTCACCCGGCGCTGCTGTCGAAGGCGCGGGAGATCCTCGGTAACAGCACCATCCTCGAGGACTACTACGTCACCGAGTGCGGCGATGACGTCCAGTTGATCATGACGCACTACAACGGCATCGACCACGAGGGCATCCACAAGCTGGCCTGGGATGCGCTCGAAGGCGCCGCCGGCGTGGCCCACGAGCTCCACCTCTACGGCGCGGGACAGGACCTCCTCGTCGATGCGTTCAGCGGAAACGTAAAGGGCATGGGCCCGGGTGCCGCGGAGTTCGAGTTCGTCGAGCGCCCATCCGAGCCGCTGCTCTGTTTCATGGCCGACAAGACCGCGCCGGGCGCCTGGAACATGCCGCTGTACAGGATGTTCGCGGACCCCATGGTGACCCCAGGCCTGGTTATCGACACCAAGATGCACGAGGGCTTCATCTTCACCATCCACGACGCGGTTGAGGGCAAGACGATCGACCTGCAGACGCCCGAGGAGTCGTACGACCTGCTGATGTTCCTCGGCGCCCCCGGGCGGTACGTCATCGACCACATACGGCCCAAGACCTGGACCGATGAGTGGTGCGCCGTGGCCTCAACCACCAAGCTGACCATGATCGCCGGCCGCTACGTCGGCAAGGACGACCCGGTGATGATGGTTCGCTGCCAGTCCGGCTTCCCCGCCGTGGGCGAGGCGCTGGAGCCCTTCGCCTTCCCGCACATCGTTCCCGGGTGGATGCGCGGCTCCCACATGGGTCCGCTGATGCCCACCTCCCAGCCCGGCTCCAAGCCATCACGTTTCGACGGCCCGCCACGGGTCATCTGCCTCGGCTTCCAGCTGGCCAACGGCCGCCTCGGCGAGCCGCGCGACATGTTCGATGACGTGGCCTTCGACCTGGCCCGCGCCAAGGCCAACGAGGTAGGCGAGTACCTCCGGCGCCACGGGCCCTTCGAGCCCCACCGGCTACCGCTGGAGGAGCTCGAGTACACCACCATGTCGGGGCTGCAGAAGAGCCTCGAGAGCCGGTGGAAGGACGAGCACGTGCACAAGATGGACAAGGCCAACGCCAAGGCCGAAGGGGCCATGGAGCTGGACTAGTCCAAGCACGACTCCGGGGCGGTGGCGCTGCCATCGCCCCGATAGCAGGCCATCGGCTGCCCGTGCCAGCCAGGAACGAGGCAAAAAACGCTGGCGGCGGACAGTACGGAATAGGTACACTGCTCATTGTCTCGACGCGCAGGTCGCGCTGGCCAGCTGGTTCAATGCCGGCGCCGGTCGGGTGGTCATCCGACCGCCCAGGGGGATCTCGTTCACCAGGAAGGGCAGTTGATGGCAATGGCTTTTGGTGCAAGCTGGCACAGGGCGGGTGTTGCGCGAGCGCTGCTTATGGTCGTGTTCCTGCTGGCCCTGGCATTCGGCCTGGCTGTACCTACCCGGGCTGCCGGCTCCGGTTCGATAAGCCCCGGTCAGACCAGCACGATCACTTTCGACACCATTGGTCCCGGCGCCAATACGGGCGGCACGCCCGCTTCGATTGAGACCACATGCCCGCAGACCACGCCCTTGATGTGCTCCAACTATGACCTCACCGTCACGCTGCCTTCGGCGCCCACGACCTACTACGCCAGCCACATCGTCACGATGTCCATCCAATACACCTGGCCAGGCACTGATAGCAATGACATGGATGTCTTCGCGATCGCGCCCGACGCTACCGAGTACGGCCCCGGGTCGCCGGACACCACCACTGATCACTTCGAGGACCTGGCGATCACCGATCCCATGCCGGGTGTTTGGCATATCCGCTCTGTCGTGGGGACGACCCCACACGCCACGGACTCGCAGGCCACGGTAACGCTGACCAGCACCATCGTGACCGGCCCCGCCCCCGTCGCCGCGGGAAACATTGGCAACGCGAGGTTCATCCCCGGACTCGCGCTGTTGAACCAGGGCGGGGCCAACACCAATTCGAACGAACCGAGCATCCGCGTCGATCCCCTGGGTCACGTTTACGTCGCTGCTCCGGCAGGCATCCCCAATGGCGGATGTCCCTTCTGGACCCTTCACCCTGATTCCTTCAACGGCGCCGGCAAGGCTTACGAGTATCGAGGCAAGTTCGACACTGACTACGGCGGCATCGGCGGAGGCGACTGCGATATCGCTATCGGGGGCTTGACTGGGGCGGGGGGGCAGACGAACGTGGCGGTCTCAAGCCTCACGCTGGCCAACCTGACGACCAACACCAGTTCGGATTTCGGTCAGACGTTCCGGACTCCCGCCAACAACACCAGCATCCAAAGCACCGGCGTCGATCGCCAGTGGAACGCCGCCGACACCTCCCTGGGGCAGGTCTACATGACCGTTCACGACGCCACCGGCAATATCCTGCTCAGCGCGTCCACCGACGGCGGATACACGTACGTCAGCAACAGCGTGGCGATCACCCCAACCGTCTTCACGACCGCGAGAAGCAACCACTTTGGCGGGCTCGTGGTGAACCCGGTCAACCACCAGCTCTACCTACCCTTCACTTCAGGCGGAGTCATGTATATCGCCGTTGGCGATCCATGCGCGGTCAGCTGCACGCCAGGCACGCCGCTTGCGCCGGGAACCGTGACCTGGACCAACCACGTCGTTTACACGGACCCCAATATGACGGCTCTGGCCCATGACTTCCCGGTGATCGGCATAGACGCCGGACAAGGGGTCTATGTAGGGTGGTCGGACACCCGGCACATCTTCGTCAGCCATTCCACGAACCCCGCCGCCGACAACACGTGGTCCACGCCCGTGCAGGTCGACCAGGGCCCCAGTCACAGCAACATGTTCCCCTGGATGGTCGGAGGCAAGCAGGGCGCCATCGACGTCGTGTTCTATAACGGGAGCCTGGCCTCGCCATCGGGGAGCCCATGCCCTTCAGGCGCCACCGGGGCGATCGATGACGCGAGCGGCGTCAATAACAGCTGCCACAACGTCTGGCGCGTGGGCTTCGCGCAGAGCTTCGATGGCGGTGCGACGTTCGCGCAGTCGCCGGCAACCGATATCAGCCACCGTGGCTCAATCTGCGACCAGGGGCTCAACTGCAGCGTATTCGGAGGCGACCGTACCCTGGGCGACTTCTTCCAGGTCGACCTCGATCCCCTGGGAGGGGCGAATATCGCGTACACCGCGGACGCTAACCAGGTGACCTACACCCGCCAGTGCCAGGGGCTCAGCGCCACAACCGGCGCGCCGATTCAGCGATCCTGCAAGGCGCTGGAGCAGGCATCCCTCCCCCCGCAAGACGTGTGTAACGGTGCGAACGTGGTCGTTGATGCCGGTGGCGACGCTGCTGACCCGTTGGGTCTGCCGGGCGACACGTCCACCGCGGATGTGACCGCGGTCTCCTTCTCCGCGGATGCCACCAAGAAGACGCTGACGACCACGCTGCAGCTATCGAACCTCTCCCTTGTCCCAGTGCCCGGGACCACCATGACCATTTACCTGGTCGCCTGGACCGGACCCGACGGCAAGATTTACGCCACCGAGGCAGCCGAGCCGATCCCAGCCCCCGCGGACCAGCTTCGCGCGTACCGCTGGGGGGAGTTCGACGCCACGACCAATCAACTGAAGACTGGTTCCCACCTCACCTCCGGGAGCTTCAGCGCGGGACCCGGCGGCACCATCACGGTGGACGTTCCTCTCGACGGCGTCGGAAAGGCGGTCGTCCCCGTCGCATCGGGCGTCCCGGCCGTGCGCAAACCCTACGCGCTCACCATCGGGGGCATTGGGGTTATCGGTTCTGGGCTCGTCTTCAGCGCGCCGCTCGATCGCGCGCCGAACCGGGGCTTCGGCAACAACTGGTCAGTCTGCGTGGCGGGCGCCGCAGTCAACCTCGGACCGGGCGGCCCGCCCACGCTTCCGAATACTTCCGCGGCGAGCGGGCACCTTCCGGGTTTGGTGCTCTGCCTGGTCGTCGGTGGGCTACTGGTCAGCATGCCGCTCTGGAGATTGCGCCGCAGCCACGAGTGACCGAAGCGACTTGCCGCGAGGTCAGCCTCCCAGGCTCTCCAGCAGACGCTTCCCGTCCAGTCGGGCCCTGGCATCAATCTCCTCGGTAGCGTGGCGCGGCCCCTCCAGGAATGCCACCAGCTCAGCCGACCTACGCGTGCGCATCTCCACGCGCTGCTCATCCGTGTAGGCACGATTCCCCTGTAGCTTCCGGTTACCCTCCATTCCCCCCTCGGGGAAGTACCAGTCCTTGAAGCTGTCCCCCACGCCCAGGTCGAAAAGCAGGCCGCCGAGTGGCGTGGCGATCGGGGGGATCCCCGCGAGGAGCCCGCGCTGGGTGGTGTGCCAGTCCAGCTTCTCGTACTCGGCCATAAGGTGCCCGCCGGCAGGAATCGCGTCCGCCACCGGCTTGAGATAGGGCTTCAGCAACTCCGCGAAGTGCTCCTCCCCCTCCAGCGCCGGAGGCCGTTCGAGGTCGTAGATCTCCACCCAATTCTGACCAGGGTAGGGGCCGTCGTTGAAGAGCGCCTCCACGAACCGGAGCGAGCGCCCGTCCACCTCCAGCGCGAGCCGAAAATAGCGCTTGCCAACGATCTTCGGACCCAGGGAGACCCGCAGCCTTCCCCCCGGGACGACGGCACCATCCATGGCGCTCAGCCTGAGCCGCCCGGGGCCCCGCCCCGCCCGGTCCGCCTCCGGCGCCTCGGCGAGGGCCTGGAAGGCGAACGGACTCACTCAGCGGCCTCGCGCAGCATGCCGATGTAGTCCTGTTCAGGGATCAGCGAAGAGAGTTCGCGGCGGCCAGGTTCCAGTTCCATCGCCCGGTCATACACGTAGCTGTAGACGTTGCGGTATGTCCAGTCGCCCCAGCGCTCGGCCACCAGTCCCTGCTGGGCCGCCCGGTCGTTCTTGCCTGCCTCGAAGACGTCAAGTGATGTCTCGTAGAAGGACTTCAGGATCCGCAGCTCGGCCTCCAGTTCATCGATGATGACGATTTCACCGTTGTGCGCCTTGAGTTCGGCCACCCGTCTCCGGATCTCGTCCATCTCCAACTGCCACTCGTCCATATCGCCAAGCCTAATCAGCCTGCTGGCGCCGTGCCCGCCAGCGAAGACCCGCTCCTAGGGCCCTGACGTACGTGCTTCCCGCGAAACGCGCCGTAGAGTTTGCCAATGGTTGCCGAACTCGCGCCGCGGATCCTCACGGTCCTCCCGGGTCGACCAGGCTGAGCGAGTGGGACTGCGTGGCGGGTTTGGCGTTGTGGTGCTCGGGCTATCAATACTCCAGGCAGGCTGCGGAAGCACCACCTGCGCCGGCGCATCCTGTGGCGCTGCCAAAGCGACCCCGGCGGCTACGTCAGGAGCGACGCCAGCAGCGACGGCGAGCGCGCACGGATGGACCACCGCGCTGACCCTGCAGCCACCCGCGGGCACTGTTGACGTCACCGTCAAGGTCACCGGGCCGCTCCAGGTGGACGGAGGCTGCGTGCCCTCCCTGGTCGTGTGGGCCGTCGGGCCCGATGGCCGCCGGCTGGACCCGACGCCGGCCGCGGGGATCCGCTGCCATGCCATCAGTATCCAGGACATCGCCGACGGCCAGGTGTCTCAGTTCACAGCGACCCTGCCACGCCTGCCATCCGGAAAGTACGCGGTCCACGGCCTGCTGATGGTCCACCTGCCGATCGGCGCCGGCGCCCGCCCCGCCGAAAACATCCCAGTCGCCACGATCACGATTCCATAAGCCCATAACCCGCGGGCCGTCTGCCCTCTGGGAACAGGGAGCGATGGCGCCGGGAGCGGCTCTTCGCTGACGTGCTCAGCGCGCAAGCTGCGCTTCGCACTTGAGGTCCGATCTGGCGGTTCCGGCCCTGGTCTTGCGCTCAGCTACTGCCCTCGCTCGCTGCGCGCTCGCTCAAGCGCCGAGCGCAGGCGGCCGGCAACCGGTGCGGCGGGTGCAGCCGCCGCACTATCCGGCGAGGATCGCCGGGAGGCCTGGTGCGTTAGCGGCCCCGGCCCCTAACCTGAACGGCTCTCGAGATATAGCGACACCTGGGGAGTAGCCAGGTGTAAGGGGACGGACCCAAACTTTGGGTGTCTAAAGCTCAAAGGGAGGATCCGTCCTTGACCAATGATGACTTGCTGTTCAGGCATCGTCAGCGTCTT
>JBHEMP010000027.1:0-6214 GCA_046262515.1 Candidatus Dormibacteria bacterium | reverse complement strand
GGATTCGATCGCGGCGCTGGCGAGCAGGACTCCCTCGTCAAAGCCGTCGCCGTGCTTGGACTTCGCGCAGAACGCTGAGACATGCGCCATCTGGACGAGGTGACCAAACCCCACCTCGCCCTGGACCAGCGCCTGCGAACTCGCCGGCAGCCGGTGCGCCTGGCGACCGACGGCGACCAGCTGTGTGGCCTCGGACACTGAGAGGTGGGCGTTGTGTCGGACCCAGTCGACGGTGCTGTTGGAACCCTGGTCTACAGCCTCCCCGGACATGTCGAAGATGCCGACCAGTTTCGCCTGCTCCAGCTTGAGCCGGGAGATATAGCTGCCCAGTCTGACGATCTGCTCGCCGATCTCGGCGGCGGTGTGCAGCGATATGGGACGGTCCTCGAAGGTGTCGATGGACTCCTCGACCAGCAGGTATGGCCAGCCGATAGCGGATTGGTCGTCGCAGGGCTCGACCGGCAGGACGTCTGAGAAACGAGTCTCGGACACAACCTCCCCCCAGCCCCCCAACATGATCTTCCAAGTATAGCGAACATTTGTGCGTATCACAAGGTGCGGGTGTAAGCGGCCCGCCCCAGCAAGTCGTTGGCCGTCGCTCGAGCGCCCATAGACTTGAACCCATGGCCTCCCCGCAGCTCTCCATCGTGGTCTGTGGCGCGCTCGGCAAGATGGGCCGGACCGTGACCGCCGCCGTCAATGGCGCCGCCGGGATGGCTGTCTCAGCTGAGGTCGATCTCAATGACGACCTGCAAACGGCCCTCAGTGGTGCCCACGTCATGGTGGACTTCACCGCCCCACGTTCGGCCCTGGCCAATGCGCGGATGGCGCTTGCCGCCGGCGTTGCCCCGGTGGTCGGCACCACCGGCCTTTCCCAGGCGGAGGTCGATTCCCTGGCCGCCGCGGGGGAGGGGATAGGGGGCGCCGTCATTCCCAACTTCGCCATCGGCGCCGTCCTGATGATGCGCCTCGCCGAGACGGCGGCGCCCTATTTCGATGCCGTGGAGATCATCGAGGGCCACTCCCAGGCGAAGTTGGATGCACCATCCGGGACGGCGGTGGCTACGGCCCGCCGCCTGGCCGCCGCCCGCGCTGAGCCTTTCGCCTACACCCGGCCGGAAAAGGTGGTGATCAACCATGCCCGTGGAGGCGTGCAGGACAGCATCGCGGTCCACAGCCTCCGCCTGCCCGGGCTGGTCGCGGACCAGGAGGTGGTCTTTGGGGCCCTCGGTCAGACCCTGAGCCTCGCCCACCGCACGACCAGCCGCGAGGCATTCATGCCGGGGGTTCTGGCGACGATCCACAGGGTGGCCGAAACCCGGCGCTTCTACCGCAGCCTGGACGAGGTCCTCGGGCTCTGATGGGGCGCTGATGGGGCTGCGCGTTGGAGTGGTTGGCGCCACCGGCGTTGTGGGGCGAACCATGCTGCGGG
This sequence comes from Candidatus Dormibacteria bacterium, assembly GCA_046262515.1. GTDB lineage: Bacteria > Chloroflexota > Dormibacteria > DASZGP01 > DASZGP01 > JAXDLW01. The sequence continues at coordinate 4,782 of JBHEMP010000027.1, read as the reverse complement.
TCCTGGAGGAACGCGGCCTGGACATCAGTGAGCTGAGACCCATGTCTTCAGCCCGGTCCGCCGGGACCAGCGTGGCTTTCCGGGGTGAGCCCCACCGGGTCGTCGAGGCGACCAGCGAGGCCTTCCGTGACCTGGACGTGGCCCTCTTCTCCGCCGGCGCCCGGGCCAGTCGCGAACTGGCACCCCTCGCCGTCCAGGCGGGCGTGGTGGTCATCGACAACTCCTCCGCGTGGCGCCTCGAGCCGGGGGTCCCCCTGGTGGTCCCGGAGGTCAACCCGGGGGCCGCCGCCACGCACTCCGGCATCATCGCCAACCCCAACTGCTGCGCCATCCCCCTCACCGTGGTACTCAAGCCCATCAGCGAGCTCTCACCCCTTCGCCGCGTCCTCGTCGACACGTACCAGGCGGCCTCGGGCGCGGGCCGCGGGTTGGTGGACGAACTTCACCAGCAGCGCAAGGAACTGGCCACCGGCCAGCCGCCGCGCGCGCAGGCCTACCCCCACGTCCTGGAGGGCAATGTCGTGCCGGGCGGCTGGGTCATGGACGCCTCGATGCCGCCCCTGGCCCGGCCCGTCTTCGATGACGACGAGGCGGGGTTCGCATACAACCAGGAGGAACTGAAGATCGTGGCCGAGACGCGCAAGATCCTCGGCTTCCCGGAGCTGGCCATCGGCGTGACCACCGTCCGCGTCCCCGTGGAAACCGGGCACAGCGAGGCGGTGTGGATCGAGACCGAGAAAACCCTGAGCACCGGCGATGTCCGGGCGGCCCTCAGCGCGGCGGCGGGCATCATCGTTCGTGACGACCCGGCGAACCAGGTCTACCCGCTGGCCCTGGACGCCGCCGGGCGCGACGAGGTCTTCGTGGGTCGCATCCGCCGGGACCTGTCCCACGAGAGGGGAACCGCGCTCTTCCTGGCCTCCGACAACCTCCGCAAGGGCGCGGCCACCAACGCCGTGCAGGTGGCCGAGCTGCTATTCGGCAGCCAGCCCTAGCCGGAGCGCCGCTCCGCCCGGATCACCCCCTTAGACTCTGCCGATGAGCCGCGCCGCCACGGACCTGGGACAGGTGCTGACTGCGATGATCACGCCCTTCGACCGGGACGGCGGGCTGGACCTCGCGGGTGCGGAGCGCATGGCGCGCCTGCTGGTGGACAACGGCAACGACGGCGTCGTGGTGGCGGGCACGACTGGGGAGTCGCCGACGCTTACCGACGCGGAGAAGCTGGAGTTGTTCCGGGCGGTCAGGGCCGCGGTCCCCGACGCGGTGGTTGTCGCCGGGACCGGCACGTATGACACGCGCGCCTCTATCCATCTGAGCCGCGAGGCTGAAAAGGTGGGTGTAGACGCGGTGATGGCGGTAGTTCCGTACTACAACAAGCCGCCGCAGAAGTCCCTCTATGCGCACTTCACCGCAATCGCCGCGGCCATCGATGGACCCCTGGTGCTCTACAACGTGCCCACCCGGACGATCGCCAACCTTGAGGCGCAGACCTCCATCCGGCTCTCCCAGGTGGACAACATCGTCGCCCTCAAAGAGGCCAGCCCGGATCTCAGCCAGTGCGCGGCCGTCTGTGCGGGCATGGACCCGGGCTTCCGGGTTTACTCGGGGGAGGACAGCCTTACCCTGTCGATGCTGGCCGTGGGCGCGCACGGGGTCATCAGCGTGGCCGGCCACTTCGCGGGGCAGGGCATCAAGGCCATGATCGAGTACCAGCGCATGGGCGACAACGCCCGAGCCGCGCATCTCCAGCACCTTCTCCTGCCCATCTTCAAGGGCGTCTTCTGCACCGCCAGCCCGGTCCCCACCAAGGCCCTCTTTCGATCCCTGGGCGTCGAAGTGGGCGATACACGCCTGCCTCTCCTGATGGACGAGATCACCGCAGAACAGCTCGACGGACTTGTCAGGGTGATCACCGACCTGCGCTCCAGCGATGCCGGCGACCTCGCCCTCCGCGTGGACACCGCCGCCCCGGCGCCTTAAGTCCGAAGGGTGGCCTCAAGCCTCACCGATCTGGAGCGGGAGGTCCGCGCGTGTCCGCTCTGCCGCCTCTGCCAGACCAGGATCAACGCTGTGCCGGGCACCGGCGACGCCGCGGCGCGGGTGATGATCGTCGGGGAGGCGCCGGGCCAGAAGGAGGACGTGTCCGGCGAGCCGTTCGTGGGCGCCGCGGGCCAGCTCCTGAACAGGTTGCTGGCGTCGATCGGGGTGGCGCGGGAAGGCGTCTACATAACCAACATCGTGAAGTGCCGCCCGCCGGCGAACCGAGACCCGCTGCCCGATGAGGTGCTGGCGTGCTCGCCCTACCTTGACCGCCAGGTGGACCTCATTCGCCCCGATGTGATCCTCCTCCTTGGGCGTCACGCGGTGCAGCGGCTGCTACCCGGATCGGAGGGCATATCCCGCATACACGGGACGCTGGTGGAGCGCGACGGGCGCGCTTACGTACCCCTGTACCACCCCGCCGCGGCCCTCTATAACGGCTTCCTGGTACAGACCCTGGAGGCGGATTTCGAACGCGTCCGCGGATATCTCGACGTGATCGAAGCGAGGCGCGTGGCCGCCGCCGCCGCGCCTGGCTCGCGGGGGAAGGAGCAACAGCTGTCGCTCTTCTGATGCCGGTTCCGGTTACGCTGGCGCGGTGAGCGGCGTCCTTCGCGTCATCCCCCTCGGCGGTCTCGGGGAGATCGGCCTGAACATGATGGCGATCGAGTACGGGGAACGAATCGTGGTCGTCGACGCCGGCCTGATGTTCCCCAAAGAGGAGATGCTGGGGGTCGACCTGGTGATTCCGGACATCAGCTACCTGACAGAGCGCGCCGACCGTGTGCAGGCCATCCTCTTGACGCACGGGCATGAGGACCACATTGGCGCGCTGCCCTTCGTCCTGCGCGCCCTGAAGGTTCCCCTGTACGGCACCCGGATGACGCTGGGGCTGGTGCGCAACAAGCTCAAGGACCACCGCCTCGGGGACGTCAGCCTGAACGAGGTCGCCCCCGGCGACGTGGTCAACCTGCCGCCCTTCGCGGTCGAGTTCATCCACGTGGCACACTCCATCCCGGGCGCGACGGCACTGGCTATCCGCACCCCCGCTGGGGTTTTGCTGCACTCGGGGGACTTCAAGCTGGACCAGACCCCCGTGGACGGGCGCCCCACGGACATGGCGAGACTAGGCGCGTACGGGGACGAGGGGGTTCGGCTCTTCATGTCCGACTCGACCAATGCCGAGATGGACGGCAGCACGGGCTCGGAGCAGATCGTGGGGGAGGCCTTCCGCAACATCTTTCCCCACGCCACGGGGCGGATCATCGTCACCACCTTCGCCTCCAATATCTACCGCCTCCAGCAGGCCCTCGAGACGGCTCACCTTTTCGGTCGCAAGGTGGCGGTCGTGGGCCGCAGCATGAGCAACAACATTCACCTGGGCCAGGAGCTGGGCCTGCTCAAGGTCCCCCCGGACACCCTGGTCTCGGTCAAACAGCTGAACAACCTGCCGGACGCCGAGGCCGTGGTCCTGAGCACGGGCGCCCAGGGCGAGCCCCTGTCCGCCCTGTCGCGGATCGCCGCCCGGGAACATCCCCAGGTCCAGGTCAAGAAGGGCGACACCATCATCCTCTCGGCAACCCCCATTCCCGGCAACGAGGCGCTGGTCCACCGCACCATCAACAACCTCTACCGGCACGGCGCGACCGTCTTTTACTCGACGCGCAACCGCGTCCACGTCTCCGGCCATGCCTCCGCGGCCGACCTGCGAATCGTGCTCAACCTTGTCCGTCCGCAGTTCTTCGTTCCGATCCACGGTGAGGACCGTCACCTCGTCCACCATTCCCGTCTTGGTACCGAGGTCGGACTGGCGGAGGGCAACGTCATGGTGGCGGGCGACGGCGCGGTGATCGAGGTCGGCGAGGATCACTTCAAGCAGAACGGCAAGGTTGACGCCGGGTACGTGTTCGTCGACGGCCTGGGCATCGGCGATGTTGGCAGCGTTGTCCTCCGCGACCGCAAGCACCTCGGCCAGGACGGCATCTTCGTGATCGTGGTCAGCGTCAACCACGTGACGGGAGAGGTGGTGGGGCGCCCCGACGTGGTGACCCGTGGCTTCGTGCACCTGGGCAGCGCCGAGGAGTTGATCGAGTCCGCCAAGGACCGGGTCGTGGCCTCCATCACCCGCTCAAGCGGGGAAGCCCTGGACGCCACCATCCTCCAGGAGAACATCAAGGACCTCCTCGGGAAGTACCTGTACGAACAGACCAAGCGCCGACCGATGGTGATGCCGGTGGTGGTCGAGGTCTAAACAGGGCCTGGGGCACCCATCGGGGTGGAACGCTGTTAGACTGCGCCTGAACGCAACTGTTCACGTCTTACTACATGTCTACTACACGTCGCCGCACACGTCGCACCCCCGCTCCTGCCGCGCCCCGCAAGGGCAGTCGCGGTGGTTCTCGAACTCGCCGTCCTGCTGCCCGTGCGCGGAGCACTAAGAGTCGTACCCCGCGGACCCTCCGGATCCCGGAAATCCAGCTGACGGAGCCGCAGCGACGGGAGGGGCTGGGGCTCCTGCTGATCGTCCTGGCGGCGATCTTCGCGCTTGCCATCCTCTTCCGTCCGGGTGCCGGCCTGGTCAGCCTTCGGGGCTTCCTGCTCGACGCCGTCGGCCTGGGTTGGGTGGCGATCGTCCTGATCATGGTGGGTGGGGGGATCGCATTGATCGGGGGACGCTCGGTTGGGGCCGCGGAAGCAGAGGGGGAAACGGTCCGAGCCAGCCGAAACCAGGTGGTCGTA